>DKKR01000034.1:0-4002 GCA_002455375.1 Bacteroidetes bacterium UBA6661
CGCATTGCATGGAGGTGAGGGTAACTTCTCTGTTCATTTCTTTTGCTTGTCCAAAAGAAACGAACCAAAGAAAAAGACACCAACAAAGCCAACCGTAAATTTTCTTTTTACGCAATGCCTGCCCTGCATAAGCTGGAAAATTTACGGTTCGCACCTTTGTTGGATCGTCAGCGCACTGGGATTGTAGTATTATAAACCGATACATAGCTGTTTTAAAAATACTACACTACTCTTTAAAAACCATCAACTTTTTATGCACTCTTTCATTATTGCTTGTGATTGTGCAATTATAAATTCCGTTAGCGATTTTTGGTAAGGATATATATTGCATAGTACTCCACGGTGGCAAGTTTTGTTTATAAACTTCCTTTCCGGTTATATCAAAAATTTGAAGTGTACCACTTTTGTTTTGAGGTAAGAGATAAATTATTTTGAAATTGCCATTGTTTGGGTTGGGTGAAATGGAAAATTTAAAATCGTGTGGTGTAATATCAGAAATAGAGGTTAAAGTATCGCAAGGGCTGCCAACCAACCGCCCTAAGTAATAGTTAGGGTGGTTGGGGACACTTCTTCCATGATAAATTAAAAGATGTAAATCATGTAAACGAACATCACAAGTCATTCCTGCACTGTCAGGATAATTGATATAATGCAAATCAACCACACTGCTGCCTGATGTGATGTATATTTTACCATTGGCAGCAAGATACATTTCCCAAAAATCGGTGAAGAAAGGCGGTGAAGGTGAGGCAAAAGTGTCGTTAATGGCAACAACTTTTAATGATGCCGGTACATTGGTAGTATCAACATTGAGCTGATAGATGGTGTGCCATGACGAAGCATATAAATATTTTGAATTGGGAGAAAAGGCTATACCGAAGCCAGCGACACTATCTGTATTAAGTGGAATTAATGTTTCATTCGAAAACATTCCGGTGCAACGGTCAAAATCAAAAATTCTTACATCATGATACCAGTTACCTGAGGGAAATCCGTATCCGGTTGAAAAAGAAAATTTATTTCCATCAGGGGAAAAAGTCGGTTGGCCGGCCCAACCTATAGAAGCAACTAAATTTAGATATTGGCTTCCTACAAAATAAACAGTATCAGGAGTTATTAAAAATTTAAAAACAGAATCTGCATTTGTACTTATTGAAAACACCCACCAATCCCTACCGTTTGCGTGTTTGCAAGCAGACAAGCCCCATCCAAATAACCCATTTAAAGCAATATTATTTTTGCTTACAACTTTTCCTAATCCTCCGTTATAATTTATATCAACCACACTGTAATAAATTTCTGTTGAGGATAGTAGTGACCCGGAAAAATAGTTTCCTGTCTGATGAAATAAAATATACTTAGTTGTGTCACCGGGTTTAGGAATAAAAATATTCATATAAGAGCCTGGTAATCCATTTTGTTTGTAATCATCTGTAAACGAGTTTGGATTTAAACCGCTACCGTTCTGCATGGTGTCACCTGTGGCATCAGCAATAAAAATACCATTGCTGCTCATTAATAGATTACCGTTCTCGTCTGAAATGGTTCCTTGGGTATCTGTAAAAGGCATTTTCCTTATTTCAGTTACATTATTGAATGAGGTATCCGTAAATGTTATTCGCCCTTTGGTGCTTAAATACCCAAGCAACCATGTAGAATTTAACCCCTGTCCGTAAAGTGCAAATGTTTCTAACATTAAAACTATCAGAAACATTTGCGTTTTATATACGCAAATGGCTCTAATAGTTTTCATCTTGCAATAATTAATTTATTTATGATTGATTTTTTACCAACAGCATTTACCGATAAGGAATAAACTCCCTGACTTAAATTTGAAACACTAATGGTATGTTTTTGCTTTTTACTATCAAAAACATCATCATAAACTATTTCATTCAGCATATTTTTTATCTGAACCCTGCATATCCCGTCATTTATTCCATTCAGTTTTATTTCTATTTTATCATTTGCAGGATTGGGAATTATTTGTATCCCTTCTGTAGTTTTTACTTCAGCAGCTGCGTCTTTTGACTTTCTGTAGATACCACTTTGCAGACAATTTCCATCATCATCATACGCAATGCTGTCCGTGAGCATACTTAGCAAAACTCTGGCGCGCATCACTGCATGTCCGCCTGAGTATGGGCACTGCTGTGCAATATTTAGCAGCGTTGTAAAGTTGTTTGCAATCACCGTTGCATCGTCACCTGATTCCTGATATTCTATCTCTATATCATTTATTACAGCCGTATTCAACTCCGGTATTTCTGCATTCACTACATAGTCATTTTCCAACTCGGCATTGGCTAGATTGTTTTCTCTCAATGCCTGCCGTTGTGTTTCTAAGTTATGAATGGTCTGATTTAAAAATGCTATTTTATCTAACCATATCTGTTGCATACTATCAGCACTTTGCAATGGATGAAGGTTTTGCCAATCTTCAATTCCATTAATGCTGTCGGTATAATATTCCATTTGTGTTGTGGCACTATCAGCTATATGGATATACACGCTATCAAAAGTTGATGCTGCTCTTAAATATTCTTCTGCATTGCTAAGATATGCTACTGCATTTCCGGCATTTTCTGACATAAAAGCAACATAAACAGAATCTTGCTGCATCAGCAATGAATCTTCTACCAACATACGGTACAGATATTCGTTTGATATGGCTTTGGTTTCTTCTAAATATTCTGTTGTTTCCAATGTGCCGTTGGCAATCATTGCCTCCAGACTGTCTAACGAAAGCATGGTTGCAGGACTTTGGTTGCATAACGCTACCTGCTGATTACAATAAAAGGTCGTTCCAGAATTGGATTTAAACCATCCTGAGATATTAACCGTTGGGTTATATACGGAACCTAACAGTGAGTCAACATAAAATGTGGATGCCTGAAATCCTTGAAAATTCATATTCACTGCACCAAAGCTTGTAAAAGGGCCATTCCACCTGTTGCCTCTGTGAGGTTGCTGCCCTATTACAGCTACGTTGTTTAAATACAGTCCGTTAAAATGTTTGTTCATTTCATTGCCGCGCAGCAGCGTTTGCGGATTTACGCCACCAAAAAACAACCCTCTGTAGGCATCGTTAATTGTATTGCAGCTTATATTGCTTCTGATACTTTGTGTGGCATAAACACCGTTTGAAGTTCCTGTAGTTCCCATCACATAATCACCTGTAATGTTGTTGCATGATACACTTGCATTAATTGTACTGTTCAACTCAACACCGGTTACCATCGTACTGCCTATGGTCTGATTCATCTGTATGGTATTCTCTTTTATTTTACTGTTAAGTGTGGCACTGCTCATTATACCATACCAAGCTTGATTTAAGGTGATGGTGTTGTTGTTGGCAGTATAGATAACAGGTTTGAAAAATGCAGTTTCTGCCATATAGATACCACCACCGCTGATTCGCTTTGCCATGCCTGTGTTAGAGGGATAATTAATGGTAATGTTGTTGCCTGTGGCAATCATGGCTTTTGCATTGGCATTATTTACCCAAAATATACCGGTGCCGCTTGATGTTATGGTGCAGTTGTTAACCATGCTTGTTTGTTGTGAAGGTGTTCCTTTGCCGAATATCCCTTGTGCTACATTTAACAAATGTATGTAGTTTGCATTTAAAACAGAACGGTCTGTGTAAATTCCCCTACTACAGTTATCAATCGTTTTGTAACCTACAGTTTCGGGAAGCACTGTTAAAGAAGATGCAATCATTTCGCTACCGGTTTCTACTATGCTTGTAATAGCCGTGCCTGTGTAGGGTTCGTTATAATACAAGTCAGGAGCTATGTTGTTGAATACACTTCGTTTTACTGTTAAATGACAACTCTTGGCTACAATGCCTGTGTTTAAGTTGCCGAAGTAGTTTAATGCACTGTTGCCTATTGTGGCAATCATCATTCCCATCTCAATTCCCACTTTTGGTGTTGCTCCATGTGGCACTTGCCCAATGTAATCAGGCTTCAAGCTGTTGCTCTGCATTTTAAATTCACT
>DKKR01000034.1:4027-4256 GCA_002455375.1 Bacteroidetes bacterium UBA6661
ACATAGTATCACATGCCTGTATGGTAGTGTTGTTGAGGGTTAAAGCACCTCCGTTCTGAACAATTATCTGCGCACCTGCTGCGGTGTAAACGGTGCAGTTGTTTAGATTTAATGTGTTGCGTACATAATAACGCCCAGCCACTAAAATAGATTTACCGTTAATGCTTGAAGTACCCGTTGTTGAGGGGCTTGAAAAAGTGGAATCTGCAAAGGTGGTGTCGGTATTAGC
>DKKR01000031.1 GCA_002455375.1 Bacteroidetes bacterium UBA6661
AGCATCAGATATTCAGGGTCTGAAGGATTGATTTTAATTGCTTTTTCCATATCGAAATAAGCCAAATCAAACATGCTTTTTTGTGAATAGGCAGTGGCACGGTCGAAATAGTTTTTTGGATTGGTACTATCTGCTTTGATGTTTTCTGTGAGCTGCGCAATTTTATCTTTTGACTCTTCTGTTTCTTTTTTACCATTGGTACATGCTGCAAATAGAAGCATTGAAAATAGAACTATGTAATGTCCGTTAAATTTCATTTTTATGTTGTTGTGGTGCAAATATCGTTATATAATGAAAAAAGCCACCGAAATCCGGCAGCTCTTTTCTTTTACCAATAAACAAATAAATATTTTACTAAGCTGTTTTTAAATTCATTGCTTCTTTAATCTTATTTTCAATCTCATCGGCAAGCTCAGGATTGTCGGCAAAAAGTTGTTTCACCGCATCGCGTCCCTGACCGAGTTTTGTGTCGCCATAGCTGAACCACGAACCGCTTTTCTTTACAATGTTTAATTCAACCCCAAGATCAACAAGCTCTCCTGTTTTGGAAATACCTTCGCCATACATAATGTCAAATTCTGCCTGACGGAATGGAGGTGCTACTTTGTTTTTCACCACTTTAACACGGGTGCGGTTTCCTGCTACGCTGTCACCATCTTTTATCTGTCCTATTCTGCGAATGTCTAAACGAACTGATGCATAATATTTCAAAGCATTACCACCCGTTGTTGTTTCAGGATTTCCGAACATAACACCAATTTTTTCGCGAAGCTGATTGATAAAAATACAGCAACATTTAGTGCGGCTGATGCTTGCAGTAAGTTTACGTAAAGCCTGCGACATCAATCGTGCCTGCAATCCCATTTTAGAATCACCCATTTCGCCTTCAATTTCGCTCTTAGGTGTTAATGCAGCAACAGAGTCAATAACAATGATGTCAATTGCACCTGAGCGAATAAGATTGTCTGCAATTTCAAGTGCCTGCTCGCCATTGTCAGGCTGCGATATAAGAAGGTTCTCAATATCACAACCTAATTTCTGTGCATAAAAACGATCGAATGCATGTTCTGCATCTATATAAGCGGCAATGCCACCATTTTTCTGTACGTTGGCAATTGCATGAATGGCTAATGTTGTTTTACCGGATGATTCAGGACCGTAAATTTCTATTACACGACCTTTAGGAAGTCCGTTAATGCCTAATGCAATATCTAAGGAAATACTTCCTGTCTGAATGGCTTCAACAGGTTCAATGGCTTCTTCGCCCATGCGCATGATGGTGCCTTTACCATAAGTTTTGTCAATGCGCTCAATGGCTGCCTGTAAAACTTTTAATTTCTCTTTGTCGGGTGCTTGTGCTGTGCTCATGTGTCTTATTTTTTTGAATGTTTATAACGACAAAGTAATGGTTTTAGCCAATTCTGATTTATGAAAATCCAATATTTTGTTTTCAACAGCGGCAATGCCGTCCTCGTTGTGATTGTAAATCTGTCAATTAGGCTTGATTTTTGTTTTAAAATCAACAACTATAATGGTCGTAATGCAATCAAACGACTAGTTTTAAGATTTTGGATAATTTTGTGTAAATATCATATAATCAGCATGTTATAATAATTTTAACATATTTTATGCTGTATGTGATTTTTTATTCAGATTCTCAGAAACGCTTCATCACGCGTGCAACCTCTCTTTTTGCTTCCTGTTCTTTTTCTGTCTGTCGTTTATCAAACATTTTCTTTCCTCTTGCTAAAGCAATTTCAAGTTTTGCCAATCCTTTTTCATTAAAATAAATACGTGTTGGAATTAATGTTGTGCCCTTGGTTTTTAATTTGGTTTGAAGTTTTTCCAACTCCCGTTTATGCATCAGTAATTTTCTGTCGGACTTGGCAATGTGNNCACAATAGGCATCCGTTAAATTTACTTGTCCTGTACGCAAAGATTTTACTTCAGTACCTGTAAGTACAATACCGGCTTCAAACTTCTGCTCGAAAAAATAATCGAACGAGGCTTTTTTATTGACTGTTTCGGGAGCAAAATCTTTTTTAGCCATAGCGGTTGCAAAAATAAAATTATACTACTAACATCGGACATTTTACTTTGTGTCGCACTTTATCAATCGTAGTTCCAAGTAAAAAATCTTTTAATCCTTTATGGCCATGTTGACCCATAACAATTAAGCCTGCATCAAAATCATTTACAATTTCAGGTATAACTTTTCCAGGGTTGCCATGTGCAATCTGAAACTCGGCAAAGTAGCCCATATCTTTCAAAGTTTTAATGTAATGTTCTATGTGTTTTTTGTCATGTTCGCTCTCCATATCTTCAATTTCTTTGCCGAAGGTCAATGCACCTGCACTTTCTACTGCGTGAATCAACAGGTAGTGCGTATTTAATCCGCCAACTCTTAATGCATTTTCAATTGCCTTCTTATCACTTGAGCTAAAATCCAATGCAATGGCAATGCGCTTGTAGTTTATGCTTTCCGGAGTTGAAATCTGACTTGGTTCATCATGAAATACTTTTGACCTGAAAGAAGTTTTGCTCATTAATGGATAAAAAATTGCCATAAGCAACAACCATCCTGTGCCGGCACAACCAATGCCAAGCAGAACTTTCCAGATAAGTAAGGTGTTGCTGTGAAATACAACACTTACTTCTTCTGCAACAAGTTTAATGTTTAATCCTACAATGATTAAAGCACATACCCATGATAAAGTTTTTATTATCGGGCCAATAGCAAATTCACCCATTTTGTTTTTATCACTCACAAAATGAATGAGAGGAATAACAGCAAAACCTAACTGTAAACTTAAAATCACCTGACTAAGGACAAGTAACTCACCGGTGCTCCTTTCTCCAAAAACATGAATAGTGATGAGTGCCGGAATAATTGCGATAAGGCGTGTTACTAATCTGCGCACCCAGGGATGAATACGGAGATTAATATATCCTTCCATCACAATCTGACCTGCTAACGTTCCTGTGATGGTAGAACTTTGCCCTGCTGCTATCAATGCCACAGCAAAAAGAATAGGAGCAAGGTTGTTGCCCAACATGGGAGCGAGTAGCTGATGCGCATCCTGAATTTCTGCAATTTCAAAAAGCCCTGACTTGTGAAACACTGCTGCTGCAAGTACTAATATAGCTGCATTGACAAAGAATGCCATGTTCAATGCAATAGCACTGTCTGCAATATTAAATCTTATGGCTCGCCAGATGGATTTGCTGCTTTTTTCAATTTTTCTTGTCTGCACCAATGACGAATGCAGATACAGATTGTGAGGCATAACAGTAGCGCCAATTATTCCAATAGCGATATACAATGCTTCATTACTCAATGCTGTTGGAATTAATCCTGATGCAACTTCTGACATGTTGGGCTTGGCAAAAAATATCTCGGCTAAAAATGAAAAGCCGATTATTGCAACTAAGGAAATAATAAAAGCCTCCATTTTTCTGATACCTAAATTGATAAGAAACAGAAGCAGAAAAGTATCCAATACTGTTATCATTACACCTGTGGCAAGTGAAATACCAAAAAGTAATTGAAGGCCAATAGCCATTCCTAGCACCTCTGCAAGGTCGCAGGCTGCAATGGCAATTTCTGCAAGTACATACAGACAAATATTTACAAAATGCGGATAGGTTTCCCTCGATGCCTGTGCAAGGTCGCGGTTGCGCACAATACCCAGACGGGCACTCAGGCTTTGCAATAGTAATGCAATAAGATTACTCATTAGGAGCACCCAAAGCAACTGATAACCAAACTTGCTTCCACCTGCAATGTCTGTTGCCCAGTTACCGGGGTCCATGTAGCCAACACTAACCAAATATGCCGGCCCGAAGAAGGCGAAAATCTTTTTAAACAGTGAGCGTTTTCCCGAAGTGTCAACCGATGCATTGACCTCCTGCAACGAGGGTTGAAATTCTTTTTCCTTTTTCATTTTACTCTTATAATCCATAAATTTTCTGCAACATCACGACTTAGTTGCAGCACTTTTTTATTGTTGACCTTAATCTCTAATGAGCGGTCGTATTGATTAATTTCTTTTACAAGCAACCTTGCCCCTGGGGTCAGCTTATGCTTTGACAGGAATTTCAACAAGGCAGGGTTCTGATCTTCTACAGAACGAATTTCAACAGTGTCGTCTTGTCCGGTTTCTGAAAGACGAATAGTTTTTTGTTTTTCTATTTCGCCTTTGCGGTTAGGAATAGGGTCGCCATGAGGGTCGGTTTTAGGATTGCCCAGAAACTGTTCTAAACGGTTACTCAATTCATCATTGGTGGCATGCTCTAACTCTTCTGCCATTTCATGAACTTCATCCCAGCTGAAACCTAATTTCACTGATAAAAAAACTTCCCACAAACGATGCTTTCTGATAATGTTTAATGCCACCTGCTTTCCTTTATCAGTCAGCCTTGCACCATAATATTTTTCATAGTCAACCAATTTCTTATCTGATAATCTTGATAGCATATCCGTAGCTGTGGCGGCTTTAATCTTGATGGCAGCTGCAAGGTCAGATGTCAATACGTTTTGATGATTCCCATCCGATAGTGTATAAATCTGCTTGATGTAGTTCTGCTCTGTTGGTGATAGTTGATAATACATGTTGTCAAAATTTAGACAAATTTAGTAATAAAATTTAGATTCGTCTAAAAATTTAAATTTGCCATGAAAAAAAACCTCCTGACTGATTCTGTTGGTTTAGTTTTAATTTTGCAGCATGTATAAACTTTTAATCAAACCTTTGCTGTTTTTATTCTCTCCCGAACAGGCACATCATTTCGTGTTTAGTATGTTGAAGATGGTGTTTAAAATTCCCGGAATTAGCACTCTCGTAAAATCTTTATATGCTACAGATAGTAAACAGAAACCGGTTTTATTAGGCAACCTTCAGTTTAATTCACCGGTAGGGCTTGCAGCAGGCTTTGATAAAGATGCTTATTGTTTTGATGAGTTAGCAGCTTTTGGTTTTGGTTTTATTGAGATAGGAACAGTTACACCACGTCCGCAGCCGGGTAATCCTAAACCACGATTATTCAGACTTCCTGTTGATGAGGCACTCATTAATAGAATGGGATTTAACAATGAAGGAGTTGATGCTGTTGTTAAACGTCTTAAAAGCAGAAGGACTGATGTTATAATTGGAGGAAACATTGGAAAAAACAAAGACACTTCCAATGAAGATGCGCTTAAAGATTATCTTATCTGTTTTGAAAAATTGTTTGATGTTGTGGATTATTTTGTGATTAATGTGAGTTCGCCAAACACACCGGGTCTGCGGGCATTGCAGGAAAAAGAGCCACTAACAAAACTTTTAAACGGCATTCAGAAAAAAAATAACAGCTATAGTAATCCAAAACCTGTCTTTTTAAAAATAGCTCCCGACCTTACTTTTGAGCAAATAGATGAAGTTGCAGTTTTAGTTGAAGAAACTAAGTTGAATGGATTGATTGTCAGTAATACTACTATAAGCAGAAAGAACTTAAAAACTAATGCTGAGGCAGTAGAAAAGCTGGGTGCAGGTGGCTTAAGCGGAAAACCTTTACGAAGCCATTCAACAGAAATAATCCGTTATCTTTCTCAGACAAAAAAAGTAAAATTCGACATCATAGGTGTGGGTGGTATTCATTCAGCAGCTGACGCCATTGAAAAAATGGAGGCTGGTGCCAAGTTAGTGCAGCTTTATACAGGTTTTATTTATGAAGGTCCGGGATTAGTCAAAAAGGTCAATCGTGCTTTGATACACAAATGACAAAACAGTATGTTGAATACTTACGTTCATTGCTATGGAAATACTTCATTTACTTTTTTATATTTGAAACGTCATTAAAACCAATGAATCACCTTGCCGGAAAAGTTAAAAATAATTGAGTGTCCGCGTGATGCCATGCAGGGAATGCATGATTTTGTTCCCACGGACTTAAAAATTGAGTACATAAACAAGTTGCTGGAAGTAGGTTTCGATACCATTGACTTCGGTAGTTTTGTTTCGCCTAAAGCCATTCCACAAATGCGCGATACCGCAGAAGTGTTGGCAGGACTTAACAAAAGCACCACAAAATTACTTGCCATAATTGCCAATATACGCGGTGCTGAAGATGCAGTAAAACATCAGGCAATAAACTATCTGGGTTATCCGTTTTCTATTTCCGAAACTTTTCAGAAAAGAAACACAAATGCTACCATTCAGGAATCGTTGGTTAATTTAAGTACCATTCAACAGTTAGCACAAAATGCAGGTAAAAAGCTGGTTGTTTACATATCCATGGGTTTCGGCAACCCCTATGGTGATGAATGGAATGTTGACTATGCAGCAGGATGGATTGACAAAATTCAGGCTTTGGGAGTAGAAATCATTTCTCTTGCCGATACGGTTGGTGTGGCTAAAGAAGCAGACATTGCATACTTGTTTGAAGGTGTAATCCAAAAATTCCCTAAGGTAGAATTCGGAGCACATTTACATACCACTCCGGGCAACTGGCAAAAAAAGCTGGCAGCTGCTTATGATGCAGGTTGCAGGCGTTTTGATACAGCAATTCGGGGTTTTGGAGGCTGTCCGATGGCTACTGACAAATTAACCGGAAACCTTGCAACCGAAAATGCAGTACAATACCTTTCAGGTAAATCAAAAAATATAACAATAGATATTCAAAAACTTAATGATTGCATCTTATTCTCAAAACGGATCTTCAATGAGCATTAAAAAAACAGATTCATTCACAAAAAAACTTTTTGTGCTTGCTGTAATATTCGTATTAACATCCGCCCCTTTTGCTTTTGCCCAAAAAGGCAGCCTCGAACTTTTAGGCAACGTTAAACAAAACGGTAAAGGCCTTGAAGGAGCTGAAATCAGTATAATGAAAGGTAATGAACAGGTGGACAATATTCTCTCCGGAAATGGAGGAAAGTTTATTATCAACCTCGACCTGGATGCCGTTTTTACACTGGTATTTTCAAAAGCAGGATGTGTTACTAAGTCAATCGTATTTGATACCCGCGTACCTGAGCCTGTTAAAAATCAATTGCTGTCTAACCGAAAATTCGGGATTGAATTATTTAAAGTGCCAGAAGGTGTTGAGCAACCTAAGGAGTTGGCCAAGCCTGTTGCCAAATGGAGTTGGAACGATGCTTATGACGATTTTGATTATGACTTAGAGTACAGCAATGCCCGTAAGCAAGAAAACGAAGTGGTTAAAAAGCAATTGGAAGAAATGGCTATTGTGCAGGAGAAGCAGAAAAAAGATTCGTTGGCAAAAGCACGTTTGGATTCAATCAATCAGGCTAAGGCAGATGAACAGGCACGACTGGCAGAACTGGCAGCAAAAAAGGCAGAAGAAGCCAAACAGAAAAAAATAGAAGAAGAGAGATTAGCAGCTTTGAGTGCTGCTAAAAAGCATGAGGAAGACAGTTTGCGTGCAGCACAACTAAAAGCAGATGCAATAGAGCGTGCACGATTGGCGGCATTAGAAAAAGCCCGTAAGGATAGTATTGCAAAAGCAAATGCACTTGCCGAACAATTGGCACGTGAGCAGGCAATAGAGCAAAAGCGGTTNNAAAGCCCGACAAGATAGTATTGCCAAAGCAGATGCAGCAGCTAAGGCAGCAGAAGCGGCTCGATTAGCAGCATTGGAAAAAGAACGTAAAGATTCATTAGCTAAAGCTAAAGCCGAAGAGGAACGTTTGGCACGTGAGCAAGCAAAAGAGCAATCTCGTTTAGCGGCATTAGAAAAGGCAAGACAGGATAGCATAGCCAAAGCAGATGCAGCAGCAAAGGCAGCTGAAGAAGCACGCCTTGCAGCATTAGAAAAAGAGCGTAAAGATTCTCTTGCAAAAGCTAAAGCCGAAGAGGAACGTTTGGCGCGCGAGCAAGCAAAAGAGCAAGCTCGTTTAGCAGCATTAGAAAAAGCCCGACAAGATAGTATTGCTAAAGTTGAGGCAGCAGCAAAGGCAGCAGAAGATGCCCGTTTAGCAGCATTGGAAAAAGCCCGTCAGGATAGTATTGCCAAAGCAGATGCAGCAGCTAAAGCAGCAGAAACTGCAAGATTGGCAGCATTGGAAAAAGCCCGACAAGATAGTATTGCCAAAGCAGATGCAGCAGCTAAAGTAGCAGAAGCAGCACGCTTGGCAGCATTGGAAAAAGCAAGAAAAGACAGTATTGCCAAAGCTGAAGCAGATGCCAAAGAACAAGAGAAACTTCGTTTAGCAGCATTAGAAAAAGCCCGTCAGGATTCTATAGCACAGGCAAAAGTTTTAGCTGATAAAAAAGCAAAAGAGGAAGCTGCAGAACGTGCGCGAATGGCTGCCTTAGAAAAGGCACAGCAGGACAGTTTGGCTAAGGCGCAGGCATTGGCAGATGCTGAGGCTAAACGCAAGGCTCAGCAAGAAGCCGAAGCGCAACGATTGCGGGATATTGAAGCACAGAAACAGGCTCTTGCACGTATGAATGAACAGAATGATAAAAAACAGCAGAATACGGCTACATTGCCTGTGTTTATAGATAAAGATTATGCAGAAGGGCTTACAGAGGAAACTATTGATGAATCCAACCGCAAAATATATCGTACCATCATTAAGAAGTCAAATACAACTGATGTGTTTTCAAAAGTAGTTTATAACTGGGGTGGAGTTTATTTCTTCAAGAATACTACCAGCATGTCAGAGTCGAACTACAACAACGAACTGAAAAAGTATAAAGATCAGTTGGGGAAATAGAAGTTAGTTAGCGGAGTCGCTACAGATTTTAAAGAGTATTATAGCTTGATACTATAAGAAGCAAAACTAATTCTCAGCCAACCGTAACAACTCATTTACTGTCTTCCAGTTTCTGGTTGTGGCTGTGACTTTAAGTTTGTTTTCAAAAAAACTATTTGTCAGTTTGGTATTGCCGTATCCATCGGGACAGTAGAGGTAAATACATCTTCCTTTAATAACAAAACGGTCGTTTCTTAGCTTGATAGCTTCTGTTTCTATCGAATCATTGTTGGTTGGTTGTTCAGAAAGAAATGTGACATGAAAATATGCTGCGTCTAATTTTCTTTCTTTTATAAAAGGGTTATCTTGTAAACAACCTTTTAATTCAGACTGCGACAATGTGATGACCGGTACTTCAAAGCCAAACTTTTTTAAAATAGCACTTTCTAACTTTTTACTGATAGCGTCACAGTTGTGTAGTGTTGATTGAAAAATAATGTTACCACTTTGTATGTAAGTTTTTACTTGTTGCATTTTTAAAGAAGCACACAGTTCTTTTAATGCATCCATTTTAATCAACCTATGCCCGCTGACATTTATTCCTCTCAGAATAGAAATAAAAGTGGTCATACAAGATGTAAAATATTATTTTCCGTTTGCAGCAGTAAATTTCTCAACTGCATTATTTATCGGGGGTAGGCTTTGCAGATATACAAACAAAGCTGATAGGTCTTCTTGGTGCATACCAGCATACATTGTCCATGGCATTGTTGTTTGGAATGTGCCTGGCGCAACTTTTACATTGGCATAAACACTGTCGGAGTACATTTTAAATCGTTCAATAAACTGCTGATTGGTCCAGGTTCCAATACCCGTTTCTTTATCGGGAGTAATGTTGGCAGAACGAACAACCGTATTTCCGGGAAGCATAAATTCAAATCCACCGGCATAAGGCTGACCCACAATTTTACCATTAACCTGTTTGGTATGACATTCCATACAGCCAGAAGCTGTTGCAATATATTTTCCATAATTCAATTTGTCATGCTGCGAAGGAATAGTTGTAAAAGATGGTTTCTTAGGAATAGTATTGATAATAAAATTCATTGGAAAATCGGACGATGATACTTCTGTATTATTTTCAATAGGTTTTAAGGTTCTGATAAAAGCAATAATAGATTCAATATCATTCTTGTCTAATTGACCATAAAGAAGATGGGGCATAATAGGAAAGAGTGCACGACCATCTTTGGAAACACCTGATGTAACGGCACGAAAAATTTCACCATCAGTCCAGTCTTTCAAATTAAATGGCGTAATGTTAGGTGCAACATACTTACCGGGAAAACCAAATTTCTGATCAAAAGTTTCACCGCCTTTACCTTCGGTGCCTGCAACCATAGGGCCTGAAAAATAACTCCAGTCACGTGTGGAATGACAGTCCATACATAAAGTAACATGATGTGCTAAATAACTTCCACGTTCAATTTTTTCAGCAGTAGCTACAATTTTAATATCAGGTGGTGGGCCAACATCAGGCAAAGCTACTTTTACGTAGGTTAAAAATCCAATTACTATCAGTAATAATATGCCTAACGAATAGACAATAATTTTAATAAATTTATTCATCTTACTTGATTTAGTGATTAACTTTTAATCAAACAAAGGCCGGGTTGCTGGCATTGTTTCATCTACAAACATAATCAAGAAACTTATTTCACGGATGAACAAAATGGAATATTTCTTTTGAAAATGAGATTAATTTTTAGCTAAATTTTCGTCTTTTAGTCCATTTATAGATTTCCATCCACATTACAGATATTGCAGCCACAATAATTGACATTATTATTTCTCTAAGATTAAGTCCTGTCAGTTTAAAGAAGTCTGCAAATGCAGGTATATATAAAATCAGAAAAAGCATAATTAATGTTGCCCCGATAACAATTGGAAACAAGATGTTTTTATGTTTGAAACAAGCTAAAATACTATAATAGAAAGATCGGTTTACTAAACTTAAAAACACATTAGCAAATATTAATGTTGTAAATACTAATGCTCTTGTTTTTTCTTCATTGCCGCCATGCCAAACACTCCATTGATAAATAAACAAAACACCTAGTGTAATCGCTAATCCTTGAAAAATACTTATTCCCAGTTCTTTCCAACTTAGAAATGTCTCTGTCATGATTCTTGGTTTTTGTTTCATGACATTCTTTTCGAGGGGTTCGTTTTCGTAAACTATGGAACAGGTTGGCCCCATAACTAATTCCAGAAAAATTACATGCACAGGAGTAAAAATGTGAGGGAAGATCCAGTCTAAAAACAATGGTAAAGTAACTGTTAGAATAATTGGAATATGGATGGAGATAATATACTGAATAGCTTTTTTCAGATTGGAATAAATTCTTCTGCCTGCAGCAATACCTACAATCAATTTGTCTAAATCGTCATTGGTGATAACTAATGATGCTGCAGCTTTTGCTATTTCTGTGCCTTTGTTTCCCATGGCAACACCAATATGTGCTGCTTTTAATGCAGGGCCATCATTTACACCATCGCCAAGCATGGCTACAACTTCACCTTTCTTTTTTAGAGCATGAACTACAGAGAGCTTGGCCTCAGGGTACATGCGGGTAAAAAGTGTCTTCTCCTCAACTTCTTGCCTCAATTGTTTTTCATTCAGGTTGACCACATCTTTTCCTTCAATGGCTTCTGCAACATTCAAAATGCCCGCTTGTTTAGCAATAGTTTTGGTTGTTTCTGTATTATCACCAGTGATGACTTTTACTTTTATACCTGCATCGTAAATATGTTGAAATACGGTTTGAATACCTTGCTTCGGTGGATCATAAAAAACTACTAAACCAAGAAAAGTGAATTTTAATTCTTGTTGCTTTTCGGGAAAATTATAGCCTTTAAAATTTGATTGCGCAACACCTAAAACTCTATATCCTTTATTGCCAAAATCGTGAATCACATTTAGAATATTTTCCTTTTCACCTTCAGAAAGTACAGACACATTGATGATGGCTTCAGGTGCACCTTTAGCTGCAATAATTCTTTGCTTGTTTGCATTCTCAAAAATATGCGTCATCATTGGAGGTTTTCCGGCCAATGGGTATTCATGTATCATTTTATAGTTGGTGCGCTCATCTGTTTTTTGTGTCTGCATATAAACATGATGAAGTGTTTTTTCCATTGGGTCAAATGGAAGTGGTTCGCTACTCCACATGGCATAATCAATGAGTGTTGACAAGTCAGTAGTATCAAATTCCGATTCATCATATGTTTTGTTGGTTTTTAAGAGAAACAGATGTTTAAGATGCATGGTGTTTTCAGTAATAGTTCCGGTTTTATCGGTACATATCACTGTAGTACTGCCAAGGGTTTCGACAATATTGCTGCGTTTTATTATTACGCCATCTCGCATTAATTTCCATGCACCTAAAGCCATAAAGGTGGTAAATGCAACAGGAATTTCTTCCGGCAGAATGGACATTGCAAGGGTTAGTCCGCTCAATAAACTTTCAATAAGATTTTTTGTGTTCAGGTAATTGACAATACATACTAAAAGAAAAATGATGCTTCCGAAAATAGCCATTGTCATGACAAACTTTTTTATTTGAATTTGTAATGGCGATGATTCTACTTTTATTTCAGTAATAGAAACTCCAATTTTTCCTAATCTTGTTTCCTTTCCAATTTGTTCAACTACAAATACAGCAAGACCCGAGACAGCCACAGTTCCATCATAAACAAGATTGTCCTTGCTATCGCTATTTTTATACACTGAAAGGCTTTCGCCAGTAAGCGAAGATTCGTTGACGGAAAAATCATTACTATGTACAATTTTACCATCGGCATTTATCAATTTTCCTTCTTCTACAATACATAAATCACCTACTACAAGCTCATGCGTAGGTACTTTAATAACTTGTGCATTCCGGATAACTGTACTCAGTGGCTCATTTAATTTTTCCAAGGCTTCAAGTGCTTTTTTACTTCTATTATCCTGATAGAACGAAATGGCAGAAACTGCAACAATTGCAAGAAACATAAAGATGGCTTCACCATGGTCACCAATAATCAGGTAAATTACAGATACTGCAAGAAGCAGTATGAGCATAGGCTCCTTGAATAAATCCACTATCCAACTAAAAATCGAATTACCTGACTCTATCTTTTTTTGGTTTATTCCAAATTTTAAACGTGACAACTCAACCTCCTTATCGGTTAATCCGGTTAAATGAGCAGGGATGTTAAATTGCATAAATTGGATTAAATTTAATGACCCAAGCTGTTGTGTTTGGGTCAATTTGTATTGCTATTTTGTGCAATAATATAATTAATATCAGAAGCATAACTTTAGAATTCATCTAAATTTTGAGGAGTAACCAACAACATTGTTAAAAGCTACTATATTAAATTGCAATACGCTGGTAAACTTCATGGGCTTTTTTATCTTTGCACGAATGAAATAATTTAAACTTTTTAGAGAAATAACTATTGCAGACATGACTGAAGGTACGGTTGAATCAATTATAAAAGAACAGGTAGCTGAAATTACTTTTTTTCACCCTCAGAGTAATTCGCTTCCCGGAGTGTTGTTGCGTAAACTTGCTACCACAATTGAAGAAGCAGGTGCCAACGAATCAGCTAAAGTTATAGTGCTTCGCAGCAAGGGCGAGAAGGCCTTTTGTGCAGGAGCATCATTCGATGAGTTGATAAGCATAAGTAGTGAAGCACAAGGCAAAGAATTCTTTTCAGGCTTTGCAAGTGTAATCAATGCTATACGTAAAGCACCAAAGTTTGTCATTGCAAGAGTTCAAGGTAAGGCTGTTGGTGGTGGAGTAGGTTTGGCATGTTCGGCAGACTATACCTTAGCCCATGTTTCGGCTTCGGTTAAGCTTAGCGAACTTGCTGTGGGAATAGGACCTTTTGTAGTGGGCCCTGCAGTAGAGAGAAAAGTTGGTACAGGAGCATTCACACAACTTACAGTAAACGCTACAGACTGGCAAAGTGCACAGTGGGCAAAAGAGAAAGGCATGTTTGCTTCTCTGCATGATAGCATTGAAGAGTTAGATAATGCTGTAAATAAGCTAGCACAACAACTTGCTGTCAGTAACCCTGAGGCTATGAAAATGTTAAAACAAATTTTCTGGAAAGGAACAGAAAGTTGGGATACATTACTAATGGAAAGAGCCGGTATGAGTGGCAAATTAGTGATATCGGATTTTACACGCAACGCCATAGAGAAATTTAAAACCAAAACAAGTTAAAGCCATTCTATAGCATTAGAAAAATGATTGCAGAAAAAAAATTGGAATCTACACCTATATCAACAGAAATTGTTCTCAAAGCATTCAGGCTGATGTGCACAGCACGTGCCATGAGTGATTTGTATGAGGAACATGCAACATTTACTGCACGCTATGTTCATGCCTGCTCGCGCGGACATGAGGCAGTGCAGATTGCTTTAGGGCTTCAGCTTAAAAATATTGATTATCTCTCAGCATATTATCGTGACGACAGCATTCTACTTTCAATAGGGATGACACCTTATGAACTGATGTTACAGCTAATGGCTAAACGGGATGATCCTTTTTCAGGTGGACGAACTTACTATTCACATCCATCTTTGAGACGTGATGATATGCCAAAAATTCCACACCAAAGTAGTGCTACAGGAATGCAGGCTATACCTACTACGGGGATTGCACTTGGCATGCATTATCTCGAAAACCAAAAACTTGTGGAATATGCCGATGGCGAATATCCTGTAACAGTTTGTTCTCTAGGCGATGCTTGTGTTACTGAAGGTGAGGTTTCTGAAGCCTTTCAAATGGCAGTTCTTAAAAATCTTCCTATACTTTATTTTGTTCAGGACAATGAGTGGGATATTTCTGCACACGCTTCTGAGATCCGCACCATGAATGCTGCTGAATATGCAAAAGGATTTAAAGGATTGGAAACACGCAGTATTGACGGCACCGATTTTTTTCAATCTTATAATGCAATAAAGGAGGTTCTTGATATTATCCGTACAGAACGCAGACCATTTTTAATTCATGCCAAAGTACCATTACTTGGACATCATACTTCAGGTGTCCGCAGAGAGTGGTACAGACATGATTTGGAAGAAGCAAAGAAAAAAGATCCGTTGCCAAAGTTTATACAACAACTTGAAGAAGCAGGATTTACTTCTGATGAATTAGATGCTATAAAGAAAGAAACAAGGACACTTGTCGAGGACGACTTCGCAAAGGCCAAAGCCGCTGATGACCCACTGCCCGAAGATTTGTTTAAGCATGATTATGCACCTACAACAATTACAGAAGAAAAAGGGATACGTCAACCAGCGGGTAAGGAGCCTACAGTTATGGTTGACTGTGCATTGTTTGCCGTTAAGGAATTACTGCAAAAACATCCTGAATGCCTTTTCTACGGACAGGATGTTGGCGCCAGACTTGGTGGTGTTTTCAGAGAGGCAGCAACGTTAGCTAAGACATTTGGCGATGACCGGGTTTTTAATACACCCATACAGGAAGCATTTATTATAGGTTCTACAGTTGGCATGAGTGCTGTTGGATGTAAACCAATTGTTGAAGTACAGTTTGCAGATTATATATGGCCGGGTTTAAATCAACTTTTTACTGAGGTAAGCCGTTCCTGTTATTTAAGTAATGGCAAATGGCCGGTATCATGTGTTATCCGTGTTCCTATTGGTGCGTATGGAAGTGGTGGGCCTTATCATTCGTCAAGTGTTGAAACAGTAGTGTTAAACATCAGAGGTGTAAAAGTTGCTTATCCGTCAACAGGTGCCGACCTGAAAGGATTGATGAAAGCTGCTTATTACGATCCAAACCCTGTTGTAATATTTGAACACAAGGGACTTTACTGGAGTAAGATTAAAGGCACAGAAGAGGCACGAACCATCGAACCTGATGAAGATTATATTATTCCATTTGGAAAAGCAAGAATAGTGCAACAGGCAGAAGCATTGCATGATGAAAACACGCTGACAGTTATCACTTACGGTATGGGCGTTTATTGGGCAAAGGCAGCAGCACAAGAGTTTAAAGGAAGAATTGAAATTATTGATCTGCGTACACTCAATCCATTAGATGAAACTACAATATTTGAGTCTGTAAGAAAACATCATCGTTGTTTGGTGCTGACAGAAGAGCCTATAAAAAACTCATTTGCCGAAGCACTTTCAGGTCGCATACAGCAACAATGTTTCACAGCATTAGATGCACCAGTTGTTGCTATGGGCTCGGAGAATATGCCTGCAATACCATTAAATTCAACTTTGGAATTTACCATGATACCCAATGCACAGAAAGTAGCTGAACAGATGAGTTACCTTTTGAATTATTAATATGATGCATTATCGCTTTTCAATATCTCATGCAGCCTCACACTTTGTTGATATTGAACTAACCATACAAACAAACGGTGATGAAACATTATTAAAACTTCCTGTCTGGCGACCGGGCAGGTACGAAGAAGGAAACTTTGCGAAAAACATTCGCAACTTTAAAGTTCAGGATATTAGTGGAAAGGAAGTGAAATGGAAAAAAGTTTCAAAGAGCTCCTGGCTACTGCAAACAAATAAAAGGGATACAATAAAAATCAACTATCAGTACTATTGCAATCAGTTGGATGCAGGTGCCTGCTTTGTCAATGACGAACAGATTTATATCAATCCCATACATTGTTGCTTTTATACTGATGACAATAGGGGCAATGCCTGCACCGTTGAGATAGCGTACAACTTCAGCAAAGTAGCTACATCGCTCACACCGGTAGAAAAAAATATTTTTTCGGCTAAGAATTATGATGAACTGGTTGACAGTCCTTTTATAGCTTCTGATGCGTTGAAGCATTATGGCTATACGGTAGCTGATTGTAGATTTAATGTTTGGATTCAGGGTAATTACAAACCTGATATTGAAAAGCTGATAAAAGATTTTAAATCTTTTACAGAGGTTCAATTGAATATGATGAAATCAATTCCTGTAAAAGATTATCATTTTTTAATTCAGGCTGTGCCACACGCTTTTTATCATGGTGTAGAGCACCTGGCATCTACAGTTTTGGTGATTGGTCCTTCGGCAAATCTTAATGACAGCGTATTGTACAATGAGTTATTGGGTGTTGCTTCACATGAATTGTTTCATGTTTGGAATATTAAAACCATAAGACCGGTAGAAATGCAACCTTATAATTATGATAGCCCAAATTATGCAGAAACGGGATTTGTCTATGAAGGAGCAACAACATATTATGGCGATTTGTTTTTGGCGCGATGTGGTTATTTCAGCGAGGAAGAATATTTTAATGAGTTAAACATCCGTATCAACAAACATCTGAGTAATGAAGGCCGGTTTAATTATTCAGTAGCACAATCGTCATTTGATACCTGGCTTGATGGCTATGTAACCGGAATTCCCGGACGTAAAACATCTATCTATGATGAAGGTTCGTTAGTGTCGCTAATACTTGATTTTTTGATCCGTAAATATTCTGATGGAAAAAATTCATTAGATGATGTTTTTGTGGAATTGTATAATGCATTTGGCAAAAAGAAAATTGGTTATACGTCAGCTGATTATTTAAGAATCGCATCTGAAAAGGCAGGTAGAAGTTTAGAGACTTTCTTTAATGATATTGTTTATAATGCTTGCAGCTATCAATCTTTGCTTGAAGAGGTACTGTTGTTTGCAGGTTTAGCATTGGAAGAGATTCCTTCTAAGAAGTATGCAGAAGGATATTTTGGTTTTAAAACCAACGATAGCGCAGCAATACCCGAAGTGATGAATGTGGCAACAGGTTCACCGGCATTTGAAAATGGCCTTGCAGTTGGTGATTTGATTATTGGTGTTAATGGATGGAAGGCAGATAAGAATTATAACGTGCACATTAATCAAATTGAAGGTCATCAAACAAGTTTTTTGATTTCAAGAGGTAGCAGAATAAAGACTATTGAAATGATGCCTACTGTGAAAAATTATTTTTCAACCTGGAAGGTAAAACACATCAGTGAAAAAAACTCAGCACAGGAACAGTTTTTTAATCAGTGGGCGAAAAACCTTAGGACACATTATAAGCAGCGTAGTTTATAAAAAGCGTATTTCCAAAGCGCCTGCTCCATATTTTGCATGATTAGCCATAAAAACTTTTATGTCAGCATAATTTTTTGTTTCATTCATTATTGCATTTCTCAATACACCATCACCAATACCATGAATGAAAATTAACTGCTTGCAGTCTTTTACTATAGCATTGTCCATTTCTTTTCTGAATGTGCTTATTTGAAGTGCGAGCATTTCGCTGTTTGTCATATTTTGAAAGTCAGCAGTAAGCTTTTCTATGTGCAAGTCAATTTCTTTGCTGATATCAGAATCGCTTACAGGTTGTTGTTTTCTATTCTTTTTGTTGTCTGAAGTTCTAGCTGATTGACTGTTATCAAATTTTGACAATAAGTCTTTAAATTGAATTTCATCTGCAACATTCAAATTGATAAGACTTGTTTTCTTTGAAGAAGAAAGAATTCCCGGTGCTGTATTTTTTGTTTGATTCAACTCAGGTAGTTCAACAGAAATATCTTTTGTAAAAGGTCTTTTATATTCTCCATCTGCAGCAATTAATATTTGTATGTAAAACGATTCAATGTTAATTAATGCATCACGTTTAAATGTAGAAAGGCATACATAACTATTGGGTTCCAATACTCCGGTATGCAATATTGTGTGGTTGTTGTTGCTTCGTTTTCCGAAAATCAGTAATAATAAATTGGGTGTGCCATTTGTCAGAAAATAATCAACGCTGCCTGTAAGTACTCTGTCGGCTTTTGAAGGTATTGTATAAAATTCAATAATATTATTGTTCAAGTCGAAAGGAATATTATGTGTTGAAGTATTTTGTTCAGATAATGCTTCCTTGACATCTGTCTGTATTTGTTGTTTTATAAAGGGAACAGTTACTACCAACTGTGTTTGCAAAGCTTCCATAGTAAAACCGTCTTCCAGTTCAACCAATACGCTTCCAGCAGGTAAAATTTCAAGAATGACACCGTTCAATTTTTCATCTTTAAAGCTGACTTTATCTCCTTTTTTCATTGTTATTAAAATTAAAAAAGCACATCTGATGATGTGCTTCCAAGCATAAGGAAAATACTTTTAATTTTCTTCGTAATTTTCATCACTACCCATTTCAACATCATTAAATTCCTCACTGTCTTCGTCTGTTCTTTCTTCACCTTCTTCGCCCTCAAGTGTTGCTGTGTCATCTTCGTCATAGTCATTTTCTCCTGCAAATTCATCAGCAACTGAATTGCTTTCATCGCTGACATCTGTATCAACAAAATCATCATCTTCAAGCACTGGAGCTATCTTAACTTTAAACTGACTAGGTGCATCACCGGATACTTTTCTGACATGTGGATAAGATAGTTTTACATCTGCAGCAGCTAAAATCTTCACCAACTCAATATGGAATGCCCAAACGCTTTCGCAGTCAATTAAAAAATAAATTTTCTGATGCGGATCGGCAATATAACTTTTAAGAAATGATTTATCGGTTTTTGCAACTGGTTTTCCATCACGATCAGTTTTATCGCTATTGGAAATCTCAACACCTTTTTTCCAACTGTCATTACTCATAAAAAATGAAGCAGTACCACGATCTTCAAATTTTATTGAAGACAAAATAGCCTTATAAAAATCGGCAAAGGTTTGCTCTGATGTAACTTCTATTTCACGATAAATATCTTCGAAATCTTCGAACGATACTTTAAAACGATATACAGCCATGAATAAATGCGATTAAATTATACGTGCAAAATTAGTTTTTTGCTTCAGATTTAGAAACATTTATTCACTAACATAAAAAAATATTTCAACAAAGTTAACAAGGGGGTGTTGTAATTTTTTTTGTTAAAATCAAAGATTGTATTCAAAAAAAGACTTAATTTTGAGTAAACAAATTTAGTCATGCAAAAAAAGACAATTGTTGCTACACTTTTTATAGCATTGTTCGCTATACAGGGAAATGCAGAATGGGTTAAAATCACCTCAGACCTTCCTTCAAAATCAGCTGTTGTTGTCAGTGGAACACCAGGTAATAATGTAATGGAAATTTCTATTTCAGGATTTGAAAAACACAGAGTTAAATCATTAGCTGGAGAGTACTATTCCATAACAAGCCCCGAAATGACTCCAAGAATGGAGCAAGGCACACCAGACTTGCCAAAGTTAGCTTTGTCATTGATTATTCCTGATGACGGAGATATGAGCCTGAATATTGAGCCGATTGAGGAACTTACTTTTCAGAATATTAAGATAGCACCATCTAAAGGAAATCTATACAGAGACATTAAGCCATCAGATGTGCCATACAGCTTAGGAGATATTTACAGTCAGAATGTTTATTTTCCTGCTAACAATGGCTTTTTACGTAGCCCGTTTATACTTCGTGATTTTCGCGGACAAACAGTAGTGCTGAATCCATTCAGTTATAACGCTGTAACGCAAACTTTAAAAGTTATTTCAAAAATTAAAGTTACCATGCAGCACAAGTCAGGTTCAGGAACAAACCTGTTGAATCGCACTTCATCACTGCAGAATGTAGATCGTGATTTTGCAAGTATATATCAGAATGTTTTCCGCAATGCAGGTTCATATATTAATTATTTACCGGTGAGCGAAGATGGCGAGATGCTGATTATTTCTGATGCATCTTTTATGCCGGCCATGCAACCGTTTATTGACTGGAAAGTAAAAAGAGGGTTACAGGTTTCAATAGTTGATGCAGCCACAGCAGGAAGTACAGTACAACAGATAAAAACTTTTATTCAGAATTATTACAACACGCATAATCTGAAATATGTTTTATTGGTAGGCGATGCACAGCAGATTCCTACTCCTGTTTTATCAGGTGGTGCATCTGACCCATCGTATGGATATCTTTTAGGGAACGATTCTTATGCGGAAGTGTTTGTTGGACGATTCAGCGCCCAGACCGTTACTGATGTAATTACACAGGTTCAACGTACAGTTGAGTATGAAATGTTGCCAACGCCAGGTGTAAATTGGTATTCAAAAGGAATATGCATAGGCTCTGACCAAGGTCCGGGTGATGATAATGAAATGGATTTTCAGCACCAACAGGTGATACGCGGAAAAGAATTGGCATTTACTTATACTGATGTAGCTGAGTTATATGATGGCTCTCAAGGCGGAAACGATATGTCAGGCAATCCGTCTGCTTCAATGTTATCATCAGAAATAAATAATGGTGCTTCAATAATTACCTATACAGGCCATGGAAGTTCTGCATCATTAGGTACAACCGGTTTTTCAAATGCCAATGCAACAGCATTAACAAACACAGGCATGTTGCCATTTATCTGGAGTGTGGCTTGTGTTAATGGAGAATTTGCCAACGCTACTTGTCTGGCAGAATCATTTTTGCGTGCACAGTATAACGGACAACCTTCAGGAGCAGTAGCCACATTTATGTCGAGCATTAACCAATCATGGAATCCACCTATGGATGCTCAGGACGAAATGGTTGACTTATTGGTTGGCACCAATTCGTCAAACATTAAAAGAACTTTTGGTGGACTGAGTATGAATGGTTGTATGCACATGAATGATCAGTATGGTGCAGCAGGTTACGAAATGACTGATACCTGGCATTGTTTTGGCGACCCTTCATTAAATGTTCGTACAGCAACGCCTTATACAATTACGGCAAGTCATAGTCCTGTATTGTTTCCAGGTGCTTCTCAATTAGCAATTACCTGTAATACCGACAGTGCACTTGCATGTTTGAGCAGCAATGGACAAATTCTTGCAACTGGATTGGTGATAGGAGGGAATGTGATATTGAATTTCAACACCATTACATCTCTCGATACGCTTTATTTGACCATCACAGCATTTAATGGTATTCCATACATGGTGGCCATTCCTGTTGTAGCAACAACAGGTCCTTTCGTTTCGCTGACAAGTAATGTTATTAATGATGCAGGAGGAAATGCAAATCAACTTCCGGATTATAACGAGATTGTAGATGTTGACTTAATGCTTGAAAACTTTGGGCAGGGCGATGCAGTAGGAGTTGGACTTACAGTAACTACTACTTGTCCTTATGTAACAATAAACAGCAGTAGTTTAAACAAAGTGAATATTCAGAGTGGAAACGCTGCCGGAATTATAAATGCATTTAATTATACGGTTGCAGCTTTTGTTCCTGATAACACACCTGCAGTTTTTGATATTATATTAACCGATTCGGTTGGTACGGTATGGAATACTTCCATAACACATTTACTTAAAGCTCCTGTGCTGCAAGTATATTCCATTACAGTGTCTGACCCTACAGGAAACAACAATGGTGTTCTTGAACCTGGAGAAACTGCTGATGTCACAATAAAAACAAACAATAAGGGACATAGTGCAACTACTACCTCAACTGCAACACTGGCAACCAGCAGCCCTTATCTTACCATTAACAATACATCATACAATACAGGTGTTGTACAGGCATTATCTGATGTAGATGCAACTTTTAATGTTTCACTGGCTTCAAACATTCAGATTGGTTCAACATTCGATATGCAATTTAATATTGATGCCAATCCATATTCCGACAACAAGATATTTAATATGGTTGCCGGTGAAATTTTAGAAAATTTCGAATACGGAAACTTCACTACATATCCCTGGCTTAATAATGGAAATCATCCATGGACTATTACCAATAGCGGAACTTTTCAGGGAGCATACGCTGCACGTTCTGCAATAATTGCTGATGGCGACACCTCAGATCTGGCAATAACAGTAAATGTTTATAACAACGATTCTATTTCGTTTTATATGCTCATATCAAGTGAAATGGGATGGGATTTTCTGAATTTCTACATTGATGGTACATTGATTGATTCTTATTCCGGTGTGTATAGCTGGGCATATAAATCATATCCGATTACTATTGGACAGCACACACTTACATGGGCGTATATTAAGGATGAAGTGTGTTGTATTGGTGGACAAGATTTGGCTATGCTTGATAATATTCAGTTTCCACCATCAACAATGGTAACTTCGGTTAAAGAAATTTATTCAGGCAATAGTATAGCTGTGTATCCTAACCCTGTTCAGGATGAGTTAACAATAATTACAAAAGATCTTAAAAATGCTGAAGTCAAATTATTTACAACAGATGGTAAGTTGGTGTATGTAGCATCAAATATCATTTCTGACGTTTATAAGATGCCTCTTAATAATATTTCACAGGGCATGTATTATCTACAGGTAAAAGCTGACAATAAGCTTTACAACACAAAAATTATTAAACGGTAAAAGAATATTCCCGTTTGAAAAACACCGGAATCAACTTTTTTGATTTCGGTGTTTTTTTTAATAATGAGTGATAAGGAATGTTGTTTTAATAAATGAAAAATAAAGTTAGCCGGAATATTTTAAATGATGAATTCCTTATTCTTCTTGCAGTATTGTTTTTGAGAAATTGCTTGTAGTTAGCCTGCTAATGTTTCATTCACGGCCTTTATCAAATTATCAATAACAAATTGTTGTTGTTCGTCTGTGAGATTATAAAACAACGGTAGCGAAATTTCTCTTTCGTAGTTGTCTTTTGCTTTGGGATAATGTTGAAGACTATATCCTAATTTGGTATAAAAAGAAAACATTGGGACAGGAATAAAATGAACATTCACTGCAATATCGGCATCAAACATTTTTTGCATAATGGCATCGCGTTGTTTTTCCGTACAGTTTTTTATTCTGATTGGATAGAGGTGATAGGAGCTTTCGCGCCAGTCTGAAATAAATTCGGGCAACTCTGCCCATGGATACTTTTCAAATGCCGTATTGTAATTTGAAACGATTTGTTTTCTGCGTTCTAATGTATCTGCATAACGTTCAAGTTCTACAAGACCTATTGAAGCCATAATATCGGTCATATTGCATTTAAAACCGGCTTCAATAATATCGTAGCGCCAATTGCCCTTCTGCATTTTTGCCAGTGCATCTTTATTCTGTCCATGCAGCGTATAAATGCATAAATAGTCATAAATACTTTGATTATCGAAAGGATTTGGAAGGTTTAATGCAATGGCACCACCTTCAGCAGTTGTTAGGTTCTTTACAGCATGAAAAGAAAATACAGAAACATCGGTAAGTGCTCCTGTCTTAATATTGTTGACAGTGGCCCCAAAAGAATGTGCCGCATCTGACAAAATTAAAATACGCCCTAATTGTCTTTGCACATCGGTTGCAGACACAAATTTATTTTTGATATTCTCTGATTGAACTATGCTGTGTATTTTTTGAAAATCGCATGGCAGACCACCAAAATCAACAGGCATTATCACCTTGGTATTTTTGTTTATGGCTTTTTCAATTTCAGAAGGCAAAATATTGAAGTCAGCACCTACATCAACAAAGACAGGCTTTGCACCACAGTGCACAACTACATTGGCTGTTGCAGAATAAGTATAGGCAGGTAAAATCACCTCATCACCTTCTTTTACACCAAACCAACGAAGCATTATTTCAAGTCCTGCAGTGGCAGAATTTAAGGCAAGTATATTAGGTACATTGCAGTAAGCTGCAAGCAGTTTTTCAAACTTTTTAGTCTTAGGCCCCGTAGTTATCCATCCCGAGAGAAGTGTGTCTGCAACTTCATCAACAACACGTTTGTCCATGCGAGGTGGTGCAAATGGTACTTTCATAAATTGAATTTAAAAGACAAAATTACGTATTGTTTTGTTCAGGCACAGTCTTTATAGTTGCGGCAACATATTCAGAACTGAAAATAGCATAAAAAAGACAGAATAATATAATTCCGGCCTGCCTTTCTAAGATTGATTCTGTGAGCATATTCAATAAAAAAATACATTGAAATGCAATGAAAATATAATGTCTGTTCCTTATTGCATAATAGAGCGGAATCAGCATCATTAACATTAATAAAGAAATTCCTGTCAGTCCAAAAGCAACTCCCGTTTGAAGATACTGGTTATGCGGGTTGAAATGATTCTGATGGGCATAGGTGAATTTGTTTTTCAGATACATGGAATCTAAACTTGATTTTACATCTCCCGTACCAACACCAAATAGAGGATTGCGTTGTATGACTTCATAAGCATTTATCCAAAGAGGAATTCTTAGGGTCGTACTATTGTATTCAGTCTTTGAAAAATCAACAAAATTGGTTTTTTCATTTAGAAAAATTTCTACTTGCTCAAAACGGTTAATTTTCTTAAATGCAAAATAATCAATAATCAACACAGAAGCTGCAAACAATGCTGCAAGAACAGAATAACGTATGTAATTTGGCGATGAAATAATTCTTACAACGGTGTAAAACAAAATTGTTACATACGATACTACGGTGGCAAGTCTGCTTGCAAGCAGGGTAATGTTGATTAAGAAAAATAAAACCAACAATACCCAAAAGATTTTTTTGATTTTGTTTGTTTGAGAAGAAGTGTTAAAAAGTATTTCTAAAATAAACAGAATGGCAAGGTTTAAATAAATTGTCAGATACTGCACATGCATACCTTTAGAAAAAGCAACATAATAAAATGAATTCATGTTGCCATGTAGCAGATATTGATTGAATGAAAGCAGCAGATTATACAAGCAAATTATTCCACTTCCGAAAACAAAAAATAACTTAAAAGTTCTAATCATCTCGCGAGAAATTGCATTAGAAGAGAATAGAAGCGGAAAAATAAGGAATGAACTTTTTGCAGATATTTCAATCCACCCTGCATATTGCGATTGTGTATAAATCATACCTATGCAATGCAGCAGGAAGTAGGAGAGAGGAAGCCACAACAATGGATTCTGAATTTTAATCTGATATTTACCGGTCAGCCATTGCAAAATAAAAAACAATAGCAGTAGGCCAAGAGCATAATTTATCCAAGGCTGGTCAAATGGTAACAGAAACCCTGTTAGCCAAAATAAATAATTAAAGAATAAAGCCCGTTTGTCCTGAACCATTTTACAGAATGCAAATCAAACAAAATTTCTGTTTAAACAGGTAGGATTCTATTTACGCAGATAAATTTTTTATGAGGTTTGTAAATTACCGGTAGAAAAGTATTGTTAATTTGAAGAAAACACTATATTTGAAAAAAAATAAATAGAATGAAAAAACTAATAATCACTTGTTTAGCTTTTATAGGTTTTATAACTTTTACCTATGCACAAAAAGTTAATGAAAAGGTACAAATTAAATCTAATGGAGCCTGGTATCCCGGCAAAATATTAAAGATTAATGCCGATGATCATACCTATTATGTTTCTTATGATGGTTGGGATGAAGGCTGGAATGAATGGGTTCCCATTGATAGGTTAAAGGATTTTGGAAAAGAAGCACCTGCACAGCCATTAACTAAATTCAAAGTGGGTGATAGAGTTGAAGTAGAATACGGAATGGTTCCTGAACCTGCAACAGTTATTGAGGTTGGAGAAAATAAATATCATATCAAGTATGATAAAACTGTTTTTAAGGATAAATGGGTGACAGAAAGAGAAATCAAAAAACTTTAGAAAACATATAATATTTTGACAGGGCGATTTTTAAATAGGTCGCCCTTTTTTATTTTTGACACATGATTAAGGAAATTAGAGATAAATATTTAAGAGAATTTAAAGAAGAAACGTACTCAGATTTTTTAGCATATTTTGATAATCTATATAATAGAATAGTAGAATTCCGAATTGCAGAGTCGCCCGTATTTATTCCAAAAAAATTAAAGGATTTACTCATTGAAGCCGGTAATGATATATTAACACAATCATTGGCTAAAGATTATCTTATAAAAAGTGAACAGGCAATTCCTTATGGATTAAAAGTTCCGAATGAACATAATCACCCGCATTTTATTGCAATAGATTTTGCCATCTGCAAAGATGATAGTGGAAGTTATTTACCACAATTAATAGAATTGCAAGGATTTGCTTCTCTTTTTTTCTGGCAGGATTTGTTGCCGCGAACCTATGAGAAATATTTTCAAATACCGGATGGATTCAGCCATTTTTTTAATGGATGGAATACAGAGAAGCTTCGCGCACTGATGCGAAAAGTTGTACTAGGGAATCATAAACCGGAGAATGTAGTCTTGCTTGAAATAGAACCCGAAAAGCAAAAAACATGGATAGACTTTTGGGAAACAAAAACACATACGGGAGTAGAACCGGTTTGTATATCGAAAGTAATAAAAGAGGGAAGAAAATTATTTTATGAATTGAATGGTGTAAAAACTCCTATTTACAGAATTTATAACCGGGTTATTTTTGATGAGTTGCTGCAGCGAAAAGATCTGATTAAAGACTTTAATCTGACCGACAATGTTGATGTGGAATGGGCAGGTCATCCAAACTGGTTTTTCAGAATCAGTAAGTACACCATGCCTTTTATAAAGAGCAGATTTGCTTCGGAATGTTATTTCTTAAGTGATGTTGACATATCAAAAATAGATCTCACTGATTTTGTGTTGAAGCCATTGTTTTCTTTTGCCGGCAGTGGCGTGCTGATAGAAGTAACTACTTCTGACATTATGAATATTCCTGCCGAAAAAAGAAATGAATATTTGCTTCAGCGCAAGGTTAATTATGTGCCCTGCATGGAAACACCTGATGGTGCTGCAAAAGTTGAAGTTCGTTTACTCTATATCTGGGATGATGCTGAAACTAAACCGCAGTTGGTGCTGAATCTTACACGATTAAGTAAGGGTGCAATGATTGGCGTAAGTCACAATAAGAATAAAACCTGGGTAGGAGGAAGCAGCTCACTGATGGAAATTTAATTTGGAGATGTAGTTTTCTTTCTTTTTCTGAACGACTCAACTAAATCTGAGACCGTATTAAATTCTTTTCTGTAAAAAACACCAATACCCTGAGTGTATTGTGAGTTAAGGTTGTTGATGAGATTGTTTGTGTTGGTTTTATTAAAAGCTTTTGCACGAAGGTTTCCATCCTTGCTGATTTTAAACTCTACCTGAAAGTCGCCAATGATACTTGAAGTCTGATTGCTGTTGTTGGCAACACCAACGTTACTTTCTACGGCAACTCTGTTTCTGAACAATTCAGTTGCAATTGAAACATCAAACTCATCTCTGTTGAGTGCATCACCCGGACGATAGTTAACACCAATATTAAATTTATCGCTTAACTGCGATGCCCAGTTTGATAGCTGCTGCGATACAAATTCACTCAGATTCTGACCTACTGCATTGCCGGAGCCACTTTCTTCAGAGGTGTTTTTCCCTTCAGGTGGTGAAAAGCGGTTTAACACGAGCAGACTGAAAACCTGCCTGTTCATTTCGCGCTCATTACCTAAAATACTACTCAGACTCGTTCGCACTGCAGGTGTGGCATTCGGTACGTTGACATCAAAAACAACGTCAGGGCTCATCAGATTGTTCTTTAACTGCAGCAATACTTCCACCGGTACTCTACTGCGGTTTGACGAGTCCGGTATCAAATCAAATGTAGAGGCACGGAGGTTGTATTTGGCATTGATGTTTATTGTTGCATCATAAGGCGAACCTGCCCATTGAATCTGTCCACTTTGAATTTTAAATCTCTTGTTAACAATATTCTGTAGTGTGAACAAATAATCACCTGCAAGAATATTATAGTCACCATACATGGAAAATTCTCCTGCCTGCGAAATCAGCATCCTTAAATTTCCTGAGCCGTTGCCCCGCATCACATCACCAACCTTTGAATCAAATATCAATTGAATCTCTGCTTCCGGAGTTGCTTCAAGTTGTAAATCCATTTGTATTCCTGTCAAATCAACTTTGTTTGTTATAATAAACTTTTTTGCAGCCGTATCATTCACATTGATAAATGTGATATAATTACTCTGTGTTACTTCTTCAGGGTTTGAAAGAGGAATGAATATCTGTGTACCCGATTCAGAACGTGCCACTACATCCAATTTCAACAGGTTTAAAGTGCCGATAATTTTTGCATAACCGGTTGCAAAGGCTTTGCCATAAAACAATTCGTTTTGAAAAGCATTGGTGTTCAGGCATTGAAGCTTATTTGCATTAACTCTTAGGCTGAAAGTGAAATCACTAAAATGATTATGAAATATTTTTCCGTCAACAGAGCCTTTGTGATTCTGATCGTCAGAAATTCCAATATTGTTGAATGCAATATATTTTTCATCAAAAACAATATCCTGCTCCGGCAACACAGAATAACGTGTGTTGAGATAGTCAATTAAAATAGAAGCGCGCTGCAGTCGGGCTTTGCCGGTTAGATTGGGTGCTTTAGCCAATCCTGTAAGATTTAATTCTCCTGTGGCAAGTCCTACAATTTTACTTGCAAACCCTTTAAGGTATCTTTCCAAGGGTGTTATGCTAAGTTTGTCAACTTTAATATTAAAACTTAATTCGTCATTTTTAGGTTTAAAGATATAATCACCTTTTACAACAGCACTGTTTCTGCTGTTTTGTTCAATGGCTCCTTCAATATGTAACTTCTTTTGGTCGGTCAGCCAATCAAAATTTACGTTGGCATTTCCTAAAGGTTCGTCATTGAATGCAAAGCTGTCAACCCGCATTTCTCCGGTAATTATTGCTTTCTGATAAAGCGAACTGAAGTTTAATCTTCCACTTGCTGCACCACCGGCTTTTATATCATACACGGCAAGTAAGTCATTCAGAAGCGGAATTTTAAACTTGAACAGATTTAAACTTAATACATCATCACTATTATGACTAACCTTGCCCTGTAGCATGAGCGACTGACTTTTATTGGTAAATAAAACCTTGTCAAAAGCTATAGATGCTGAGTCGAATAAAATTTCATTTGAAGGATCAACCTGCCATTGTTCACCTTTAATCTGTATTAAAGATTCAAGTAAATGAAAGCGTGTTGCACCATTTGTGTAAGTCTGCTCTGTCGCAAGCCTCACTTTTGATGTTGAGAGCGAATCGTTAGCAACAGTAAGTACAATGGATGATTTGCTTTTTTGTGTTTCTGCATCAAGTAAAATATTTTTCAGAATTAAGCTGTCAGAAATTTTTACCTGAGTGGCAGATAAGTCAATATTCAATAAACTGTTCTTATTGTTTGCTGTGAGTTGAATGTTTTTGTTTTCGAAATTTTTGTAATTAATCCAAGGTGATGTTGCATCCATTTCAATTTCGCAATGCTGACGGTTCAGTCTTCCTGAAAACACTGTTTGATTGCTTACAGCCAATTCCGGAGTAAAGATGTTCAATATAGGATTCACATCTTTAATTTTTCCGCTGAAAGAAAAAACAGTATTCGTCTTTTCCATATCAGGTGAAAGTTTAAGCATGAATGGTGGCAGATGGCAGTTTAACACATGACCGAATGAATAAACAATTTTTGATAATATGTACTGCCCATTAATGTTTAAGTCCAGTAAATCGGAGGTGACATTTAGGTTTCTGTTGTTATCTTCCATTCCTGATTTAACCAATATTTTTTCTACAAAAGCAGATTTAAATTCTTCTGAATAACTAATGTTTTTCAGTTGTAACTTTCCTTCAAACTCATCAAAATTAAATCCGCGCATGTTCAAGTTAGCCTCAGTTGACAGCAGTGCAGAAGTATCGCGTTTAATGAGATTAAGCTTTGTCAGTGCTGCATTTTTCACTACAGCATTAAAGTCAAACAAAGGTAGTTTCTCTCTGAAATCAATACTTCCTTTAAATGCAACCTGGGCATTTCTGTCATTCATGTTTATTGTTCCGTTAAAAAGTTTCCGGGCAACATCGGCATCTAAGCTGATGTTAGAATAATCATAGCCATTTAGGTTGACATGATTTACCAAACCCGTCAGTCGTGCATTAACTTTCTCAGATGTAAATCCAGTGCCATTGAGTTGTGCATTCAAGCTGATTGTTCCTACAGCATTTCCCAAGCTCCAGAATTTACCGATATCAAAATTATCGGCTGTTAGTTTACCGGAATAAGTTGACTCATCAGCTTTGTTCTTAAATTTTAAATTTACATCGGTTGACAGATTGCCAATTGCTGTTGTGATATTACCATAAGAAACAAAGTCGTTGTAAAATCCTGTAAAAACACCCCTATAAACAATCTTGCCAAGTTCAGAAATATTATCGGGCAATTTTATGTATTGTTGTTCAGTAAACGGATATTGTTTGATGGTTTCAATATCGGCCTTGTTGGTTGAAAGGTGTTTTATATTAAGATTGATAAAAGTAGTATTCACATCAGGCAAACCATTAAGGCTGACATCACCTTCAAATCGTGTGTTCTTCCCATATTCAATCTTTAGTTTTTTTGTTTTAAGATTACTGACTGTTCCTTTTGCAGTACCGCTAAACTCAACAAATTTGTCTAAGCCGAAAAGTTCCTCAGCAAAGTATTGGATATCGTTTGAAGAAATCGTACTTTCATTAAACTCACCTTTCATTATCACCTTATTGATGTAGTCTTCAAAATCTGTCATGCTATTGTATGACATACTGTATTGCCCGGCATTAATAGAAGAGTAGGGTGTGCGTATCAGAATTTTATTAAACGACATGCTGTCGTTATAAAATGCTGCATAAGTAGAAAATGAGTTTATTTTAAATCCTGATTTTTCTTTCAGAGATATTCTACTGCCATAAAATGAAAATGAGCTGTCCGTTGGCTTGATGTTGTAAAGCGTAGCATTAAAGTCCGACACATCAATATCTTCAAAATCAATGCAAGGTGTTTTATCATCCCATTTAAAATCGCGATAGGTAAAATGTATATTGCTTAAAATAACTCTGTTTACAGCAAAATAAAATGGTGATGTTGTTGTGTCCTTTGAAGGTGAACTGAAATAATCCACAATAAAATCGAAGTTCATATCTCGTGTGCTCTTCGACTTTGATAAGGCGATTCGTGCTTTGTCTAACTGCACTTCATCAAGTATTAGTTTTTTATTTTGGATAAATAATGATTGAAAAGCAACTGTCGCTGTAAGGTGTTTGGCATACAACAGCGTATCCTGTTGCTTGTCGGCAATAAATACATCATCAAGGTAAACACTTTTAATCAACACAAACCTTACTCCGCCAATATGTACTGTTGTATTTAATTCGGATGACAAATAACCGGTAACACGATCAACTACCCAACTTTGAACTTTTTGAAATCTCAAGCTGACAGAAAATAAAAAAAGCAGCAGCAGTAATGCGCCTATTGTAATTAGTAATATTTTAAAAAACTTCCTGATACCCTGTCGTTTTGAAGCGGATAAAAATAGCGTAATTATTTAAGTGTTATTACTCTTGCTGCCCTAAAAATAATACCACATCCATGTTAGTTTACCTTAAATTCATTGCATCATGATAGTTTATGTAATGTGTTTTGAAGCCTGTCTGATAAACTGATATTTCCTCTTAACTTTGTGCTCTGATGTATAGTGAAAAAGGCGATGACGTTAATGGATAAAAAAGACATTGTCATACTTGGTATTGAATCATCTTGCGATGAAACCTCTGCTGCCGTAAGTCGGAATACCTATATTTTGTCAAATGTCATTGCCAACCAAACCGTACATCAAAAATATGGCGGTGTGGTTCCTGAATTAGCCAGCAGGGCACATCAGTCAAACATTGTTCCCGTGGTGGAGCAGGCCTTGCAAGAAGCAGCCATTCATCTTAATGATGTTGATGCCATTGCCTTTACCCGTGGACCCGGACTCATTGGCTCACTCATGGTAGGCGTTTCATTTGCCAAGTCTTTAGGTGCTGCATTAAACAAACCACTCATTGAAGTCAACCACATGCAGGCACACGTGCTAGCTAATTTTTTAAGCATAGAAGGGCAGATTGGCAGAACTCCATCATTTCCATTTTTATGTTTAACCGTTTCGGGTGGACACACACAAATTGTCAAAGTAACTTCATCGCATCAAATGGAAATTATCGGGCAGACGCTTGATGATGCTGCCGGTGAAGCATTTGATAAAATTGCCAAAGTATTAGAGTTGCCTTATCCCGGTGGGCCACTCATTGATAAATATGCACTGAGCGGCAATCCAAAAGCATTTCACTTTCCTGTAGCAAACCTGCCGGGGCTCAATTATTCCTTTAGTGGTCTGAAAACTTCTGTCTTGTATTTTTTAAAGAAGCAACTTGTGCAGAATCCTGCTTTTATTACACAAAACAGAGATGACCTATGTGCTTCCGTGCAATATACCATTGTAAAGACACTTCTGCTTAAATTAAAGAAAGCAGCCATAGAAACAGGTATCAACAATATTGCCATTGCCGGTGGCGTGTCGGCAAACAGTGGGCTACGAAAAGCAATTACAGAAGAGGCCGTTAAAAGTAATTGGCAGGTGCATATCCCGCCACTTTCGCTGTGTACCGATAATGGTGGCATGATTTGTCTTGCAGCATATTTCAAATATCTGGCTGCTGATTTTTCAACACTTGATGTGGCTCCAAGTGCCCGTTTCGGGTTCTGATTTTATGCCTTTTTGTTGACAATGAACCTGTTCAAAACCTTGACACACATGGCTTTTTTACTTTAAAATACGTATTACCTTTGTTTTTTAATCTATAAAAAAATAATCATGGAAAACCAGAGTAAAGGGAATAATCGTATTTGGATTGTTTTATTTGCTGCTTCGGCATTGTTTAACGTATATCAATGGCGCAATCATACATCTACCACAGAGGTATTTGAGGTTACTAAAGACAGCCTCATTACAGCACGTGTTGATGTAGAAAAAGAATTGGGTGCCACCATCGAAGAGCTAAACAAATACAAAGGTATTAATGACAATTTAGACAGTCTATTAACTGAGGCCAATCATAAAATTGATGAACAGAAAGAACGTATTCAGAAATTAATTAGAAGCGAAGGCAACAGTGCTGCATTAAATAAAAAGCTGATGGCAGAATTGGAGTCACTCAAAAAACTGCGTGATGAATATTTGGATAAGATTGATACCTTGATGGTGGAAAATCAAAAGCTCAAGGATGATAATGCACAATTATCAGGTACTGTGGAAACACTTTCTAAAAATTTAGAAACAACAGTGAACACTGCATCGGTTTTAAAGTCCGAATATTTCAAAGTTTCTACTTTCAAGAAAAAAGGCAATGGTAAATTTGTGTCCACAGCGTTATCAAAACGCACCAATAAAATGGATGTATGTTTTTCTGTTCTTGAAAATAAAATTGCCAAGGCAGGAGAAAAAAATGTTTATCTGAGAATCATTGAGCCGGGTGGTAAGGTTATGGGTAACCGCTCTGCCGGATCAGCATCGTTTAAGATGGCTAGTGGCGAAGAGTTAATGTGTACAGTTGTTTCATCCCTCCGCTACGAAAATGCCACAGTTGACAATTGCCTGAGTTATGAGGAGAACGATAGAATATTTACACCCGGTACCTATCTGATTGAAGTGTATATTGATGGCAACCTCAGTGGTGCTTCTTCCTATGTTTTAAGATAAGGTTTTAGCATCCGACCTCAGGTTTTTGGATGATTATGACTTTTTCGGATTGCATAAATTAGCTCATCTTCATAACGATTATTTTTAAAAATAATCTTTTCAAGGCGGGCTTCCAGAATAAAGCCTGTTTTTTCCAGGACTCGTTGTGATGCTTTATTGCTTCCAAAAGGGCGTGCAAAAATTCTATCTATTTCGAAATTGCTAAAGCCATATTCAACAATCTTTTTAATAGCAATGGAAACAAATCCTTTGCCCCAATATTTTTCTGCAAGCCAATATCCAAGTTCTGCATTTTTTAGAAAAATATCAGTCTGAGGATGCAGTCCAATAGCACCTATTGCCTCACCATCTAAATCTATTGCAAAAACCTGAGCAGGTTTTAAACCGTTAACCCGTCTGATAAATTCCAATGCATGCGCTTTTGTATAAGGAAAGGGAAACTGATTGGTCATGTTATTAGCAATTGCATTGTTATTGGCATGCAAAGCAAATAATTCTGCATCTTCAATTTGCAAACTACGCAATGCAATTTCTGCCATCAACAATTATTTTACTATAGCTATTTGCTTCACTATGTTAAATGTGTTTGAAGTATAGCGTATGTTGTAAATATCTTTTGCAAGAGTAGAAACTTGTGTTGCCTGCTTATGGTATCCTGCATCCAGTGTCCATTGTTCTTCCAAAACTAATTGCCCAATGGTGTTAAATACCTTCATTGAGAGTTCTGTTTTTTCAGGAAGATAAATGTCAGAAACAAAAACATCTTTTGCCGGATTTGGCATCAGGTTAATGTTTACTGTTGTTGGATTTTCTGTGTTGCATGAAACTAAAATTGCAGGCAGCACATTTGCCCGGCCATCAAAATCATATTGTACCAATCGGAAAAATATGCGCTCAGTTTTTTGGTCAATGGTAAAAGAATAAAACTTTTGTTTGATGGTAGTTCCATTACCTTCAACACGACCAATAGAAACAAAGTTGCTTCCATCTTCCGACTGTTGCAACTCAAAATAATGATTGTTTATTTCAGATGCAGTTGTCCAATTCAGATTAACAATGTTGTTCTTACAACTTCCTGTAAACGATAGTAACTCAACAGGCAGTGGATTTGATTCCGGTGCAATATTGAAATTTTCTGTGTTGCTGAAATTATTCCAGTTGGTACGCAACACCGAACCTAACACAGGCGAAGCACCCGGAGTTACAGCACCGCCAATATCTTTCCACCATATAGGAGGGGCTGCCTGCCCCCACTGACAAAGTTTAAGTAAAGGCCAGGAAGCAATGGCATCCTGTGCATCATCGGCATAAAGAGAAAACTCTGCTAATGAACTACCCGAAACTCTGTTTATTTTCTGATACCATCCTGCATTTACAGCACCCAAAGTTGGTTCACGCACAGCACGGTTAAAACCATCAGTATTCGGGTCGTTATTAACCATACGCACAGCAAAAGTATTAGGTGTTGCACTTAATGGCTTAATTTCTACAGGACGAAAACGAGCTGGAGGAATTGAAGAACCTACAGGAAATAAATACACAGATGTAGCGTTGGTGTTGCGCCACAACTTACCACTGCCTGTGCTGCTCACAAAACCCTGAACAGGAGTTGAGTTTAGTCCCCCTGTACGTGTAATTGCAGCCGGTGCAGTATTGGTAACATGCATCACATTTCCTTGTGTAGCAAGTTCCCTGTCGTTCAACTTCAGCAATCCCTGAACCGTTGCATCTATGTTTTGGGTTTTAATCCCTGTACCTGTTAGATTTAATGTAAAGAAAAATGTTGGTGTTGTACCTCTTATGGTTTGGTTGGCACCGAACAGTTCTACTTCACCCGGGCTGCTGTTGATGAAGGCATTTCCTGATGAATTGTTTGTCCAGTCGCCTTGAATACGCACCTGACCGGAGTTATCCCATGTGCCAATATTACTCAGGTTATCCTGATTAATAACACCACCTTCAACATGTATCATTGCCGTAGGTTGAACAAAAATCAATGATCCGTCATTGACTATAAGTCCCGTTCCCGGTGATGGACATGTAACAACATTGATGTAATTTGTTCTTGTAAAAGTATTGTTACCAAAAGCATTTGTTGCAGTTAATGAAACTGTGTAGGTACCGGCAGCAGCATAGCTGACAACAGGATTTTGCAATGCAGATGCAGCAGGTGCACCACCGGTAAAAGTCCATGCCCATGATGATGGTGAGTTGGTTGACTGATCAACATAAGTTACTGCCTGACCCTCGCAGATGGTGGTCGGAAATCCTGAAAAAGAAGCAACAGGGGCAGAGCAAAGATTTACTGTAATATATGCAGTAACTGTTTTGGTGTTAGAGCCACCGCTGTTTGTTGCTGTTAAAGTAACCGTATAAGTTCCTGGTGTATTGTAGGTAACAATTGGGTTTTGTGCTACAGATGAAAGCGGTGTGCCACCGGCAAATGTCCACGACCACGATGTGGGTGTGTTGGTTGAAAGGTCTGTGAAGTTTACAGTGCTACCGGAACACAAAGTTGTTGGAGAGGCATTAAAGTCAGCCACCGGTGGAGCAGGACAATTGTTTACTGTAATGTAATTTGTTTTAGTAAGTGTGTTGCTGCCATATGCATTTGTTGCAGTTAAAGTAACATTATAAACACCAGCGGTTGCATAGGTAATCACAGGATTTTGTGCAGTAGATGTTGCAGGTATTCCTCCGGGGAATGTCCAACTCCAGCTTGTTGGTGAATTGGTACTTAAATCTGCAAACTGTACTGTGCTACCTTCGCACACTGTTGTTGGGTTTCCGGCAAAGTCAACTGTTGGTGGCGGGCAGGTTGCAATCTGAACATAATTTGTTTTAGTAAGCGTGTTGCTGCCAAATGCATTGCTGACAGTCAAGGTAACTGCGTAATTGCCGGGTGCGGCATAAAAAATTACAGGAGGATTTTGTCCTGAAAATGTATTGGGTACTCCTCCCGGAAATGACCACGACCACGATGTTGGTGTATTTAAAGAAGCATCTGTAAATGTTACGTTAAGTGAGTTACATCCTGTCAGTGGAGTGCCGTTAAAATCTGCAATAGGTGCATTGATTGCACAGTTGCCGGCAGTGAGTGCAACCATAGCTGTTGGTCCACAAGCATTAGTCACCACACTACGACTCATTATATCATTACCACCTGCAGTTTCACTTATGGGTGTTAGTGTACGTCTGTCAGTATTTGGGCCAATGGCATAATTCATCACCGTTACAGGTAAAATTGTGTGCCCTAACTGATGGCTGTGACCGAGTTCATGCAAACAAACTGATTCAAAATCAAAGTTGCCACCACCGGTTGCAGCAGGACCATAGTTCCAGTTTATGCCTCCGGTTCCATTGGTACGAAACTTTAAATCATTCTCGTTAAGATACCAAACACCAGTGGCACAGGCACTGTAATAACTATATGAAATTCCGAGTACACCTGCAGGCAATGCACATGAACCATCAAAGGTCACTAAGTTGGTTCCATCTAATGCCTGACAAGTTGTTGCAGAAGTGCCCGAACGGTTGAAATTTACAAAAGTACCACAGCGCCATGTTTGTAATGCTCTTTCAAATGCAGCAACAGCAGCAGCATTACCATTAAAGGTTGTGTTGTAACGAAAGGTATAACCTCCGGTTCCATTATTGTTTATCAAGTCAGGTTGATAATAAATACCACCACTCACCACGTTGGTCTCATTATAGTTAACGGTTAAGGAAATTCCGGATGTTGTAGTTTCACCCAGATTATTGGTAACTCTAATCAAACCACTGCCACCTTGTGAGGGTACCCAAACCTGAATTTGTGTGTTGTTCCACGATTGAATATGATTTTGTGGAGCCGAAATATAACTTCCACCTCCTGTATTGGCATCAGGAAATTCAACGTTTGACGTTCCATTAACATAGGTAGCACCAAAATTATTTCCGTTAATTGTGATGATAGAAAATGTTCCTGCAGTAGTTGTGGCCGGTACAATAGAAGCAATTGTTGGCGGAATCATTATTTTATTTACTGAGGGATGCATTGGCTGAGGAGCAATAGATGAAATACGCTGAACGCCACCTGTAGCATTGATAATCTGATTTCGTAATGCATTGATGTCACTGTAATTTTCAAACGGACCTGTTGCTGTATTACTTGTTTCATCAAATAAAATAAAACTCTGACTCAAAGCATATCCCTCAAACATTCCTGACAGTTTACTTCCTGAAGGCTGGTTGTGAGGTATCAGAAAAAATATTCCGTTCTGTCCGGGTTTAATATTCAAAGATGGTTCTGACTTTATCATGATATTTCCAACAATACCACCTTCTGTTATCAATGCAATCTGACTTCCCTGAACTGCGCCTTTATATACTGCAGAAATAGAAAGTGTAGTGGAAGTGTAGATAAAATCGTTGCTGTTGTTCCAGTAACTGTTTTGTTGTATTGCTGTGGCCTCAACTACAACAGTGGCATTGTTGATTCTATCCTGTAAGGTAACAGGTGTTATCATACACTGCGACCATGCCAAAACAGGAAGTAGCAATAAAAATATAAAGTAAACAAACTTTTTCATACTCATGTTGTCTTTAATGATGAAATGAGCTTGTTATTTAGAAACGTCCTTTTGCGTAAAATCTCTTGATTTAATTAACGGTGCATCTTTCGACTTTTCGTTTACAGCAGTTTTTTGAGGACTAGGTTTGTAGTAAATTCCTGCTGACTCGGGTTGCCCATATAATGATGGAACCAAATATTTCCCTGCAGCATCACCGGTTTTAACTAATTCAACCAAACGACTATCTGGATTTTGTTGTAAATAGGGATCATTTCTTTCAGCAGTAAGAGTCCAACTTACTTTCATTCCGGCAATGCCCCCGGATATTACGAAGTTATTACCCGAAACTTCTGATTTAACATAAAGCTGTGCAGGTGCACCAATAGGTGTAAGGTTATAGTTGTAGTTTGTGTTGTTTATACTATTGAAATATGATGGAAGTTGAATAGTTGCCTCTCCATTTGCATCTAAAATAACATTACCTCTGTAATAATTAAGCACTTCATTTGATTCCATAGAAAAATGTTTTAGAAATTTTCCTGATGGATCGAGTGGATGATCAATTACAAAAGGTTTTGTGCCTGTAGCTGCCATATCACCATTAGCTAAAATGGCATAACGTGCAGGACCATTGGGTGCAGCCACTTCCTGACCATATACACCTACTGCATTGGCACCAACTGAATTATTACTTCCTACAACAGCAATAGAGGTAGCATTCGTGCCTGAAACTGTTGCTATATCACCCCATACAGCATAAGGTGAGGGGCCCATTCCTGCTTGTCCTAAAACACCGGTTCCACTATTTGAACTACCTATTCCGGTAACACCTTCAAATCCTCCATAAAATGATACACCAATAACACCTGAGCCATTGGCAGAATCAATTCCTGTGACACCGGCACCACCGAGAAAACTTGTTATGACTGTTTTTCTATTACTACCCCAAACTGCACTACCTGCAACGGCTGCCGAGCTGATGTTTGAGAAATTAATTATTCCGAAATTAGTTCCTCTGAAAGAGCCTGCAGAACCATTGACTAAATAAGTGCCTGCAAGATTGTTTCCTGTAACAAGCAATCCGGTTCCATTAGCATTTGAATTTTGAAACATTCCTGCAAAAGCTGTATTGCCACCTGAAAATCCTACAGTTCCATAACCGGAAGATGAACTGCCCCAAACACCTATGCCTGTGCCTGCGTTAGCTCCTGAAACACCAATGCCTGTTGTTGCTGAATAGCCGTTTAATGCGTATGCACCAATTGGACTTAGTGCTCCACTTATACCATTAGTACTTCCTGTGGCATATGCAGAAAACACATCACCGTTGTTGTTGCCGACAGAAGTGTTGTTTACCACAATTTCCCCACCTGAACGGATGCGCATTCTTTCGTTTGCAGCAGCATTGCCATTTGTTTTAAATAAAATATGGGTGTTGGTTAATGTTCCAAGAAAATTCTTTGTTGTATCTATTGAACTATTTCCCAGTGTTAGCCATGCAGTAGAATCAAGCAGACCACTTGAACTTACATTGAGCGTACCTGTTGGGTCTGCCATAACAAAACGATTACCAACACCAGTGAGTGTTGATGATCTTATTTTTCCAATAACATCTAATTTTTGCATTGGAACATTAGTGCCAATTCCTACATTTTGTGCCTGACTTGCATGAGCAATCAGAATAATGAGTAAAACAGATAAAATTCTTTTCATCTTTATTCTATTTAGAGTAACTTCAAAGATATGTTAAGGAAATCACAAAACAAATGTTTTTGTAGAAAAATATCGGTAAGAGGGTCTTGTAATGATTTTGTCATTTTCACAATTAATGACAAAAATCACGCCAAGTTGCACTCTTAAAAGGGATACTTTCGCGACCAAATATTTTAAAATTATGAAACGATTTAAGTGCCTATTAATTCTGTTGCCTTTTTGCTTAAACTTATCCTTAGCTCAAGATGTTGATACTATTGAAAATAAGCATCTTACGAATATTAAACAATTAACTTTCGGTGGCGATAATGCCGAGGCTTATTTTAGTTTTGACAACAATAAATTGGCTTTTCAATCAAACAACAAAGCATGGGGTGTTGAATGTGATCAGATATTTTTATTAGACCTGAACAACTGGAAATCAGATAGCAAACCTCCTTTAATCAGTACCGGTAAGGGTCGTACCACCTGCTCGTATTTTATGCCCGGTAATAAAACAATTCTTTATGCAAGCACACATTTAGGAGGAGATAAATGTCCTGAAACAGGTGACCTTAGGCGGGGTGGAAAATACCTGTGGCCGATTTTTAATACCTACGATATTTTTGTTGCAGACCTGAATGGAAAAGTAGTTAAACAACTAACCAATGCACCAGGCTACGATGCGGAAGCAACAGTTTCGCCTGATGGTAAAAAGATTGTTTTTACAAGTGACCGCACCGGTGATCTTGAATTGTGGACAATGGATATTGATGGCAGCAATCAGAAACAAATAACATTTGGATTGGGCTATGACGGAGGCGCATTTTTCTCGCCCGATAGTAAACAATTGGTGTTCCGTTCATCAAGGCCAAAAACACCGGAAGAGATTCAAGAGTACAAACAATTGTTAAGCGAGGGTTTGGTGGCACCCACAAATATGGAAATTTATACTTGTAATGTTGATGGCAGCAATCTGAAACAGATAACGCATCTTGGTAAAGCAAACTGGGCACCTTTCTTTCATCCATCAGGAAAGAAAATTCTTTTCTCATCAAATCATGAATCAAAATCAGGATTTAATTTTCAGTTGTATATGATTAATACTGATGGAACTGGCTTAGTGCAAATTACTGATCAGAGTGTGTTTAATGCATTTCCTATGTTTTCTCCTGATGGTAAGAAATTGATTTTTTCAAGCAACAGAAACAATGGTGGCACACATGACACCAATTTGTTTATTGCCGATTGGAAAGATTAACCTTATTGTTGTTTTTTTGTTGTCAGTAAAACAAAAGTGCAATGTTGATAGAGATAAACGAGAATAATATTGATGACAGAAAAATCAAGAAAGTTGTTGAATGCATCAACAATGATGGTATCGTCATCATACCAACCGATACAGTTTATGCTTTGGCATGCAGCATTTACAGTCTGCCGGCCATTGAGAAAGTAAGTCGGTTTAAAGGTGTAAAACCTGAAAAAGCAAATCTTTCTTTTCTATGTAATGATTTAAAAAACATTGCAGAATATACCAAACCATTTGACCGTAGTGTATATAAGTTATTGAATCGTTCACTACCCGGACCGTTTACCTTCATTCTTGAAGCATCAACAAAAGTGCCCGGTATATTCAGAGCAAGAAAAAAGAATATCGGCATTCGTATTCCTGATCAGAAAGTAACATTAGCAATTATTCAACAGTTGGGGCATCCACTGATGTCGGCATCTCTGCATGATATCAATGATCCTATTACAGATTATTTGACAGACCCTGATGAAATTTATGAAAGGTTCAGTGAGATGGTTGATATGATTGTTGACTGTGGAGCAGGAGGAAATGTGCCAAGTACAATCGTAGATTGTACAGCAGATGAAATTGCTGTTCTGCGCGAAGGTAAAGGTGTATTATCCTAAATAGGATGTTTTTTATAATAGACACAAACCTCTTTTAATCCACAAATATTACATTTAGGATTTCGAGCTGTGCAAACATAACGGCCATGAAGAATGAGCCAGTGATGTGCAGTTGCAATTAATTCTTCCGGAATATGTTTTACCAATTGCTTTTCTGCAGCTAAAGGGGTTTTTGCATTGCGTGTAAGACCTAATCGGGCTGCCACACGAAATACGTGTGTATCAACAGCCATTGCTGCTTTATTGAACACAACTGATGAAATTACATTGGCAGTTTTTCTTCCAACACCGGGCAACTGAATAAGATTATCAAGTTCTGATGGAACAGTACCTTCAAATTTTTCCAAAAGCATACGCGCCATACCGACAAGATGTTTTGCCTTGTTGTTTGGATAGCTTATAGACTTAATATACTCAAAAACTTCTTCTGGTTCTGTTTCTGAAAGTTTTTTAGCTGTCGGAAAAGCTTTGAATAATTCAGGGGTGACCATATTTACTCTCTTGTCAGTACATTGTGCCGAGAGGATAACTGCAACTAATAATTGATATGGATTTTTGTAAACCAATTCGGTTTCTGCCACAGGCATGTTTTTCCTGAAGTAGCTGATTACTGTTTCATATCGCTTTTTTATCAGCATAAAATCAGGGTTGTTCTATTAAGAGATTTTTATACTCATAAAATCCCTTTTTTGTTAAAGCCATTTCTGCAGCTTTTATAGCACCAAGTGCAAACCCTTTTCTGCTGAAAGCATTGTGTGTAATCTCAATAGTGTCAACTTCATTTCGGAAGGAGACAGAATGAAAACCTGTTACTTCGTCAATGCGCTGTGCGTAAATGGGAAGTTTTCCTGCTTCATCATTAATTGCCCAACCTGAATATTGTTTGTTATACTTCAGAATATCATTAGCCAGTGTTATGGCTGTGCCGCTTGGAATATCTTTTTTATGAATGTGATGTACTTCTTCAATCCATGCATCATATTTCATAGGAGACATTAACCGGGAAAGGATTTCATTGATGATAAAAAATACATTAACACCCGTACTGAAATTAGAAGCGTAAATAGCAGTCCCATTATTTTGAATACAATATTGTTCTAATACTGTTTTATGCTCATACCAACCGGTTGTGCCGATAATTACCGGAATGTGTGCATCAATACATAATTTAGCATTGTCAACAGCAATTTCAGGGCGTGAAAATTCTATAGCAACATCAGCAGTTTGTAAGGACCCTTTATTAAGTTGATTAAAATTTTCAGAGTTGATTTTTAAAACAATTTGATGTCCACGTTCATTACCGGCAATTTCAATTTCCTTACCCATTTTACCATATCCCAACAATGCAATTTTCATATCTTACCTTATTTGTAAACTCAGTTTTACACCAGCAAATGCACTATGCCTCATTGGTTGTATTCCGGGTTGCACTTTTAATGACAAGTCATCACTGACATCAAAATAAAACAAGTGTGCATCTACCGCTGCATCAACCACATTAAGCAAATAAACAACGCCCATCCCGATAAAAGAAAGGTCGCGGTTTCTGCGATAATAGTTCTTTAAAATCCGCAAGTCCTCATCCGAATAAATACCTTCAAACTTATCTACAGTAGCACTGTTATCATCAAGTCGCCATTTATAAGCATCTTTATAAATTATATATTCTTTATTGTTGTCAACAGCAAAATATGTAAGTACTCCGGTAAGTCCGTAAATTACAGGAATCTTCCAGTACTTTTTATTGTAAGCCTGACCTAATCCGGGTAAAATAGCTGAATAGATTGTAGCTTTATGAGGAGAATGTTTATTGACCTTTTGAGATAAATCAGCAGCGGGTTTGAGGGTGTCGGCCTGAGTAACAATATTTGTTCTTGTCTTAAAAATCATGGTGTCCTGTTGGGCATTAACGCAGTAAACTGTAAAAAACAGAACAACCAATAACCTCAACCTCATGCAGTCAAAAATTTATGCGTCCAGAATATCGAGTAAACGATTTAAATCGTCAGTAGAAAAATAAGTAAACATGATTTGCCCTGAACCATTTTTACGATGTTTCACTTCAATCTTTGTTTCAAACTTATCTTCTAAACGTTTCTGAATGTGTTTGTATTCTATCCCTTTAATAAACTTTTCGCTGATGCTTGGTTGCTTCTTCTCATTTTTTGATACGCCACGTACTATATCTTCAACAGAACGAACGCTTAAATCATTTTCAAGAATTTCATTGAAAACTTTCAACTGCATAACAGGATCGCCAATGCTGATAATGGCACGTGCATGTCCCATACTTATTTTATCATCACGAAGTGCAGTTTGAATTTGTGGTGGCAACTTAAGCAAACGAAGATAATTGGTTACTGTGGTGCGGTCTTTGCCTACGCGAAGTCCAAGGTCTTCCTGTGTAAGCTTACATTCATCAATCAGTCTTTTGTAGCTGATAGCAATTTCAATGGCATTTAGATTTTCGCGCTGAATATTTTCAACCAATGCCATTTCCAGCATACTCTGATCGTTGGCAAGGCGGATAAAAACAGGAACATTTGTTAAGCCAACCAACTGTGCTGCGCGGAATCTTCTTTCACCTGAAATAATTTGATACTTGTCGGCTGAAAGTTTTCTTACGGTGATGGGTTGAATGAGTCCATGCACTCTGATAGAGTCGGCTAGGTTTAATAATTCTTCTTCTTTAAACTCGCTGCGTGGCTGAAACGGATTGGCTTCAATACGGTCAACAGGAAGGGTTGTAATTTGAGCATTAGATGCAGCAACTCCAATTTCTTTAAATTCATTGACCGATACGCTGTTGTCAAGCAAGGCACTTAGACCTTTGCCAAGACCGGATTTTTTTTGTGACATTCTAAATATTTTGATTTTAATTTAAAACCAATCCAAGGTGTTATACTCAAACGGTTTTAGGATTAATCTAATTCATTTTAATTTTTTTAGTTTCTTCAGCCTTGAATAATTTTTCACGTTGTGTCGGCACACCGGCTAAATTATTTTTTTGAAGAATTTCTCTTGCCAGGTTAAGATAGTTAATGGCACCCTTGCTGCTGGCATCGTGCATAATAATTGTTTCTCCAAAACTTGGAGCTTCGCCTAATTTAGTATTACGCTGAATGATGGTGCTGAATACCATATTCTGAAAGTGTGTTTTCACCTCTTCAACAACCTGGTTGCTTAGTCGCAGACGCGAATCGTACATGGTTAGCAGAATTCCTTCAATGCCTAGATTTGGATTTAATCTGCTTTGAACAATGTTGATTGTGTTAAGCAGTTTACCTAGACCTTCTAAGGCAAAATATTCACATTGAACGGGAATAATTACGCTGTCGGAGGCTGTGAGTGCATTGATGGTTACCAAGCCTAACGAAGGTGAGCAATCTATAATGACAAACTCAAAATCTGCAGAAATTTTATCAATAACCTGCTTCATCATATACTCTCTGTTAGAGAGATTAATCATTTCAATTTCTGCACCAACCAAATCAATGTGCGCAGGTAAAAGAAATAAATTTGGTGTTTGTGTTTCCTGTATCGCTTTGGATGGATCAAGGTCGTTGATGATACATTCGTAAATACTGTTTGTGATTTTTCGCGGATCAAATCCAACACCACTGGTACTGTTTGCCTGTGGGTCGGCATCAATCAACAAAGTTTTATATTCGAGCACTGCCAAACTTGCTGCCAGATTTATAGCAGATGTTGTTTTTCCTACTCCTCCTTTTTGATTTGCAATCGAAATTACTTTAGCCATTTATTTTATTTTTCTATTGTATATAATTTTTAAAAAGTCATTGTACTGCCAATGTTCATTAAAATAAGTTCCTTGCCGGCATTGCTGAATTTATCTTTTGCTTCTGCATGATCAATTTTAATGGGTTCGAATGTATCGTAATGCATACCGATAATACGGTCGCACTTTACAAACTCCGAAGCAATTAAAGCATTGTCTATCCCCATGGTGAAATTATTGCCAATAGGAAGCATGCAAAGATCAATTCTTTTATAATCACCAATAAGTTTCATGTCGTAGGTTAAAGCAGTATCACCGGAATAGTAAAGGTTGCCTTCTGTTGTTTCAAGCAGAAAACCCATCGGATTGCCACCATAAGAACCATCCGGAAATGAACTGCTATGGATGGCATTTACACATTTCAGCTTACCGAAATCAAAAAGTTTGTGCCCACCAATGTTCATACTATGAATCTGGTTGATACCTTTATCCTGAATCCAATTACAGATTTCATAATTGCTGATTACCAAAGCATTTGTTTGGCGAGCAATTTCAACAGCATCGCCAATATGATCGCCATGCCCATGAGAAATAAGGATGTAGTCGGCCTTAATGCTTTGAATCTTAATATTAACGGCTAATGGATTGCCGGTAATAAAAGGGTCGAACAGTATGCGTTTAGAGGCAACTTCCAGCAGAAAACAAGAATGTCCGTAGTAAGTAATTTTCATCTTAATCAGTACAATACTTCACTTTTTAGCAATTCACAAAAATAGCTTCATTATGGTTTGCTCATTCATAAAATTATAAACAAAATGGGAAGTTATCGGGCTATTCAGATAGAGTTATTAACATTCAAAAATGAGAATGAAAGAAACGAAGTTTTATTTTATCCGGCATGATATTGCAATTAATATAAGTCTATATTTGCGCGGATTAAAAAAAAGCATATAATGAATAAATTTAATGTAACAGTTTTTGGTTTTCTGGCAATGGCCTTTAGTGCATGTGGACAGAAAAACACAGGTGGATCACAGGCCATCACAACCACTTTAGACTCTGTAAGCTATGGTATTGGAGTTTCTATTGGCGAAAACATGAAAAAGGACGGACTTACCGACATGAATGTTGACTTGATTTCAAGGGGAATTTCCGAAGCTTTAAAAGGAGAAAAAACCGCTTTAACTATGGAGCAAGTTCAGGCTTGTATTGGTGCTTACATGGGCGAAAAGCAGAAAGTGAAAGATCAGGAAGCTAAAGCCAAAGCAGGTGTTAACTTAGAAAAAGGTAAAAAGTTCCTGGAAGAGAACGGTAAGCGCAAAGGTGTGGTTACGTTACCAAGTGGTCTTCAGTATGAAATTATTAAAGAAGGTAATGGTCCAAAACCAGCAGCTACAGATAAAGTAACAACGCATTATCATGGAACAACCATTGATGGTAAAGTTTTTGACAGCTCTGTTGAGAGAGGTCAGCCTGCACAGTTTGGCGTTAATCAGGTTATTCCGGGATGGACAGAAGCATTGCAGTTGATGCCTGTTGGATCAAAATGGAAGTTGTTTATTCCTGCCAACTTAGCTTATGGCGAGAGTGGGGCAGGTGGAGCAATTGGTCCAAATGAAACACTGGTTTTTGAAGTAGAATTAATTTCTATTGATAAATAAAACTATTTTCAGGTAAAAGGTTTAACATTAAGTAGTTACAATAATTATTTCAAATTTCTTTACCTCACCTCAATTCTTTTACTATCATTATAACACAATTTAATTAATAGAAAATGACATAAAAAACAACATAAATATCTTATTGCGTTAGCAAATTCTTGACTTGAAATCCGCTAAATTTTAACTACACAAGAATAGGCAGACGCTCGCAGTTAGCGCGGGCTTTGTTTATTTGTGTAGTGGGTTCTTAGCGGAACCTCAAGTCAGATAACTAAGTGCCGCGCAATTTTTTTATACCTAAACTCCTACAATTATCAAATCGTTTCTGTAATTTAGTCACACTCCAAAAACCAAATACAATAAAAAAATTATTACCAGCACCTTATGTAGCAGCAGCACTGCTGTTGTGGAGTACCGTAGCGCACTCTCAAACCATCAACCTTAGTGTGACACCTCCTGTGGTTCCTGCCGGTGCTTGCCGCCAAAATCTTTATACTGTAGCCTTTTCAGGTGCCCCATCAGGCACGCTACTACGAATAGTTCCATCGCTTAGCGGTGGTCATGTTTCAAAATATCACCTCATATTATAAAAGATTGTCTATCAAGCTACAAGGGTAATTTAAACCTCAAAAGCCTGTTATTGTAATGTATGTAAAAAAACATTTGAAAATGATTCAATGAGTTTTTGAAATTAGAATTGATTGATTTTTACCTTTATGTTTCAAAATATCACCTATGCTATGACCTGTATTTATTGTAATGGTTCTTGTATTAAAAAAGGTTTTCAGAAAAACGGTAATCAAAAATTGTTTTGCAAGAAATGCATTAAGTGGCAGCAGGTAAAATATAGCAACCGTGCTTGTCATACCGAGACAAACATAAAAATTTCTACTCTGGTAAAAGAGGGTTGCGGTATCAGAAGTATTGGTCGCATTCTCAAAATTTCTCCTACAACTACAATTGCACGTATAAAGCAAATTGCTAAAAACATCAAAAAGCCACTTACTCTCAGCAACAAAACTTATGAAGTAGATGAGTTGAGAACGTTTGTCGGAAACAAGACAAATCTTTATTGGGTAGTTTGTGCTTATGAACGTGAAACAAAAAAAATTATAGACTTTAACATAGGCAAAAGAACCAAACGGACACTTCAAGCAATAACATCCAAATTAGAATTAAGTCATGCAAGAAAAATCTATACTGATGGATTACTTATGTACAAATACATACTATCAAAATCCACACACTGTTGCAATCCTGTTTCAATAAATCGTATAGAACGAATGAACCTCAATCTTCGTACACACTTGAAAAGACTCAACCGCAGAACAATTTGTTTTACACGCAGTGTAATAATGCTATCTGCATGTTTGAAAATTTATTTTTGGGGGTGAATAATCTATTCCCCCCCCCCTATTGCGACAGTGTAAACCTTATCGTTATACCAAATGCTGTGTTGGCATTGGGGTACGATGTAGAAACTACTGGTGTGTTGATTGTTTTCTCGAAGAACAATCTTAAATTAAGTCGTTCACTCACTGTATAATCAGAAGCCAGTTTAATAGAGATGATGGTTAAACCTGCTGTAGGCTGATTGGTGCCTTCAACCAATTTTCTGAGGATAGTAGTGTTCTTGCGAACTGAGAAATCTAATGTTGTATTCAGATCGTTTGATCTGCGTGAGTTAACACTCTTAAACAATCCAAATGGGAACTTAAAGTTTGGAATACGATAGCCTGCACCAAAAGTAAACTCCCGTCCTTTAACTTCTGTTACCTGAATGCCTGCCAGTGTGAGAGAAATATTACGATCGCGTTTGTACTCAAATCGTGTGGTGAAATTTCCACCGGAAGAACGTCCGCCACGCTCTGTTGCAGATTTGCTTCCTGATGACTTATCGTTTCTGTTTTTCCAGGTAATGTCTATTCCAATTAATGGACTAAATTGTTCGCTCAAACTCACCTGCCCTATCTGTCGCTTTGGAATAAAATCCATATTGATATCGCGAGCATTACCACCGGGAACATAAGAAACATCGGTAGTAAAACTGTTCACATTATAAGTTGAACGGTAACCGTGGTTGAGGTTTACACTCTGGAAAAGATTTTTTACAAATGCAATTTTGGTAAGTCCGTCATATCGCACTGTCCAGTTAGGAAGTGGTACTGATGGAAACAAATCGAGCGACATGCGTGATGCACTCTTTTTAGAATATGCTGAAAGGAAAGAAAGAATCACTACCTCTTGTGATGTTCCACTGTAACCATCTCTGTAGCCATCTGCACCAACACCCGAAGAGTTTGGATTTTCATTTCCCAATCTTTCAGAAAGTATTCTTCTGTTTTCTGCAAATCGTTCAAAAATTGTAGATGAATAATCTTTTCTGTCTTTCGTGAATGATGTTCCCCACATCAGATTGCTGATACTGAAATTGCCGGTTTCTACTCTTGCTAATGTTTCATAATAACGACCATTAGCACGAGGACTGTTGAAGGCTCTGTAATTTTCTGTTGTGCTTAAAGAGTAATTACGGTTAAAGTTTACATCAATATTAAATCCTGTAAAAGGTTCAAGCGATGCTCTTCCTGTAATGTTTTGTGTATAGGTAGAAGTAAACTGACTGTTAAAAGTTGAGTCAGTTGTAAGCCAGCCATTCCTGGCCGCTCGTTCTCTGATGTCCTGATTCTGACTACCAAAAGTAAATGCAAACCCGGGTGCACTGTTGCCATCCCAATTCTGACCCAACCATTCACTCTGTTTGTTGAAGCCGGGCAACAATAATCCATTGGTTTCATTCCAGTTAAACGAAACATTTTTTAAACTGAAAATAATTTTTGCCAATGCTTTTATTGCCGGATTTATTTCCTGTTCCTTTTTCTTCTCCGGTGGCTTAACACTCTTTGTCTTTAAACTGTCTTTTGCAGCATCCGGAGCTTTAGCATCAACCTTTGGCTCTTTCTTAGCAGGTGTTTTTGGCTTTGGAGGTGCAGTCAACTTCTTATACAGTTTCCACTTATTATATAAAGAAGTCATGTTTAAGCTATTGTTAACCTGAATAGAATTTGAATTTTGAATCGTGTTACCCAAGGCAGGGTTTGTATAATACCTTCCATTATCAGGGTTCACTATTAAGGGTGATGCTGTCCAGTGATAAGTAGTGCTGTAGCGTGTGTTTATACTTATCCAGTCTGTAATCGGCAACTTATTTAATGGAAGATTATACGATAGAGATGCATTGTGCATGTAATCTGTATTTCGACCTAAGTTGAAAAAGTTCTTCCGCACAGAATCGCGTTTCTCTTCAGAGTTTAAAGCACCATCGGGTTCATCAACTTTACTCTGATTGTTAGCATTAAATTCAAACTTCAATGCGCGTGTAATATCCCAGCTTGTACCATACTGACGATTCATAGTAAAACGTTTATCATACAATACAGGAATAGAGTTATCAGAAACACCCTGATTTAATACTGCATTTACATCGCGTACTTTAAGTTCGCCATAATGCCTGTTTACATCCCATCGGAAATTAAAGGTTGACGGCATGTAATTAAAATTAAAATCTTTTATAGGACGCAGGTACTTCGACTTACCTTTCATTTTACTGAAAGGGGTAATCGGCTTGGGGTTGGTATTAAAATTATACCCTATTGCACCAAGATAGTCTTTCTGAATGTCATATTCTGTATTGATATTTCTCCGATAGACTTCAGTGTAGCCATAAGTAAAATTAAAGTTCTCTATATCATAAATTCTGGACTTGGATGCATTCTTACCTGTCTTGTTTTTCTTGACATTGGTAAAGTTCAAACTCTTTCTCCTTGTATAATCCTGAGAAAAACGTTTTCTGTTTTGCTTGCGCTTTGAATCATCAATGTTGCTGATTGAACGGCTGAATTCAATATCCGGATCAAGAGGATCGTACTGCGGGTTGCTGAATACTTCACCATAACCAAAATACATTGGCACTGTCAGACCTGTACTTGAAGGGAAAAACTTACCTAACTCAAGTGAAGTGGCTATATCATAGTTTGTAATATCTTCCTTGCTGCGTTCACCAACCTTACTTTCTAAACTTCCGAAACCATGAGTTGAATAGCCTCCCGAAACAGAAACATTACCCAAATCTGCAAGTTTTACCTGTGCACGACCAATGGTGGCCCAGCCGCCTTTATCATTAAAGTCAGACATACGGAATTCATTGAACCATACCTCTGCACACTTCGCCAATCCGTCATCCGGTGGTCGTGGTGGGAATGCAGGATTCTCGCCACTTGGATTCCACAATCCCAGCATCATAACTTTTACTTCGCTCAATGTGGGGTTTCCTTTTATAAAAATTACATTGTTGCCATCCAGCTTCGAGTACTCATCTGTAAAAGCAACACCGGCATTATTACGTTCCAGCTTGGCATCGGTCAGTTTATCCAAATCAATATCAAAATCATTTTCTTTAGGCCAGATAACTGTTGGATCTGTGCTTCCAAATGGTGTCATTTTCAATGGAATACGGTAGTCGTAATAGTTATCTGTAAAGTCAGAGCCTAAACGGACAACTGCGTAAAGCTCACCATCGTTGGTTGGATTTGCCGGTGGCAAAAACGACTCGGCATGGATAACCATTTTTACGTGCTTGTAATTACGCATGTCGAGTGATGTGTTTTTATAACAAACCTTCATGTCACCATCAGCAAGTTCGCAAACTTTAAATGAAAGCGATTGCTCGTTAAGCTGACGCTGATTGGTTGAGGTAACATCTATTTCACGTTCAAAATCAGGTGGCAGAACATAGTTAATAGGCTCGCGGTTACTGTTCTCTTCCAGCGAAACAGCACCTACATCAAACACAGCAGGCTGACTGAGAATACCTGTAAGTTTATAATCATACTTTCTCCACTCACCTCTCAGGAATTCAAATTTTGCAAGACGCAGCACCTTGGGTCCACTAAATCCTTTTGCAAAAACACGGATAAACTTTACCGACTTTAAATCGGAAATCTGTCCGATACGTTCGCGTGTTGGATCGTTAACCGGAATTTTAATCAGATACCATGTGATGGTCTTGCCTGATGCATCAGGCAGATTTAATGCAGCTACATTTTCCAACACATCGCTGACATAGTTTTGACCAACAACCAATTTTGAAGGATCAATGTCAACTTTATATTGAAAATAATTTTCGTCAACTTCCATACCGTTGATGCGGTTGGCATCTTCTGCATCCGGAGTTTGCGTGCTTGACGGCACAAAAGTTCCGCTTCCTGCTACCGGTGAATTATTTTCTGTTCCGTTAAAGTTTTTATAACGTTGTAAAATTCCATCAGCATTGGTATAAGCATCACCTCTGAAATATCTGAAATCATCTGACGAAGGGTCGTCATGAATGGCATCTTTTGCAGTTTGATTTGTTACGTTGGCATCTATGTAATCAAGGAAGTTGGTGAGGAAATGTACTTTCTCGTCATCATTACCTAAACCATCTAAACCAACATCTTGCTGTTTACGTGTACTTTCATCTCTGTCGAATGCATAAAGAACGTTTTGTGCAACAGGCGTGCGGCCCCAAGCATTCTGACGGTACGCTGCCGGTGTTGCCGTAGTTGGAAGACCATTCTCATAGCTCTCATATCCATCGCGCAACACATCTTCAGAGATATCACCCAAATTAAAATAAAGTGTTCCTGTGTTTGACATACTGGAATCAGGCGCATCACCATTAAATGGGTCCATCAGCCAAAACTGAATGTACTGAATGTTTGACTCTTCAAAGTTGCTGGTTTCTACCTTTCGCATAAAACCACCCCAACGTGATGTTGGATCAATCAATTTACCATTTGCATCAATACCGGCAGATAAGCCTGCACGGGCAGATGTTTCATAATTGTAAGGTCCACGCTCATCAGGATAAAAAGAAATGTCGAAAGTGTTCATGTAAGGCACAATACCATTGCTGTATTGCCTCTTGGGGAACAATTCCTTTTCACTGATTTGTCTTACGTTATGATTACTTCTTTCTGCTGCCGATAATGACACCGTACTGTTACTTCTGTAAAAAGCTGTCGGGTCAATATTGTACCATGCCATTTTTGCACGATTGTAACCATATCCTAACGTATCGTTTGTGGCACTCACATAATCAAATTCCGGAAACAATGCAGGCTGAAAACGTGGCACCGATGCTAACGTCCACTGTCCTGCAATATTCAAAGGGATGGTACTCTGTGTTCCTTCAAAAGCATCAATATAGGCATTCCCTTTTTTACCGATTGCCTTACTATGTCCGGGAAGCAAATAAGCAAATTCACCGTTCAATGAAACTGATGATTCTTCCTTCGTATTAATCAATGGAATCTTATCAACCAACTTGGTGATGAATCGTGAGCGTGTGCGATAAGTTCCATCCAAACCGAAAATTGAATTTGAGATAGGCTCATCACCAATGTTAACTTTTCGGGTGATAGGTCTTTCGTTGAGGTGCATAAAGGTACCGCCAACAGCAAAATCTTTACTGAACTTGTAGTCAAACCGTGCGCCCATCAATGTTTTTGACTGAACAGAAAACAAGGAATTACTCTCTAAAGAAACTTTTATGGGTGTTGCAGAATTAAGCACCGAAGTGTTGATGATTTTTACCCGACCTAAATTATAATCAACAGTATAATCCTGATTTTCGACTAACTCAGTTCCACCAGCAGTTACTTTAACAGAGCCTTGCGGTATGTTGATGGCATTAAGTGAAATTTCAGAACCTGAAGAACTCTGATATGAGCCTTTAAGCTTAAACTTGTTTTTACCCTGTGCTAAAGCAATTGTTTTGGTTGAATCATAAAGCTCTTTAAACACATACTTCGCTGCCGTTGTAGCATTTGAAAATTTCGATTCAAGATAACGCCCGAATGGTTCAACAGAGGGCAGAATAATTCTTCCGTTAGCACTATTTACTGTTATACCTTCTACATAATCAAAAATACCGTCACCGGATTGTGTAGCATCACCGGTAGAATTTAGATTATCGGCATTGAGTACTCTGATAAGACTTTTATTGGCAATTTTGGGCTCGTTAGGCTCAGGCAACTGACGCACATAACTTCCGGCAGCATTGTCGAAATAAAGAACATCTAATCTGAATTTTTCGCTTGAAATCTGAAAAGCATTCAGGTTATAAACGTTTTTCATCATCAGTTTCCATGATGGAAGTGTTGTGTTAAAATTTCTTCCTCTGATAAGTTTTACAATCAATGGTTGCGATGGGTCAATACCTGAAGTCGTAAGCTCACCCACTCTGTAAACTTTGCCGTTAACGGTATATTCAAATGCAACAGCCAATGCCTGGTCGTTACGCAACTCTGAGTTGAGCGAAATAAAACCTAACTTTTCATTGTATGTAAAATCTGTGCTGCTGAGTTTCTTTGCATTGGTAATTAACTCATAATCCTGCTGTGGCGAAAAATTATAAACTGAAGACAATGGATCGAGTATAGAGGATGCTGTTTGAAAATTTCGAATACCGCTGTATGTTGTTGTGAGTTTCTGATAAAGGTTGTTTGATAACTGATCTGATGGATAAACAGATGTGCCTTGCCCAACAAAAGAGGAAGCATAAGCATTATACTCACCTAAATCCTGCATGGCTACGAGGTTTCTTGTCTGATCTTGTGAGTTGAAGTTTACCTGAGTAATCCAGACTTCTATTTTGGTGATGCTGATGGGTGAAACAATAGTAGGCAGCTTGCTTACTGCTTCATCATAATGCTCTCTGAAATATTGCGAAATATAAAAGTGTCTGTTGGCTTCATACTGATCACCATCAATATCAAAATTAGTGACCTGGCCACCTCCCGGAGGTACATTGATAGTGCTTGCCTGCCCTTTTTGCTGTGAGAAAATTGTTGTAACACCAAGTCTTCCAAACTGCAACTGTGTTTTTATCCCGAACAAACTCTGGCTACCTTTGATTAAAGTTCCCGTTAGTGGTAAGGTAACATTACCTGCTTCTATTTTTCTGATAATCTCATCTTCATAGCCTGTATATTCAAGCTTCATTTGATTTTCGAAATCGAAACTCGCTTCTGTGTTGTAGTTGACACTGAGTTTCATCTTCTCTCCTATGTTTCCAATCACATTCATTTGAATTTTCTCGTTAAAATCAAAAGATGTAAGGCGTCTTTGTTTTTCGGGAATCTGCGGATTATCGGTGCGGTTGATGTTAACTCCAAAAGTCAATTCTGCAGAGCCCTGCGGGCGAATGTCTATGGTGTTGCCACCAAATATCCTGTCAAATGTTTCACCTGCAACATAAATTTTAGGAATTAGCGGTTTTCGGGTTATGGCATCTTCACCTTCTGCTCTTTCTTTCCAATATTGCTGTGTTGATTTACGAAACTGATCTTCTTTAAACTCTTCGAACGTCATGTAGGAAGGGTTGCGGAAAAAATCTTTGCCTATTTTTTCATTAATGTCGTACTCTCTTGTTTCGGGGTTGTATTCAACTGAGGTATTAACATTGGAAGGTGTGGTTCCGTAAAGCGGGCTATGATCGTAAGGGTTGGAATATGGGTCGGTTAACCTGTCGTTAAAAGGATAAGGAAGGTTAACAGGAGTATCAACAGGAAATGGAATGGTGCGTGTTCCTGTAAGGTCTGAATAGTCTGAAAAAGAAGACGGGCTGCCTCCGCCATTGACATACATCAACGGAAATGCAAACAAAC
>DKKR01000018.1 GCA_002455375.1 Bacteroidetes bacterium UBA6661
CAAACCTTTTGAGCGGAAGACGGGGCTCGAACCCGCCACCTATAGCTTGGAAGGCTATCGCTCTACCAAATGAGCTACTTCCGCTTGTTTTTTTTACCGGCATCATTGGTGGGGAGTGGTGGATTCGAACCACCGAAGTCATAAGACAACAGATTTACAGTCTGTCCCATTTGGCCACTCTGGTAACTCCCCGATAATGTTCAGTTTTACCTTAGCCAATTGTTGACAAACTGAAAATATATAAATAAAAAAGAGCCGATGGAGGGATTCGAACCCCCGACCCACTGATTACAAATCAGTAGCTCTGGCCAACTGAGCTACATCGGCCTCTTAAATATCAATGATTCCCAAACAAATTACTACTTTACCAATCTGCTTCAGAAGTTATTACGCCATTAATCCACGATGTCAATGAACACACTTTACCCTTCAAAAAAGGGAACGCAAAAATAGAAAAGGATTTTTTATTAGCAAATGGTTATTGAAAATATTTTTAATTGTCCTTTAAACAATTCTATCACTTCATTCAACATATTGATAATGCATTAGTTAGCAAAACAATATTTCAGCAATTTTAAAATTTATCACCAATAAAAAAAACAGCTAAAGGCCTATGTGGTTGTATATTAGTGGCCGGAGGCTGCATTGTAGCTCCCTGTCATCAAAATTTAATTAAAAATCACAACCCTTCGTTGGACTTGATAACCTTATCTCTTAACGACTGCTTATAGGCTTCAAGTTTTTTGTATATTGCCTTATCGGATGTGGCTAAAATCTGAACGGCAAGTAATCCGGCATTCTGTGCCGCATTCAAGGCAACGGTAGCCACAGGCACTCCATTTGGCATTTGTAAAATAGAAAGAATAGAGTCCCAACCGTCAATACTATTGCTCGATTTTACAGGAACACCAATTACAGGAAGTGCAGTTAGTGATGCAACCATACCCGGAAGATGGGCTGCTCCCCCCGCCCCGGCAATGATTACCCGGTAATCTTTTTCATAGGCTTCTTTGGCAAACTGTACCATCAGCTCCGGTGTGCGATGTGCAGAAACAATCTGAATATGATGTTCTATCTGAAAATCAGAAAGTACCTGTGCCGCCTGTTGCATGACTTCAAGGTCTGATTTGCTACCCATAATAATTGCTACCTTCATAATAAACCGATTGTATTGGAATGCAACAAAATTACCGCATAAATCAAAACAGTGCATAAGTATTTTTATTCTTCTTGTTTTGCAAGGCAACTTATTTCAATTTTGCTGCATGTTGCAACATGTTAAATCACTTTTTTCAGGCGCCTACAGTGGCATTTCGCGTGATGTGTGGTTACTTTCTGCTGTGATGCTGATTAACAGAAGCGGCACTATGGTAATCTTTTTCCTATCGGTGTATCTGACAGAAAAATTAGGCTTCTCCGTGCAACAAACCGGTGTGGTGATGGCTTGCTTTGGTGCAGGAAGTTTTACCGGTGCTTTTACCGGAGGTAAACTAACTGATATTATTGGTTACCGTCCTGTGATGCTGATTAGTTTATTTACAGGTGGTACGCTGTTTATGCTCATACCTTTTATTCACTCCTATTTATATCTATGTGTTTCATTCTTTTTCCTTAGTATTTTTAGTGAATCATACCGTCCGGCTAACATGACAGCCATTGCCTTTTACAGCAAGCCCGGAAATTACACACGCTCTATTTCAATCAACCGTCTTGCAATAAATCTTGGCTTCTCTGTCGGACCTGTGCTTGGCGGCTTCTTAGCTTCTATAAGCTATGATTACTTATTTTACACCAACGGATGTTTTTGTATTGCAGCGGCAACATTTACACTGTTTATGTTGCACAATAAAAAAGTGCATCATGTACACGGGCAAAGCCAAAAGCAACAAATTGCTTCTCCTTACAAGGACAAGATTTATCTTTATTTTATTGTTGCAGTTTTTCTTTATGCACTTTGTTTCTTTCAGTTTTTTATAACCATGCCTTTGTTTTATAAGGACATTCATCACCTGAGCGAAAGACAAATAGGTTTACTGATGATGTTTAATGGATTAATAGTTGCAGTTGTAGAAATGATTTTGGTTTACAGACTTGAGAAACGATGGAACGTTTACCGTACCATTTCTATTGGCGGACTATTACTTGCTGCTACCTACTTATGTCTTCCCTTTATTGGTGGTTTTGCAGCATTCACATTAATTATAGTATTGGTATCATTTTCAGAAATGCTGGCTATGCCATTCATGAATTCTTTTATGAATCTAAAAAGCTCTATTGCCAGTCGCGGACAATATGCAGCATTGTATTCTATGGCATGGAGTTCGGCACAAACAGCCTTACCTATTCTTGCCACACAAACTATTGCCAACTTCGGCTACAACACGCTTTGGATGTTATTGGCATTTATTCTCATCATCATGACCTATATTATCAGAGTTGTTTCTCAAAAAATGAGAGCTGCTGCTGCAAACTAATCTAATGCCCTGTTCAGGAAATGCAGGAGTGGCATCAATGCTTTATAAACTTTACCAATTTCTTTTACTCCCTTATCTGAAGTGATTAATGAGTCTGCCAATGGCATGGAGGCAATGTAGCTGGTATATTTAAGCAACGCTATTTCCGGATGGTCTTTTGGATAGTCTTTAGGTGCTTTTTTAAGCGCTATATCTTCCAATGTACCAAAATACTTTTTAAAGTTTTTGTTATTCAAAATAGTTTTAAACTCATCGGTATTGTAATCTATTTCCTGTCTGATTTTTCGTAAAGTTTCCTTATCGGGCATCCACCGTCCTCCGGCAAAAAAAGACTTGTTGCCCGGCTGAATATGCAGATAAGCACCTGCTGTTTCTTTTTTTTTGCCTCCTTCATTGATAGCTGCACCAAGATTTGTTTTGTAAGGTGTTTTATCGGGCGAAAAACGAATATCACGATATATTCTGAAAACACAGTCTTTGGGTTCAAGCCCTTTGAGCGAAGCATCGTACTTCGTCAATTCCGAGAGCGTTTGTTTCAGGTAATTATTAAAATCTTCTTTTGCGCGCTCGTATTTATTATGGTTTGCCGCAAACCATTCGCGGTTGTTATTAACGGCAAGTGCCCTTAAGAATGAAAGCGTCTGTTTACTTATCATACTTAAGGGCACTTTGTCTTTTAAAAAATTATTTCTCTACAATAAATTTACCGTTTCCTAATGAAGCGCCTTCTACTTTTAAATCAAAATGATACAATCCATTAATTAAAGTGTTTACAGGCAGGATAAATATATTGGTTCCTGTGCCTTTAAGTTCTGCAACTTTTTTCTGAATCAATGCACGTCCTGTAAAGTCATAAACATACAATACTGCATTTTCGAGATTCTGATTTCTGTCAACACTGAATACTACATATTCGTTGGCAGGAACAGGATAAACACTAATCGGTGTGGCAGGTAAACTTAAGTTTACAGCTACTTTTTCGAACGTCTCGGACTTGCCGTTAAAATCGGTCTGTTTCAATCTGTAGAACGAAACTCCGCGATAAGGCTTGGTATCTATAAATTTATAGTCGTGTTGCTGTGTTGAATTACCTGCACCTTTTACAGTTCCCACTTTTTCGAAATTACGGCCATCGCTGCTGCGTTCAACAGTAAAGAAGTCGTTATTGAGTTCTGTAGCTGTTGTCCAGTTACAAACCACTTCCTGATCTTTATAAGGCTTAGCTTCAAACGAAAGCAACTCCACAGGCAGTGGTTGCAATTCTCTCACAACAGCCCATGTATTGCTATAAGTGGCTGCCGGAATGGATACTGATGTTGTTGTAGGATTTGTTTGACCGATAATGAACGGATAGCCCCAGTTAGTACTTGGGTTATACACCTGTGCACGATAAGGAGATGAACCTGCTGCTGCATTTTCTGACGATACCCAGTTAAGCGTTAAGTCGCGACTCGTTACTGTACCTGCATCATTAATCTGCCAGAAACGGTCAACCATATAAGGACTGTTGTCTGTAAATGGTGGAGCAAACCAGGTGTTCATATAAATATCTGAAACGCCTGTCGGTATTGGTGTATTTGCCGGTATTGTTGAATAAGTTGTCATGGTAACATCTGCATCACCATTGTTCACTTTATAGTCAACAGGAATATAAACTCCTGCCGAGTTGGCAAACGGGAATGTAAAAGTTGTTGGATAAGCTGCAGGTGTTCCAATCTTCCATCTGAAATTACCATAGTTTGGCGGACTGGATTCTGCTATCAATACGCCTGTGTTTCTTGTCAATGCTGCGGTGGAACCGGTGTTACTCATCAGGCTTAATGAGCGGATAACAGTTGGACTTCCATTAAGCTGCAGTCTGCCTTGTGTTAAGTGCAGTGTGTCTGTAACCGTAACATCTTTATAAAGCCTAACAGGATTTGCCGGTGCAGGTTTATTGATGGTCATTGCCATGAATGTAGTATTATTGGCACCATCAATATTTTGTGGATTCATACCATTAAAAGTAAAATCGCTTTGACCAGCAGTGAAGGTACCGGAGTTGTTCCAGTGACCACCTACATAAGCCATGAAGGTGGTGTATTTACGTTTGTATTTAAATGTAAGATTGGGGCGTTGTGTTGTAGTACAGTTACCATCATTTGAATTTGGACTCAATGCACCGTTAACGTTAAACCTTACTTGTGTTGCCGCAGTCATTGCACCAATAGTTGGTGTTGAAATGGTTATGGTAGAACCTGCAATTCCTGTAATCGTAGTGCCGGGTGCAAATATACCTGCAGGCACTGTGGATACTGCAAGTCCAACAGACAGGTGTGGCAAACTTCCCTGCAGAGATGCACCAAGATTAAAAGTGGTGACTCCTGCAGCATTTGCTGTTCCAAAGAAGCGTATGGTTGGTGTAAAATCGCATGCAGCATTTGGAACAGGAGCAATTGCATATAGTTGCAAATAACGTCTGACGCCTGTTGTGTTAGTGTACCAGGTTTGCTGACCACCACCAATGGCATGATCATAACAAATATCAATAACCAATGAATAAGCAAGGTTAACAGGTATGGGTGTTGATAATCCAAACTTATACTGACCTGCTGAAGGGATACCAAGTGAAGGGGTGGTGTAAACCAAATTAGGTGTTGTACCAACAGCAAACGGTGCCAAAGCATTGTTTGCGGCAGTCCCACCATAAGAGAAAATTGCAGTGGTATAATACCATCGGATACTGAAATTGGTATAGGGGTTGTTAGGTGCTGTAAAATTTGATACCAACAGAAAGATAGAATCAATTTCATCACCGGTAATCATTCCATAAGAGCTCAATTCGGGACCTGTATAAACTATCTGGCAGCGTTGTTTTAATGCAGCAGCATTTAAAGGGTAATAAGGCGGAATGGTGGGATATACGTTACCCACAGATATACGTGCTGTGTCTGTAAATTGCGAATTAACTTTTAAAGTTGATGCCGGGTCATTGATAATTAATGAATCTGCAACAGTAAGGCGGCCGGTTTTATAAACATTAACAGTTACTGTATCAGTACCCTGAATTCTTAGTTTTTTTGCTGTTGCAAAGGTGCCCTCTTTAATTACCGGACGGTTCGGGCTGCTACCGGGAATAAGTGCATTATCAGTTATTAATGGTGGATTTGCAGGACACCAGTTTACGGGGTTGTTCCAGTCATTATCAAACCCGCCAAGCCACAATTTACCATAGCCCAAACCCGGCCATGAATTACNNCAATTTATTATAACCTAAACCCGGCCATGAATTACAGGTAGGAATTATAGTTACTGAATAGTCTTCTGTTTCACCATAAGTGGCAGAAGAACAAGCGTCAATATTGCTTCTGGCGTAAACTTCGCGTACACGTAAGGTTGTAGTACCTATATAGGCACTTACAGGCACTGTGAATGACACTGAGTAGGTTCCATTAGCCGCCAACATTGCAGGCGACTGCGCAATTTTTTCGCCAGCGTCATAAAAGTCTCCATCGTGATTAAAGTCAATAAATGCTGCAATATAGTTTAAACAACAATAGGTACCTACTTTTAAATTAATGGTATATGAAGTCATGCCATTGGCCATCAACACGGTAGTTTTACCGGGCACAGCAGCAAATTTTTCATAATCGGGCGGGTGGGCACTAAAGGGTGCAGGGCCTCCCCACCAGGGAGCAATGTTTGGACCGCAACAGTTTAATGCATTATTGATAATCGGATAACCGGGCTCTCCGGTGAGTTGCACCTGTGCCACATAATCGTTGTTGGTATAGGAGCCGCCAAGCCACGATGTGCCTACAGAATAAGCTGGCGGATTACCTCCGCAATAAGCAACGTCTATGGGTCTGCAGCCGCCTAGTGTTGCCGGATTTGGCGTATAGTTTACAGCACTGGCACCTTTTCTGAGTCGGATAAAATTGTATTCACCGTCAACACAATTGCCTGGAGTAGAAACGCCAGCGGGTTTAATATCGTAGGTTACCCAAAAATAGTTTTTACCATTGTTGAGTCTGAATGTTGCAATAGGAAAAAAAGAATAGTTGGTAGCACATAGTTNNGCATCGCCACAGGCATTGGTAGAGCCAATGTAACTGAAGTGCAGCGAGTCAATAGTGTAATAATTATTTGCAGTAACATCATCACCGCCATCAATAACAACTTCTACTCCATAAATTAAATTATCAGTTGTGCCCGGAGGTACAGAAGAAGTACCCTGAAAAGACATTCTGGTAGAAACAAAGATCTGTGCTTTTGGATAGGTGTTGATAGAAATATCGTCAATATAAATATTGCCACCGTTGGCTAATGTATGCCTGTTGGTAAAAACAAAAATCAAATATCGCTGTGATGCTACAGTAAATGCATTGTTGGGGATAGTAACCTGATATTGATACCATCCTGCTGCACCGCTGACTGGATTACTGTTCCACCAGCGAGGTATTGTATATCCAAAA
>DKKR01000071.1:0-79904 GCA_002455375.1 Bacteroidetes bacterium UBA6661
CGATTAGTTTTTTCATATCATTTAATTTATTGAATAAATGGAATAAGAATTTATGAAGATAAAAGTATAAAATCAGCAGCGTTTTTGATATGCATAGTTGAAAAGTATCTTTTGAATACGGAAATTAAAAACAAGGTGTGGCTGCGAAAAAGAAGGGATATCCAAACAGGCCTTGCCGATTATTGAAACGCTGCTGTTTCGGGCTTGGAGCAATGTTTAAGCGATGCGGCTTGCGGATAATCATTAAATGACAGTAATAGGTAAACTTATTAGCACAAAGCCTTTAAAGCCTAAAAAAGGCCATTGACTTATGAAGTTTTTTTATACTTTCGCAACCTCAAAAATTTTAACCGTAGTATTTTATGAGTCAGATAGTTTATGTAGTTCCGGTGTTGGGTTTGTTGGCCCTGGTTTATATGTTTATAAAAGCCTCGTGGGTAGGCAAGCAGGATGCNNTCCTATTTTGTTGTAATAGCAGGATTGCTCTTGGCATATTCAGGAACATTACATGGCACAGAAGAATATCCGGTTCATTCAAGCCCGATTATAGCGATTGCTTTTGTGATAGGTGCAGTTTTTTCAGCAGTAGCAGGCTATATAGGAATGAACATTGCTACAAAAGCAAACGTTCGTACAGCACAGGCTGCACGCAGTAGTCTTTCAAAAGCATTAAAAGTCTCATTTACCGGAGGCGCAGTAATGGGACTGGGTGTTGCAGGGCTTGCCGTGCTTGGCTTAGGTTCGTTGTTTATTGTGTTCTATCAGTTGTTTGTTCCTGAAGGTGCAGCCATTACAGGTGTTGAAATGAAAAAGGCTATTGAAGTTTTGGCAGGTTTCTCACTCGGTGCAGAAAGTATTGCTTTGTTTGCACGTGTTGGCGGAGGAATTTATACCAAAGCTGCCGATGTAGGTGCAGACTTAGTAGGAAAAGTAGAAGCCGGTATTCCTGAAGATGATCCGCGTAACCCAGCTACCATTGCTGATAACGTTGGTGATAATGTTGGCGATGTTGCCGGTATGGGTGCTGACCTTTTTGGTTCCTATGTTGCAACTATTCTTGCTACAATGGTATTAGGTCAGGAGATAGATGCTTCTTCTGATAAGTTTGGTGGACTTTCGCCTATTTTATTGCCAATGCTCATTGCCGGAATGGGAATTATTTTTTCAATAGTAGGAACTTGGTTTGTGAGAATTAAAAGTGAAAATGATAATGTGCAGAATGCCTTAAACATGGGCAACTGGTCATCAATTGTACTTACAGCAATTGCCAGCTATTTTGCCGTGACCTATTTACTTCCGGAAAAGTTAGTTATTCGTGGTTTTGAATTCACACCCATGAATGTTTATTTAGCTATTCTCGTTGGGCTTGTTGTGGGTGCATTAATGAGCATCATCACAGAATATTATACAGCAATCGGAAAGCGTCCTGTTTTGTCAATCGTTAAGCAAAGTTCAACCGGTCATGCCACAAACATTATTGGTGGATTAGCCGTAGGTATGGAATCAACTGCAGTGCCTATGATTGTACTTGCAGGAGGTATTTTTCTTTCCTATTCATTAGCCGGTTTATATGGCGTAGCCATAGCAGCAGCCGGTATGATGGCTACCACAGCTATGCAGTTGGCTATTGATGCCTTTGGTCCTATTGCAGATAATGCCGGTGGTATTGCCGAAATGAGCCAGCTTCCAAAAGAAGTTCGTCAGCGTACAGATAATCTTGATGCTGTAGGAAACACTACTGCGGCAACGGGTAAAGGGTTTGCCATTGCATCGGCAGCATTAACATCATTAGCACTGTTTGCAGCCTTTGTTGGTGTTGCTGGTATTTCGCATATTGACATTTATAAAGCAAACGTACTTGCAGGCCTGTTTGTTGGCGCCATGATTCCATTTATATTTTCTTCATTGGCTATTGCTGCCGTAGGTCGTGCGGCAATGAGTATGGTTGAGGAAGTCCGCAGACAGTTTCGCGAAATACCGGGCATCATGGAATATAAAGCTAAACCTGAATATGAGAAGTGTGTTGCTATCTCTACAGAAGCTTCTATCAGAGAAATGATTGCTCCTGGAGCATTAGCATTAATTGTGCCTGTAGTAGTTGGATTTATTTTTGGTCCCGAAGTTTTAGGTGGTGTGTTGGCAGGAGTTACAGTTTCCGGTGTGCTGATGGGAATGTTCCAAAGTAATGCCGGTGGTGCATGGGATAATGCAAAAAAATCTTTCGAGAAAGGTGTAGATATAAATGGTCAGACATATTACAAAGGTTCAGAACCACATAAAGCATCGGTAACCGGTGACACCGTTGGTGATCCATTTAAAGATACATCAGGGCCATCAATGAACATTTTGATTAAATTGATGAGCATTGTTTCATTGATTATTGCACCACATATTGCATCAATTGGTACTCAAGATTCGTTTAGTAACAAGAGCGAAGCAAAAGTTGATGCTTCAGCTGTTACCTCAACGGTAAATAGTACACCTGAAATGGACCTTGCTGCTATGGCCGGAACAATTAGTCTTGACGTAAGTCATTCCTGGATGCAGTTTGGTATCTCTCATTTCCTGACAACCGCCAATGGTACTTTAGCTGTTGATACAGGTTATATTAATATCACTAATGACTTGGCAACAAGTACAATTTTTGTTCAGTTGAATGTAAAATCTATTGACACAAAAAACACAAAGCGAAACAATCATCTTTTGAGTTCCGACTTTTTTGATGCAGAAAAATTTCCTGTTATTGTTTTTAAATCAAACAAAATTGAAAAGGCTGCAGAAGGTTCAGCATTCCGTTATATTGCAAAAGGTGAGTTAACAATTAAAGATATTACAAAACCTGTAGAACTAAGGTTTAACTACATGGGGGCATTGCCAAATGAATATGCAGCTAAAGATGCCCATACTTTTGTAGGCGAAGCAGATCTTGACAGAATTGATTTTAGTGTTGGTGAATCAGGCCCGACAGTAGGTAATAAAGTAAAAGCAACTTTCTCTGTTGAAGGCTATAAAATTTAATTAAAGCGTTAATGTGAATTCAGAANNTGCAATGAGGAAACTTCATTGTCTGCAATACTTTTTAAGTGCATCAGACAGGTATAGTCAGTTGAGATAACCGTACTAGCTCCTGTTTGAATCAATTCCTGAATTTTTCTTTTACCGATATCTACTGATATGGCTTCGTACTTATCTGTAAATGATGGAGAGTAACCACAGCAACTGTCAGTGCTTTCAATCCATTCAAGACCTTTTACTTTACTGAGCAGGGTGCGAACAGAATCTTTTACAGAGAGTTCATTAATGGCTTTGCAACTGTCAAGGATAACTACTTTTCCATTAAATCGTGCACCAACATCGGTTACATTCAGCACGCTGACTAAAAAATCTGTAAACTCATAAATGTTTTTCTGAACACTTTTATATTCATTATGCAACGATGAGTTGTGAAACATCTGCGGATAAATATTTTTTATCATTCCGGAACAATAAGCACCGGGACAAACAATGTATCGTTCATTCTGAAATTCTTTAATCAACTTCTCGCCAACAGCTTTACATTCTTTCTGATAACCCTCTTCAAATGCTGTTCTGCCACAACATGTCTGTTCCACATTATAGTTTACTCCACATCCTAATTTCTCAATAATTTTCACAACATTATTGGCTGTTTCAGGAAAAACCTGATCCATATAGCAGGGAATAAGTAAATCAACTATCATTCTTTGTTTGCAAATATCCTATAAAAAATCAGGTGCTTTGTAATTTTAAATTTCTGATGCTAAGTAATGAAAAAAGTCCCACTACAAAAAAAGTCATCAAAACTAAAATTGAATTTCGCATTGAACCCGTTAGCTCTTCAATATATCCGTAAGCTACTGTTCCCAGTACCAAACCAATTTTATCGCAAACATCATAAAAGCTGAAATACGATGCATTGTCCTGTGTTTTTGGCAGCATTTTACTATAAGTTGAACGTGACAATGACTGAATGCCACCCATAATCATACCAACAGCAAATGCTAATACAAAAAACTGTACTGATGTAGTTACAAAATAGGCAGCCCAGCAAATACCAATCCAAATGGTAACACCAATCAACAAAGCTTTAATATTTCCTGCTTTTGATGAAAGAGAAGCAAATAAGTAAGCACCGGCAATAGCAACAAACTGAATAATCAGAACAGTAATAATTAGTTCATCATCGCGCATGTGCAGTTCTTTGGTGCCAAACAAACTGGCAACATACATTACAGTTTGCACACCCATATTGTAGAAAAAAAATGAAATCAAAAATCGTTTTAACATGGGCAATGACTGAAGTTGTTTCAGTACTTTTAATAATTCATTAAAACCTTTTGTCAGTAGTTGCTGGCTTGTGTTGTGCGTACTTGTTTTTTCAGGAAGATATTTGAATGTGAAAAGTGCAAATCCAAACCACCAAGCTCCTGTCATTAAAAAAGATATTCGTGATGCCATGCCTGAATTGGTAATACCAAACCACGATGGATTTAAAATCATTGCCAGATTAAAAATCAAAAGAAGAGAGCTGCCTATATAACCTAATGCAAAACCTCGCGCACTCACTTTGTCCTGCATGTCGGCAGTTGCAATTTCGGGCAAAAAGGCATTGTAAAAGACGATGCTTCCGGCCCAGCCAATGCTGGCAAGTATAAATGAAATGATTCCCATGTCGAGAGAAGAGAGGTCTTTAAAAAAATAAAGTGAGGCACAAGATGCCGAGCCAAGAAAACAAAACAGTCTCATAAAAAACTTTTTATTTCCTTTATAATCTGCAATGCCACTAAGCAGTGGTGAAAGGAAGGCGATTACTAAAAAAGAAAAAGATAAAGCATAAGAATAAAGTGCCGTGTTGGTGAAAGTGCGTCCGAGAAATGTTACCTCATCACTACCGTTGGCACTGGTAATGCTGTTGTAATAAATCGGAAAAATGGCTGTGGTAATACTTAGTGAATAAACTGAATTGGCCCAGTCATAAAATGTCCAGGCGCGTAAAACTTTAGGATCGTTTTTTTTCATTAAAATCAATGTTGATTTATTGCCATATAAAACTTAATGTGCCATTGGTTTGACTTCCGCTAAACGATTGCTGAACAGCGTATGGAAGTTGATTGGTCATCAACGGAGTAAGGTTTTTTTCAATCACTACGGTTTCCATTAAATCGTCAGTTTCAGGACTGAGGTTATAGTTGAACACTTTAATAATAATTGACTTGTCGAACTGTGTAATGGCAAAGGGTGTAATAAAATTGAAGTTGATTGCTGTGCCCTGCGGTGCATTATTGCTGACTGTTGTACTGACATAGGTATTTCCATTCCAAATCTGGCAGTAAATATCGGCTGCAGAACCATCGCTATCCCAAGCTGTTCCATCTGATTTATGAACAGGCCAGCTGTTTAGACTAAAGTTAATAATATTGGCTTTTGTATAGGGTGATGCGTTGATACCTTTTATTGTTGTAGCTGTTTTGCCTGCTGCAGTTTCGCCTTTTAAGACAATATTGAAAAATCCATAGTCAAAAAGGTGCATAACACTATCGCCTGTAACTTCTGTACTGCCATCGGCAAAATTCCATTTATAGTTACATGGAATAGTTGATTCAGCTTTAAAAATAAAAGTGTCGGGATGTGTTTTAAAGTCATTATAAACTGTGATACCTAAAAATGGTGACGGACTATCATCAGATTTTTTTTTGCAACCAAAGTTTAAAAAACTGACTACTAACAATGGTGATAAAATTTGTGAAAGTACTAATAGCCAATTTGGTTTTTTAGTTCCTGTACTGCGGCAATGCCGCCNNCCTGTACTGCGGCAATGCCATAACCGAAATTCCATTATTTTTTTAAAAGAAGTTTTTTCCATTCTTCAGGAAGGTTTTCACTAACAGAAAGACGATAATTGTAACAAACCAAAACCGTAAGTCCATCTGCCAGAATAATTTTATTATTATCAGTTGTTTTAAAAACTTCAAAGCCAAGGTCAAAACTTTTTGTCCCTACACGAGTACACCAAGTTCTGACGGAAATATTATCATTCAGCAATGCAGGATGTCTGTAGTTGATTTGTGTCTGTGCCAGAATAAATCCTGTTTCGCGCCAGTTGATGTTTAATGGCAGACGTTCGCTAAAATCAATTCTTGCTTTTTCAATATAGCTTAAATAAACGGCATTGTTAACATGCCCCATCCAGTCTATGTCTGAAAAGCGGATTTGAATGGGGGTAATTATTTCAGGCATATTTACTCTATGATGATGCGTTTTGAAATCAATTGCTTATCGGTAATGATATTGAGCAGATACATTCCTTTGGAAACACCTGTTATATTTAAAGTTGTGTAATCATGCAACAAAGGTGTTGAAGGAATAATATTTCTTCCCTGAACATCAAACATGCTGCAAGAAAATGTTTTTCCGGGTATGTTGATGTTGATTTGTCCTTTTGCTGGATTAGGATAAACATGAACGGCAGGCAAATCAGCAGTATTTGTGCCCGATATATTTTCGCAAATAATATCACTTAAAAAACGTGCAACAAGAGTATCAATCAGTACATCATCATGAATGCCATGTACGTTACCATTGTAGAGTAATGCCTGATAATGTTGACTTGAATAACCAAGGTTATTCATTCTGTCATTTATCACACAGGAACCAAAAAGATGTGGGTAATTTTGTGATACATTCATAGGTTGATTCCAAAGCCCCGGCAAATAGCCGCAACCAACAGTGCCATCACCTGTCTGATGGTATGAGAAAAGTGCAGGGTCTGTGTTGGATTCTATAAAAGAAGTATCTAACAATGCACCAAATAGATTTACTGCTGCAAGCACGTTGCTGCTTTGTCCATTAAGATTTAATCTTCCAAAAATAGAACCCAAATCACTCCTTTGTACATTACCAAAGAGCGTTGTTACATCGCTTATTGCTCCACCATTTATCGGAGCCTCGCTTTGTTTGTCAACAAAGGTAAAATGCATCGCTGTGATAGAGCCAGCACTGGCACCGCCAACAAAAGCAAGATTAATATTGCTTGAGTCAATTGCTGTACGTGCTTTAAGAAAACGCATGGCTCCATGTGCATCTTGTACAGCACGATATGCTGCTCTGATTACTTCGCTTGAGTCGAATGTAAATGGTGCGCCAAAAAACAGGTTTCCATAAAACCCTAATCTGTATGACATGGTTGCAGAAACATAACCTCTTTCTGCATAAGCTTGTGCGATGACATCCATATCATTTTTATTACCTGTAAAAAAACCTCCACCATGAATCCATAAAATTATAGGGCGTGATGTGTTGTTGTCGCCTATTGGCTTCCAGATATTCATTTGAAGATTCGCCACTGTATGGTTATAGGCAGTGTCGCTACCATAACTTATATCTCTTTCAACATAGGTTTGATAGATTCTCGGATAATAAGGGTCAAGACATTGAGCAAAACTTTGTCCGCTGGAAATAAAAACAAATACAAAAAGTAAAATTCTATTCATCATAAAAAGGTTTATAAAATCTGTTGACTAAAGTATGGTTAATAGATAGTATTTGCAAGGGGGGCTTTTTACAGATATTAAAATTAAGCAAAATAAAGAGGCACTTCAATTTCAAATGCTACATGCTGCATTGTTTTCAATAACATTATTTCATAAGCAAATTACAAAAAAGGCCATCTCAAAAATGTTTTTTGAGACAGCCCTTCTGAACCAAACTATCAAATATTTTACTTCTTCACCAACTGAATTTCTGCAGCAATCTGCACGTCTTCGCTAACCAATACACCACCGGTTTCTAATGCTGTGTTCCAGTTCAGACCCCAATCTTTGCGGTTAATTTTTCCGGATAATGTAAATCCTGCCTTTTCCTGACCCCATGGGTCTTTCATCATACCACCAAACTCTACGTTTAATTTTACAGGCTTAGAAACACCTTTCATTGTAAGTTGACCATTCAGTGCATAATTGTCGTCACCGGTTTTTGAAAAATTCTCTGACTTAAATGAAATAGAAGGATGATTTTCTGCATCAAAAAAGTCACCGCTCTTTAAGTGTGTGTCACGTTGTGTGTCACCGGTAGTAATGCTTGAAGCATCCATACTGAAATTGATGTTTGCATTGCTAAAATTGTTGTCGTCAGATTGTACTGTGCCTTCAAATTTTGCAAAGTTCCCTTTTACATTCGATATCATCAGATGTTTTACTTTGAATGTAATTTCAGAGTGTGCCTGATCTATGCCCCATGTTGTTTTTGTGAGTGTTGTCATAATTTTTATTTTTTTAAATTGTTAATTGTTTTGTTTAATTGAGTTGCATTGGAATATCCAGCAGTAATATTTCTGCACCTTCGGTTTTAGCGATAAAGTTTATTTCAGAGGTATTCCATAAGCCAATAGCATCGCGCTCATACAACATATTGTTGTTGATTTCAAATTCGCCTTTCACTACCATGGCATAAACACCGTTACCTTCTTTTTTTATTTTATATGAGGTGTTTTTATCTTTTTCGAAGTTGCCCATACTGAGCCATGCCTGTTGGTGTATCCACAATCCACTTTTTTCTGTATCGGGCGAAACGATAGTCTGCAGTTTGTTTTTTCTGTCACTGATGTTGAGTGAAAGTTGATCATAGCGTGGATTTACATTTTCTTTGTCGGGATAAAGCCATATCTGAAATAACTTTACTGCCTCAGTTTTGCTGGCATTAAACTCACTGTGTGTCACGCCTGAGCCTGCACTCATCACCTGCACATCGCCATATTTTATTATGCCATGATTATTCATGTTATCCTTATGTTCGAGTGCTCCTGCTAAAGGAATAGTAATAATTTCCATGTTGTCGTGCGGATGTGTGCCAAAGCCCATTCCCGGTTCAACATGATCGTCATTGAGTACGCGCAACACACCAAAGTGCATTTGATTGGGATTATAGTAGTTTGCAAAACTGAATGAATGTTTTGCTTTTAACCAACCATGATCGGCATTTCCTCTGTTTTCTGCTCTGTGAATTACTTTATTTTCCATATCCTTAAAATTTATGGTACAAAAGTAGAACGGCCTTGAGCGGTCAGCAATAACCTGAATTAATAAAGTGACTTAATTTAGGTTAAGTTAATTTGTGTGTGTGATTTTTGTTGTCAGTTTTTAGTCATACGTGCACGCATCTTACTGAAAAATTCTGGCGTGACACCAATATAGGAAGCAATATATTTCTGTGGTAAACAGGAAACCAAAGCAGGATACTTCAGACAAAACTTTTCAAATCTTTCTTCTGCAGTCAGAGAAAGTTTATCGAGAATCCGCTCCTGCTGACTTGCCATACTGTTTTCAATCAATATTCTGAAAAAGCGTTCAAACTTGGGGATTTTATCAAACAAGATATCTCTGTTTTCTTTTGTAAGCACAACAATTTCACTTTCATCAATGGCATCAATAAATAGAATTCCCGGTCGGCCCGTTATGCTGCTATAAAAATCGCCAATCCACCATCCCGGTGGAGCAAATTGTAAAATATGTTCTGTTCCGTTTTTATCAATATTATAAGCACGCAAGCAACCTGAATTTACAAAACATGATGCCGAAAAAACTTCGCCTGCCTGCATAATAAATTGCTTGCGTCTGACTAAACGTGTACTTAATAACGATGTAAATATTGTTTCTTCTTCTTCTGAAAGTAAAATATATCTTGAAATATTTTTCAGAATAAGATTAAAAGGTTTGTTGCTATCTGTTTTTGCCATGTTGTTCAATATAATCAATCAGGGCATGAATAATTTTGATATGAATTTCCTGTGTTCTGTCGGCATATCCGGAATGAGGAACGCGAATTTCAACATCGCAATGATTTTTTAATGCACCACCATCTTTACCTGTCAATGCAATTACGGTAATATTTTTTGATTGTGCCACTTTAGCTGCTTCCAAAACATTGGCAGAGTTGCCACTTGTGCTTATGGCTAATAAAACATCACCTTTATTTCCAACACCTTCAATAAATCTTGAAAAAACATAATTGAAACCGTAATCATTTCCAACACAACTCATATATGAAGGATCAGAAATGCTGATTGCTGCAATTGGTTTTCTGTCGTTACGATAACGTCCTGTAAGTTCTTCGGCAAAGTGCATGGCATCACACATGCTTCCGCCATTGCCGCACGATATAATTTTGCCTCCTGCTGCAAGAGAGGCAGTCATCAACTCACCGGCTTTTGTTACGGCTGCAATATTTTTTTCGTCTGATAAAAAAGTTTCAAGTACTTTTTTGGCTTCTTCAAAATGCTGACGAATTATTTCTGACATATATAAGTTTATATAGCACAAAGATATAAGATATTTTAAGTTTATTTTGTTTGTAATATATCATAACAGGCTAATAATGTTGCTAAACATTTATTGTCGTCTAAGTTGTTATTGATGAATGAAAAAGTGTTTGTGAGGGAATTTGTTTTTTATTTGCATTAATTCTTTTTTTATGCAGGTTAAGAACAAATTTATATTAGCACTTCTTTCAGCAATACTGCTTTCGTTAAGCTGGCCTGAGCGTGGACTAACCCCACTTGTTTTTATTGCATGGGTACCATTGCTGCTTTTGGAAGCGTATAGCTCGCAGAATAAGGAACAGAAAAAATTTAGGTTGTTTGGTTGGGCATATTTTGCCATTCTTGTGTGGAATGCATTAACCACATGGTGGGTATGCAATGCCAGTTTTGGTGGCGGCCTGTTTGCTATTTTCTGCAATGCATTGTTTATGACAGGTGTGTTTTATGCTTTTCATCTTGTTAAAAAGAAAAAGGGACATGTGGTCGGTTATGCAGCATTAATAATTTTTTGGGTCGCTTTTGAATACCTGCATTTAAACTGGGAGTTAAGCTGGCCCTGGTTGACATTAGGAAATGTGTTTGCAACAAAACCACAATGGATTCAGTGGTATGAATTGACAGGAGTGTTAGGTGGCACAGTTTGGGTTCTGTTGGTGAATATTTTAATTACAAGAATTTTTCTTGCATCAGCAGATAAATTGAAGCGCAACATTATGTATGCAACTATTGCAATTATTTTTCCTGTGCTGATTTCAATACTGCGTTATTACACTTATAAAGAAGAAGAGAATCCTGTTAATGTTATTGCAACACAACCCAACATTGACCCTTATGGAGAGAAATTTTCCGGAATGAGTAATGTTGACCAGTTGATTCAGGTGTTACGCTTAGCCAATCTCGAACTTTACGATTCATCCGATGTTATTCTTGCACCTGAAACAGCCATTGCCAATTCAATCTGGGAAGATGAGATAGAACTTTATCCTGAAATAAAATTAATCAGAAATTACTTGCAGGCAAATCCCGGTGCAACTATCATTATTGGTGCATCAACAAACCTTGCTTACTTGAATGGACAAAAGCCATCTGCAACAGCAAGAAAGTTTAAAGATCAGGATGGTTATTATGATTCCTATAACACAGCTTTGCTCTTTGAAAATGGAAAGCCTGCACAGATTTTTCATAAATCGAAGTTAGTGCCGGGCGTTGAGAAAATGCCTTATCCAAAGATTTTCGGTTTTCTTGAAAAACTTTCAATAGACATGGGAGGCACTGCAGGAAGTTTAGGGATTCAGGATGAGCCAACAGTGTTTACAACAAAAAACAGAATGATTGTTGCACCTGTTATTTGTTATGAATCAATTTATGGAGGTTATCTTGCAAAGTATATTCGTAAGGGTGCACAATGGATTGCAATTATTACTAATGATGGATGGTGGGGCGACACTCCGGGCTATCGTCAGCATTTTAACTATGCACGATTGCAGGCGGTTTCTTTACGAAGAAGTATAGGCCGTTCGGCAAATACAGGAATCAGTGGTTTTATCAATCAACGTGGTGATGCATTTCAACAAACACCCTATTGGAAAGATGCAGTAGTGCGGCAGGCTATCAACAAGAACGATAAATTAACATTTTTTGCACAACATGGCGATTATCCCGGGCTAATAGCTTCAATATTGGTGTTGCCGGTTATTGTTATTACGTTTTTCGGAAAAAGAAAAAATCAGTAGTTTTTTTTCGGAATTTTGTGCAATAAATTTTAATAGTAATGGAAAATTTTGATGTGGCAGTAATTGGCTCCGGTCCCGGTGGCTATGTAGCTGCAATTCGTTGTGCGCAACTTGGCTTTAAAACTGTAATCATAGAAAAGTATAATACACTTGGCGGCACATGCCTTAATGTTGGCTGTATTCCTTCAAAAGCATTGCTCGATTCTTCTGAACATTATTTTAATGCGGTAAATAAATTCGGTGAGCATGGTATAAAAGTCAAAGATATTAAAGCTGATATGGAGCAGATGATTAAGCGCAAGGCTCAGGTTGTGAAACAAACTTGCGATGGCATTAGCTTTCTGATGAAGAAAAATAAAATTACAGTAATGACAGGTCATGCTACTTTTGTTGATGCAAAACAATTGGATGTTGTTGATGCCAGTGGTAAGTCAAACAGAATAGGTGCAACTAATTTTATAATTGCAACAGGATCAAAACCATCATCACTGCCCGGAATTGAAATTGACAAGAAGCGTATCATCACATCAACAGAGGCATTAGAGCTGAAAACTATTCCCAATCATTTGGTGGTTATTGGCGGTGGGGTTATTGGTCTTGAGTTGGGATCGGTTTATGCACGATTGGGAGCAAAGGTTACTGTTATTGAATATATGAATGCTATTATTCCAACAATGGATCGTGCATTGGGAAAAGAATTGCAGAAAGTTTTGAGTAAGGAAGGATTTACCTTCTTACTTGGTCATAAAGTGCAATCTGTAAAATCATCAGCCAAACAAGTTGAAGTGGTTGCAGAAAGCAGCAATGGCGAAAAGGTTAACATTACCGGAGATTATTGTTTGGTATCTGTTGGCCGGAAGCCATACACAGAAAATTTGGGTCTTGATAAAGCAGGCGTTGCAGTTGATGAGAGAGGCAGAATTGTTACGGATGAAAAATTACAAACCAACGTATCTGGCATTTACGCCATTGGCGATGTAATTAAAGGAGCAATGCTTGCACATAAAGCCGAAGAAGAAGGCGTGTTTGTGGCAGAACAGCTGGCAGGTCAGCAGCCACATATCAATTACAGACTTATTCCCGGGGTGGTTTACACATGGCCTGAGGTTGCATCCGTTGGTTATACTGAAGAAGAACTTAAAGAATCAGGAACAAAATATAAAACAGGAAACTTTCCATTCAAAGCCAGTGGCAGAGCCAGAGCAAGCATGGATACCGATGGTTTTGTGAAGGTGTTGGCAGATAGTGATACTGATGAAATTCTTGGTGTACATATTATTGGTCCTCGTGCAGCAGACATGATTGCAGAAGCTGTGGTAGCAATGGAATATCGTGCATCAGCAGAAGATATAGCAAGAATTTGTCATGCACACCCAACATTTACAGAAAGTTTTAAAGAAGCCTGTCTTGCAGCCACTGCAAACAGAGCCATACACATCTGATTAAACACAAATCCCCTAACACATAATTTATGAATATTCAGATAAAAGAAATTGTCACCGTTTCAATGATTTTGTTTTCGGTGATAGACATCATTGGCTCTGTACCGGTAATAATAGGTATCAGAAAAAGTGTAGGAAGCATTCACCCCGAAAAAACATCGTTGGTGGCATTGATGATTATGATAGTTTTTCTCTTTGTAGGAGAAAATATTCTTTCATTGATTGGGCTTGATGTTTCATCATTTGCGATTGCAGGTTCATTCATTCTTTTTTTTCTTGCTCTGGAAATGATTCTTGGTGTAAAGCTTTATAAAGATGAAATGCCGGCATCGGCAAGTATTGTTCCGATTGCATTTCCACTCATTGCAGGTAGTGGCACCATGACTACATTACTATCTTTACGCAGTCAGTATGATATGCTAACTATCATTATTGGCGTGTTGCTAAATATGATTTGGGTATATCTCTGTCTGAAAAATCTTGGATTTATTGAAAGACTACTTGGTCCAACAGGTATAGCCATCGTCAGAAAAGTTTTCGGTTTTATTTTATTAGCTATTGCTGTAAAACTTTTCAGAAGTAATCTCGGAATTTAAACTCATGGCTAAAAAAAAATTCTATGTAGTTTGGAAAGGAGTAATGCCTGGTGTATATCACTCATGGGATGATTGTAAGAGGCAGATAGATGGTTATGCAGGAGCATTGTATAAAAGTTTTGAATCAGAAAATGCTGCTCTTACAGCATTCCAAAAGGGATTGTCAGGTTTTCAGAAAAAAGGTGAAGCTCATCCTTTGATTCATGTAGAAAAAACAGCATCAAAACCAATAAAAGAAAGTATTGCAGTTGATGGTGCATGGAATACTAAAACGTTGGAAAGTGAGTACAGAGGTGTAGAGGTAAAAACCGGAAAACAACTTTTTCTTAAAGGTCCTTATGCTGATGGTACTAACAACATCATGGAGTTTTTAGCTCTTGTTCATGCATTGGCTTATTGTAAACGTCATCAGATTAATTTACCCATTTATTCCGATAGCATGACAGCTTTGAAATGGGTAAGGACGAAAAAAGCAAATACTAAATTGGCTTCAACGGGTCGAAATGACGAATTGTTTGAATTAATTGTCCGTGCAGAAGAGTGGTTGAAGAATAATTCTTATGCTAACAAACTGCTTAAGTGGGAAACGCAAATTTGGGGTGAAAATCCTGCAGATTTCGGGCGCAAGTAATTGAAAATTGATACTTTTTATTTTTTTTCGTTTAAATTTTTACAGNNTGTTGTAAGTAAAAACTGATTTATGTCATATCAATACTTAATTGCTATCATAAAATAGCTATTTTAGGCGGAGTAGATTTGCAATCGTTTTTTATGAGTGTACTTTTTATACTAATTGGAGCTAGCTTGGTGGTGGCAACAGGTTTCTTGGTTTCTTTTTTTTGGGCCGTTCGTAGTGGGCAGTATGATGATGATTACTCGCCTTCTGTGAGAATACTTTTTGACAATGACAAAACTTTAACATCAGATAAATCAAATTCAAACATAACAGATAACTAAAATTATGACAATAGAAAAGTTTCGCTATGACAACAAGATTGTTGCCATGTTTGCATGGGCAACTATAATATGGGGTATCGTGGGCATGCTTGTCGGCCTGCTAGCCGCTTTTCAACTTCCTTTTCCTGTATTAAATTTTGATGCGCATACAACTTTCGGACGTATCAGACCATTACATACTAATGCTATCATTTTTGCTTTTGTGGGTAATGGAATGTTTATGGGAATTTATTATTCACTGCAACGTTTGCTCAAAGCTAGAATGTACAGTGATTTATTAAGCTATATTCATTTTTGGGGTTGGCAATTAATTATTGTAGGTGCAGCAATCACTCTTCCTTTAGGAATTACTGCCAGCAAGGAATATGCAGAGTTAGAATGGCCACTTGATATTGCTATTGCAATTGTTTGGGTGATATTTGGTATCAACATGTTTGGCACCATGATGCGCAGACGTGAGCGTCATCTTTATGTGGCAATTTGGTTTTATGTTGCTACTGTAGTAACAGTTGCTGTATTGCACATTGTAAACTCACTTGCTATACCTGTAACATTATTTAAAAGCTATTCTCTTTATGCAGGTGTACAGGATGCACTCGTTCAATGGTGGTACGGTCACAATGCAGTTGCATTTTTTCTTACAACACCCTATCTGGGATTGATGTATTACTTTCTGCCAAAAGCTGCTAACCGTCCTGTGTATTCCTATCGTCTTTCAATCATTCACTTTTGGTCATTAATATTTCTTTATATATGGGCAGGACCACACCACTTGCTCTATACTGCATTGCCTGATTGGGCACAGTCATTAGGTGTTGTGTTTTCAATAATGTTACTTGCTCCATCATGGGGTGGTATGATAAACGGATTATTGACACTACGTGGTGCTTGGGATAGAGTACGCGATAATCCGGAGCTTAAATTTTATGTTGTTGCAGTAACTGCTTATGGTATGGCAACTTTTGAAGGCCCTATGCTTTCACTTAAATCGGTTAATGCCATCAGCCACTTTACCGATTGGACTATTGCTCACGTACACATTGGTGCATTAGGTTGGAACGGATTTCTGACTTTTGGAATTTTATATTGGCTAATCCCAAAATTATTCAACACAAATTTATATTCTAAAAAATTAGCGGGAATACATTTCTGGCTCGGAACACTTGGTATTGTCTTTTATGCAATTCCACTTTACTGGGCAGGCATTACACAGCATTTCATGTGGAAAGAATTTACTGAGGATGGTGTGCTGCGTTATCCCAATTTCCTCGAAACAGTAGTTCAGGTTATTCCAATGTATAAATTGCGTGCATTGGGTGGATCACTTTATTTGCTTGGCTCATTGGTGATGGTTTACAATTTGATTAAAACAGTGCGTGCAGGAAAAATGGTTGCTAATGAAGAAGCAGAAGCACCGGCATTAGAAAAAAATTATGTTGCTCATGATGACCACTGGCATCGCTGGATTGAGCGCAGACCTGTTCAAATGCTTATTGGAAGTCTTATTGTAATTCTCATAGGAGGAATGGTTGAGATTATTCCAACTTTTATGGTGAAGTCAAACGTGCCAACCATAGCAAGTGTTAAACCTTATACACCTCTTGAATTGCAGGGTCGTGATATTTATGTACGGGAAGGATGTTACACATGTCACTCACAAATGGTGCGACCTTTCCGTTATGAAACTGAACGCTATGGTGAATATTCCAAGCCTGGTGAATTTGTTTATGACCATCCGTTTCAATGGGGAAGTAAGCGAACCGGCCCTGACCTGCATCGCGAGGGCGGAAAATATCCTGACTCATGGCACTATAATCACATGCTCGACCCGCAAACTATGTCACCCGGAAGTATTATGCCTTCGTATGCATTTATGATTGATGATGATTTAGACACTAGCACTACTGCAGCAAAAATACGTGCTATGCAAAAGTTAGGCGTGCCATATCCTGATGGTTATGATGCACATGCCAACAAAGATCTGATGAAGCAGGCAAACAGTATTGCATCAAATCTTGAGAAAGATGGAATCAAAGTAATGGGTAATAAAGAGATTGTAGCCATAATTGCATACTTGCAACGATTGGGAGTTGATATAAAAGCAGAAAAGACTACTGCATCAGTTAATTAAACAGGAGGAATATTATGTATAAAGAAGTAATGTCAACCATAAAAGATATCAGTATCTATCCTGTATTTTCTTTCGTCATTTTCTTTGTTTTTTTTACCATTGTAGGTATTTGGGTTTTGAAATCAAAGAAAGAAGATTTTGAGTCTGTAAGTAAACTGCCATTAGAAGAAAAAAATGATTAAAACTTTAAGTAATGAAAAGGATAATTAATTTAATATGTTTGATAATGCTTATCTCATTATCTGCATGGGCCGAAGATAATTCACAGGCAACAGAAACAGCAAAAGTAGCAGCCGCTCAACCTCCGGACTGGGCAATGAATGCAAATACTTATCTTATTGCATTTATTGTGATTGTTTTACTCGTTACTATATTGGCATTATTCAGAAGTAGTCTGAAGCTGATTAAAAAAATAACATCGTTTTGTATTGTTATGTTTATTTCGGGTTCTGCTTTTGCCGCAGAAACTACTGAATCAAAAGAAGTAGCAAAGGTAACTGCAGCACAACCACCTGACTGGGCATTACATCCAAATACATATCTCATTGCATTCATAGTTCTTATTTTACTTGCTACAATTATTGTATTGTACAAAACAAATATGAAACTTATCAAAATGATTGCACCTCATGCATTTGACGATGAGAAGCAAACAGCAGTAGAAGGAGCAGTTTCCGGAGTGAAAAACCGTGAAACATTTATGCGTAAGGTGTATTTGCGTTTAGTGGATAGTGTTCCTGTTGCTAAAGAACAGGATATTCTTTTAGATCATGATTATGACGGTATTCAGGAGCTTGACAACAATCTGCCACCATGGTGGAAGTGGGGATTTTATATTACAATTATTGCTGCTGTGGTTTATATGCTGGCTTATCATGTCACAGGAACAGGAAAATTACAGGCCGAAGAATATGCTGATGAACTTGCCGTAGCAGCAAAGCAGAAAGAAGAACGAATGAAAAATTCAGCAGAGAATATTACAGAAGAAAATGTGACAGTGTTGGTTGATGCTGCTGAAATTGCAAAAGGGAAAGATATTTATGAAAAAAACTGTTCTGCTTGTCACATGGCTGACGGTGGTGGAATGGTAGGGCCAAACCTTACCGATAACTATTGGCTGCATGGTGGTGGTGTAAAGAATATTTTTAAAACAATTACTTATGGTGTTCCTGCTAAAGGAATGATTAGTTGGCAGGCACAGCTATCACCAAAACAAATTCAGGAAGTAACTTCTTTTATCATGACTCTTCATGGAACAAAACCGGCAGCGCCTAAAGAGCCTCAAGGTGATGAATGGAAAGAAGATGCTACTGCCACTGCAGGAGATACCACTGCCGTAGCTTCGGCAGAAGCTGCAGTTAAATAAAATTAAATCTCTTTTTTATGGTGGAGAATAAAATGGAGCATATTGATGAATCGTTCAGAGATAGTATTGCAACAGTTACTGAAGATGGCAAACGTGCATGGATTTATCCCAAGAAACCCAAAGGCAGATATTACAATGCCCGTACTTGGGTAAGTGTAGTATTTCTGATTATATTCTTTGCATTACCATTAATTAAGATTAATGGACATCCGTTTTTTCTGCTCAATGTTGTAGAGCTTAAATTCGTATTGTTTGGAATTGCTTTTTTTCCACAAGACTTTTATTTGTTTGTATTGGCCATGCTGACCTTTGTAGTGTTTATTGCATTATTTACAGCACTGTTTGGAAGGCTTTGGTGTGGGTGGACATGTCCGCAAACTGTTTTTATGGAAATGGTATTTCGCAAAATCGAGTATTTGATTGAAGGCGATTTTATGAAACAAAAAGCACTCGATAAGCGACCTTGGGATGCAGAAAAAATCAGAATCAAGACTACAAAACATCTTGTATTTTTTTTCATAGCGTTTCTTATCTCTAATACTTTTCTGATGTATATAATCGGATTTGATGAGTGGAAAAAAATTATTACAGATAATCCATTAAACCATATTGGAGGATTGTTTGCAACCATCATTTTTGCAGGTGTGTTTTATGGTGTTTATGCACGTTTTCGTGAGCAGGTTTGTATTGTGGTTTGTCCTTATGGCCGCTTACAAGGTGTAATGCTCGACCCTAATACTGTGGTTATTGCTTATGACTATAAAAGAGGTGAACCAAGAGGGAAACTTAGTAAAGACAATAATGAGCAAGGCGATTGTATAGACTGCAATCAATGTGTTCAGGTTTGTCCTACGGGCATTGATATTCGAAATGGAACACAACTTGAATGTGTAAATTGCACAGCTTGTATGGATGCCTGTGATGACATTATGGATAAAATCCAGAAGCCACGTGGACTCATCAGATATACAAGTGAGAATGCCATTAAGAAAAATGCTAAATTTAAAATTAATTCGCGCATTATTGGTTATTGCATAGTCTTGACGATATTGTTTTCTACGTTCGTAGTTTTATTAGCAAGACGTAGTAATATTGAAACAACAATTTTACGTGCCTCAGGGCTGTTGTATCAAAAACCTGATGAAAGCCATATCAGTAACCTTTATAACATTGCTTTGATAAACAAAACTTTTGGTGATATGCCTATTGAATTAAAAGTTGTTGAACCAAAGGGAGAAATAAAATGGGTAGGCAATGGCATTACACACCTTAAAGAGCAATCAGTGGCACAGAGTACTTTTTTTCTTATATTACCCAAGACGGAAATTAAAAAAACAAAAACAAAAGTGATTTTTGAAATCTGGTCAGAAGGAGAAAAAATAGATCGTTATGAAACGTCATTCTTAGGCCCCAATAATTAATTTAAAAATGAAATTCAACTGGGGACATTGTATTGCAGTAGTTTTAGTGATTTTTGCATCATCAATATTGGTGTTTGTTTATGTTGCATCTAAGCAGAAGAATGAATTAGTGACTGAAAAATACTACGAGAAAGCAGTAGCTTATCAGCAAAGAATTGATGCAGAAAAAAATGCATTAAATGAAAACGCAGAGGTTAAATACAATATCAAATCCGGTCAGCTAATGTTGGTGTTAGGCCGAAATATGCCAAATGCAAATGGTACTTTTCAGTTTTATAAGCCTGATAATGCAGCTAAAGATTTTAATACTTCATTTCAGGTTAACGATACCGGGTTTTATAGTGCTGTTATTCCTCAATTAACGCATGGCCGGTGGAGCATTAACGTAAGCTGGAATGTTGACAGTAAAGCGTATTTTTACGAAAAGAAAATTTTTATTCCCTGATGAACGAAAACACTTTCTATTACGGAGCTTTGCTACTTGGTTTTCTTGGTAGCTTTCACTGTGTAGGAATGTGTGGTCCAATCGCACTAATGCTTCCGGCAAATAAGTTAAATAATCGCAGTGTGGCATTTTTTGGCAGAATGTTTTACAACATTGGCAGGATGATAACCTATATGTTTATTGGAATGTTGTTTGGATTATTGGGTGCAGCTTTTGTTTTAAATGGATTTCAAAAACAACTGAGTATTATAACAGGAGTTATTTTGTTATTAATTGCAATATTTACTTTAATTCCTTCTACCAGAAAGAAAGTACTTAGTGTTTCATCAAAAATAAATATTCCTTTCAGAGGAGTATTAAAAAAACTTTTTTCAGGAAAAACAGCCTTACATCATTTTGGTATTGGTATCATTAATGGGTTTCTTCCATGTGGATTTGTTTATGTAGCAACAGCAGGAGCCATCAATGCAGGTAATATTTTGAATAGTGTTCTGTATATGGCATTCTTCGGATTAGGTACTTTTCCTATTATGCTTCTTGTTTCCTATGCAGCATCGTGGTGTAATTTTTCAATGTCACGCTATGTAACTAAAGCCACGCCATGGATATCTGCAGCATTAGCGCTATTTCTTATCTACAGAGGAGCTTTCATGAATTTCGATGCCGATTGTCATAAACATTCGCATCCGCCAACAATGATTGAATGTAGTAAACCCGAAACGCTGCAAATTTTGTTTTAGGAGATTGTTCAATAGCCGATATTCGGTAGCTTAATGATATTTGTATATTCGCAACGCTACATTAAATCGGAAAGGTAAATGAGTCATAAATTATTAGATGCCTTGATGCACCTTTTTGCCATTCTGGCAAACGCTGAAAAATTTTCTCTCGAAGGTAGAAGTATAGTTGAGTCTTTTTTACGTCAGCAAATCAGTCGTGCTTATGTGTTAAAATATCTTGAATTGTTTGACGCATATCTTGAAAATATTAGAGGCAAGGCAACAGAAGGAAAGTTGAAAAAGAGACTTTCAGTGAACTCTGTAAAAGTATTGCGCATCTGTACCGACATTAATGCCGAACTTGATACCAGACAAAAGCATATTGTTTTAATGCGGCTGATTGAATTCGTTTATACTTCTGAAAAAATTATTGACAGCCAGGAAAGAGAATTTCTTTATACAGTTGCTGAGGTTTTTCATATTTCGCCTGATGATGTTCAGTTGTGCATGGAATTGGCATGTAATAATACAGAAGATAAATATTCAGATACTCCTAAATATTTAGTATTATCTTCACAAGATGATGAGAACAATACTTTAAATACTAAAACACAAAGTATATCAGGACTAAGTGGTTTTTTCCGTTTTTTATTTCTTAAAAATGCAGGATTACTTTTTGTACGATATCACGGTACAGAGTCTTTTACACTAAATGGATTACCACTAAATGACGATGTGTGTTATGTTTTTTCTGCAGGTTCAGTTATAAGAGGTTCAAAGGTAAATACAATCTATTATTCTGACATTATCAGACTGTTTTCAAATTTTAAGCAACAGAGTTTGTTGCATTTTGATGTGCAACATGTATACTATGATTTTGCAAATGGTAAACGCGGCCTCAATGATGTTACCTTTAGTGCAACATCCGGAAATCTAGTTGGTATTATGGGTGGAAGTGGCGCAGGAAAATCCACGCTACTAAATATCTTAAATGGAAACAATAAGCCTACGCAAGGAAAAGTTACTATTAATGGAATAGATCTGTATCGGGAGTCTCATCTGATTGAAGGTATGATAGGCTATGTGCCACAAGATGATTTGCTGATAGAAGATTTGTCTGTCTATCAGAACTTATTTTATAATGCAAAGCTTTGCTTTGGTAATTTAACCGATAGTGAAATTGATGAACGAGTAAAAGCACTTTTACAAAATGTTGGTCTTAGCGAAGCAAGCCATCTGCGTGTTGGAAATGCACTCAGTACTTCTATCAGTGGAGGTCAGCGCAAGCGACTCAACATTGCATTGGAATTAATCAGAGCACCGGAAGTGCTTTTTGTTGACGAACCAACCTCCGGTTTATCTTCTCTCGATTCAGAGAATGTTATGGATATGCTCAAACAACTTGCTAATCACGGCAAACTTGTTTTTGTTGTAATACATCAGCCATCGAGTGATATTTTTAAAATGTTCGACAAACTTTTTGTACTTGATATTGGTGGCTTTCCTGCATATTTCGGCAACCCTGTTGATTCATTATTGTATTTTAAACAGCGGGCTTCTTTTGCTGATGCCGATTATAGTGAATGTGGAACTTGTGGGAATATAAATCCGGAGCAGGTTTTTTCTATTCTTGAATCAAAAGTGATGGATGAGTTTGGCAATCCAACACAGCAACGTAAACTGACTCCTTCAGATTGGTATCAGTTGTTTAAGGAACATAGCAGTGGTTATGGTAAAGTGAATGAGCGACAACCTGTGCAGGGAAGTGCAAATCAGAAACCCGGTTGGATTCAACAGCTGAAAGTATATGTCACTCGTGATGTTCTGGCCAAGCTTAAAAACAAACAGTACATGCTCATTACATTTCTTGAAGCACCCGTGCTGGCAGTTATTCTTGCCTGGTTTCTAAAATATTTTCATGCAGGAGGCAATTATATTTTTTGTGAAAATAAAAATCTTGTAGCCTATCTTTTTATGGCAGTTATTGTTGCTATTTTCATGGGACTTACCGTAAGTGCCGAAGAAATAATCCGAGATAGAAAGATGCTTAAACGCGAACAATTTCTCAACCTCAGCAGAAGCAGTTACTTGTCATCAAAAATATTGGTTCAGTTTCTAATATCGGCCATTCAGACTTTTTCATTTGTCATAATAGGAAATTTCATTTTTGGTATTCAAAGTATGAATTTAGATTATTGGCTAATGCTATTCTCTGTTTCCTGTTTTGCCAATTTGCTGGGACTAAATGTTTCATCTATGTTTGACAGTGCTGTTACTATTTATATCCTCATTCCTTTTCTGATTATACCACAAATTATTTTAAGTGGTGTAATGGTAAAGTTTGAAGACCTGAATCCATATCTGACTTCTCAGCGACATGTTCCCGTAATTGGTGAGATGATGGTTTCGCGATGGGCATTTGAAGCGCTTGCAGTGAATCAGTTTAGTAATAATCCTTATCAAAAAAACTTCTTTAATGTGGACAGGCAAATGAGCGAAGCTACTTACAAGAAGGATTTCTGGCTGCAGAAGTTGAATGATATTGCTGATGACATTTCTAAAAATAAATCTAAAAATCCAAAACAAGATGTTGCGTTAATTGCAAATGAATTCCATAAAGAGGCTTTAATCAACAAAAATTTCAAACCTTCAGTTGATTTTGAGAAGTCAGATGCTTTAGAAATTGCATCACAAATTAAACCACTGACAGACACACTTCGTAATTTCTATATTGAGATGTATAACAATGCATCTGCTGCAAAGGATAGTCTTGTCAAGAAAGAACTGAGTCATTCAACTGTAGCGCGAATGAACAAACAAAAAGAAAAGTTTACCAACAATGCCTTAAATGATCTTGTTTTAAACAGAAATGATTTTACCATTCTTGTGCAAGATGGCAACAGCATTGTGCAAAGATTTCAACCTGTTTATATGCAGCCTAACCCATCAGCATTATTCAGAGCACCACTTTATGTTTATGAGAAGAATTTTTTAGGAATGAAAATTCATACATGGTATGTAAATCTTTTTATGATTTGGCTTATGAGCTTTATTTTGATGGTTACACTTTATTATAACAGCTTCAGAAAATTTATCGGTTTGATGGGACAAGGTAGAAAGTGATATTAATTTTTTTATCAGACCTCAATAAAAAACTGCTATTAAATCATTTAATAGAAAAATGATTTAATAGCAGTTATGTTTAAATTGCTATCTTATTGAAAAAGCATTAGCCGCATTTACTATGTCCACAGCTTTTGCATTTAATACAACCCTCTTCAAAATACAATCCTTCCTTGTCTCCACACTCTGCACAAACTTTATCGTTGACTTTTGTACCGTCAGGAATAAATTGTTTCAATGCACGCATTACACCATTTTTCCAGGTGTTGATGCTATCAGAATAAAGATGTAAGTTTTCTACCAGATTAACTACTTGTGGTATTGGCATTCCATGTCGCAATACACCACTGATAAGTTTTGCATAGTTCCAGAATTCTTTATCAAACGAACGCGATAGCCCTTCAATAGTTACTTTAAATCCTTCTTTATCATTAAACTGAAAATCGTATCTTGATTTACCATGTCCGTTTTTACTCTTGATAATCCATCCAGAAGAAACCCATGCAGGAATACTGAATGCATCTTCTGCCTTACCGGTAAAAATTTCATAAGGTTTGTTGTCTAATATGCCGATGTATGCAATCCATTTTTCATCTGCATTCATAAAACGGATAACTTTTGCAGCAAGTATTTCAGGACGCTTTGGTGCACTCGATTCTGTTATTATAGGTTTAGCTTTTTTCTCTTCTTTTTTTACCAATACACCACTTCGTGAACCTTCTCTGTAAACAGTAATGCCTTTTAATCCGGCACTCCATGCCTGCATATAAATTTCGCCAACAGTTTCTGCCGAAACATTTTCAGGAAGATTAATAGTAGAGCTGATAGAGTGTGTAGTATATTTCTGCACTACTGCCTGCATTTTTATTCTTTTTTTCCAGTCAATTTCATTAGCAGTACTTCCTGCATAAGGGCTTTTACTGTAGTCTGTACTGTTGTTTGCAGTCATCCATTTTTTTAATCCGTGATGATAAACTTCAAACTCCTGCCATGCATCACCGGACTGATCTACAAAACTTGTTTTAGCCTTGCTGTCTTCGGCATTAACTTTTCTTCTGCGTTTATAACTTAGCATGAACACTGGCTCAATACCAGATGATGTCTGTGATAGTAAACTTAATGTTCCTGTTGGCGCAACAGTACTGATAGAAATATTTCTTCTTCCATATTTCATCATTCTGTTGTAAATGTCGGGTAACTCGGCTTTCATCATATTTACGAACTCCGACTGATCTTCAATTGCCGTGTCGAAGCCTTCAAACGTTCCGCGTTCAATGGCCATATCAATACTTGAATCAAATTCTGCACGACATTTTTCTTTCATCATCATTTCTACAATGCTAAGAGCATTGTCAGAGTCAAAAGCAATATTCATGGCAGCAAGCGCATCGGCTAATGCTGTAAATCCAAGTCCTGTACGTCTTCCTTTTTTACCTGCTTCATACAATGTTATCCAAGTACGCATTTCTACTTCTTTAATGTAGTCAGGTTCAGGATCCGATTCTATTTTTTGTAGAATTCTTTCAATAGCTTCCAATTCCAAATCAACCAAACCATCCATGAGTCGCTGTGACTCATAAGTAACTTCATAAAAACGGGTGAAGTTAAACTTAGCCTTCTGTGTAAATGGATGATCTACAAAACTCAATAAATTAATTGCAATTAATCGGCAACTGTCGCCACCCTGCATTGCAATTTCAGAGCAAGGGTTTGTTGATACGTTTTTAAATCCAGGATAAACAGAAGAGGTAGAATAATGATGTTGTCTGTCCCAGAAAATAATTCCCGGTTCAGCAGTACGATGCGCACAGGCAATGATGGTCTTCCATAATTCGCGGGCGTTAACTTTTTTCTGTATATAAGGATCAGTAGAATCAACAGGGAATCTCAGGTTGAAATCAGTATTCTCGTTAACTGCAACCATAAACTCATCTGATAATTTCACGGAAATATTTGCACCGGTAACTTTACTCAGGTCTTGTTTTATGGTGATAAATTTTTCTACATCAGGGTGAGCAATATCTAATGTAAGCATCAGTGCACCTCTGCGTCCAAGTTGAGCAACTTCACGTGTGGTGTTAGAAAAACGCTCCATAAAAGATACAGCACCGGTTGTAGTACCTGCTGCATTGGAAACACGCATACCTTCAGGCCTTATAGTAGAAAGGTCTAAGCCTGCACCGCATCTGCGCTTATATAATTGCGCAAGTTGCTGGTCGGCAAAAAATATTCCACCGTATGAATCATGTAATTCGGGAAGAACAATACAGTTGGATAAAGATGCTATCATGAAGGGGTTGCCTAATGCAGACATGACACTGCCTTGTGGAATAACATAACGGAAGCGATCGAAGAGCTGTGTGATTTTTTCTGTCGTCAGTTGTTGGCGTTTTTTTCCATAATCAGACAGATGCGTAGTTCTGCTGCCATCGTTCAACAGATTGTATTTTGCTTCAACTCTTGCAAATTCACGTGCCATACGCAAATGCATATCATGTGGTGTTCGCTCTACAAACTTTCCTTCTTTGTTTTTCATGGCATATTTGTTCATCCATGTAGTAGCAGCAAGTTCATCGCCTTCAAAATATTCCAGGCTTGCTTTCAATACGCTTTCATATTCGTAGGTGGTCATCTGACTCTCAGTTGTAATGGTTTCAATCAACATATTTAGAATTTCTTATTTGTTTAAGTCAAGCAATAATATAGACAAAAAAAATTCTTTCATAAGGTTTTGACTAATATTTATCAGACGTTGTTAACAACCATTGTTCACTAATTTTATTATTAACAAAGTGGATCAAACAAAGCGTTTGAATTATAAGCGATTGGTATATTTGCTAACACGGAGGTAAAAAACAAATGATTATAATCATTAGCAAAATTTAATCAAATCATTAAGCAATAGAAAATCTATTTGATTCTTTGCACTGTTTAAATTCTAATATGAAATTCAAGACAATTATCGAGCCTTTCAGAATTAAAATGGTAGAACCTATCCACCTCAGTACGGAGGAGCAAAGGAGAGGTTATCTGAAGCAGGCGCATTACAATCCATTTCTGCTTAACAGCAATCAGGTACTTATAGATTTTCTGACTGACAGTGGTACTTCGGCTATGAGTTCCGACCAATGGTCGGCTATGATGAACGGTGATGAATCGTATGCGGGCGCCAGTAGCTGGCTGCGTTTTGAGAAAGAAGTGCAAAGCCTTACAGGAATGCCTTTTGTGTTGCCAACACATCAGGGTAGGGCTGCAGAAAGAATTCTTTATGGCAAACTTGGAGGTAAGGGAAAAACGTTTATTAGCAACACCCACTTTGATACTACCCGTGCAAATATTGAGTTTAGTGGTGCCGAAGCAATTGATATTCCGGTGAAGGAGGGACTTGACTTTGCTTCTGATTTCCCTTTTAAAGGAAATATGGATATAGCGTTACTCGAAAAAACTATTGCAGAAAAAGGTGCAGCAAATATCGGTGCGGTAATCTTAACCGTTACCAACAATAGTGGTGGAGGTCAACCTGTGAGCATGGAGAATGCCAAGTCTGTTGCAAATGTATGTCGTAAAAACAAAGTGTTGTTTGTTATTGACTGTTGCCGTGTTGCAGAAAACAGTTATTATATTCATCATAACGAAGCAGGGTATGAAAATAAAAGTTACAGACAGATTGCAGAAGAAATGATGTGTTTGGGTGATGCTGCTGTGATGAGTGCTAAGAAAGATGCATTGGTAAATATGGGCGGATTTCTTGCAGTGAAGGATGCTGATCTAGCTGAATCTTGTAAACAATTGTTGATTATTACTGAAGGCTTTGCAACCTATGGCGGACTTGCCGGACGTGATATGGAAGCTATAGCAGTTGGCTTGCAGGAAGTGTTTGATCCTGGTTATTTGAATTATCGTATTGTAAGTACAAGATATTTGGGCGAAAACATTAAAGCCAAAGGCGTGAATATTATTTACCCTGTTGGAGGGCATGCAGTTTATGTTGATGCAAAAAGTTTATATCCACACATTCCTCCGCATGAATATCCCGGACAGGCTCTGGTATGTGAATTGTACCGTATTGGGGGTTTACGCAGTGTTGAAATAGGTTCTGTAATGTTTGGGAAATATGATTCGGATGGTAAGCTGATTCCTGCACCAATGGAGTTGGTACGACTTGCTGTTCCAAGAAGAGTTTATACACAAAGCCACATTGACTATGTGATTGAAATTTTTGATGAGATAGTGCGAACAAAAGATAAGGTTAAAGGATTAAAGATTGTAAAAGAACCACAGTTTCTGCGACATTTTACTGCGCATTTTGAGCCGCTTTAATTTTTATTTGTGATTAACAGTTGAGCATTATTTATTGCAAAAAAGTATTTTGTAATATCTGAAGTTAATAGTAGCGTTTACCATCCACCGGTGGCACCACCACCTCCGGTGCTACCACCACCAAAGCCTCCAAATCCACCTCCGCTACTGCCACCGCCCCAACTGCTGCCACCACCTCCCCAAACACCACCACCTCCGGAAGAGTTGCGTCTGTTATTGGCTGCATTTAAAAGCATCCAGGCAGTCCAGAAACTTAAATTGTTGAGATGTGCATAGCGCCTGACAGAAAAAACTTTCATCAGCATAATCAAACCGAAAATTAAAAACACAAAAAGTATTGGTGCCCATGCCGGTGAATTCTTCTTTGCATTTTCGCCATCTGAAACAAATTCTCCTTTTGTTCGCTGCATAATTTCTGTAACTGCAGCATCAAGTCCCTGATAATATTGTTGAGATTTGAAGGCGGGTTTTAGCTTCAGCTCAATAATTCTTTTACAAATGGCATCAGGCAAGGCACCTTCAACACCATAGCCTGTAATGATAGTCATGCGCCTGTCTTCCATAGCAGCTAAAATCAACACACCATTATCTTTATTCTTCTGACCAATACCCCAATCTCTGAAAAGTGTAATTGCATAATCATCCACAGGATATTCACCGGTACTACGAATTAATACAATGGCAATTTGTGTAGAAGTGCTATCGTTAAATTGTACCAGTTTTTGTTCTAAAAGATTTTCATCAACATCATTCAAGACCCCGGCATAGTCGTTGACTAAACGGGGTGGATTGCTTTGAGGTGGAATTTGTTGTGCATTGCCAACAATTGCAACCTGTAGCAACAATAGCATCCATAATAAAATTGGACGTGCCTGTTTTTTAATCACCAAAAACCACTTCATTGGAAAGTTCGTCTGAATCATTCTTAGCCACAGGAAAATACATTTTAAGTTTCTGACCTGTTTCTTCAATGGCATGCAATAGCCCACCGGTATAATCTTTTCTCTTAAAGAATGGAATCATTTCTTCTTTAACCTTGTCCCAAAAGCCCTGACTTACGTATTGGTGAATTCCACTATCTCCAATGATGGCGAATTGTCTGTTTTCAATGGCAACATAAATCAGAACACCATTGTGAAGTTTGGTTTCATGCATCTTGAGGTTTTCAAATACTTCTGCTGCGCGGTCAATAATTTCACTCTTTACTTTGCTGTCAATAAAAATCCTGATTTCTCCTGATGTATGTTTTTCTGCTCGTGCTATTGCATTCTTCAGCAACAGTTGTTGTTCATCAGAAAAGTAATCGGCAGCGTTGGCCATAACTAAAACTTAACCTCAGGCGCTTTATTGGCACCTTTATCAGATTGAAAATAACCTTTTGATGAAAACCCAAACATGCCGGCAAGCAATGTTTGAGGAAACTTACGTATGTAAGTGTTAAACTGTTGTGCAGCCTCGTTAAAATCTTTACGTGCCACAGCAATTCTTCTTTCTGTTCCTTCAAGTGTTGCCTGCAATTCAAGAAAGTTCTGATTGGCCTTCAGTACCGGGTAATTTTCAGTCACCATTAATAGGCGGCCTAATGCAGTACTTAATTGCCCTTGTGCTTCCTGAAACTTCTGAATGTTTTCAGGTGTAAGTTTATCAGGATCAACTTTTACTTGTGTTGCCGATGCACGTGCTTCAACAACTGCTGTTAAAGTACCTTTTTCAAATTCTGCAGCACCTTTAACTGTATTCACTAAGTTTGGAATAAGGTCCATTCGTTGTTGGTATTGGTTCTCAACCTGCGCCCATTTTCCTTTAACATTTTCATCAGCAGTTACCATGCTGTTGTAGGTACCTGCAAACAATCGGTATATTATAAATGCAACAACAAGTAAAATACCAATAATTACTACTGAACGTTTCATACTATATGATTTATGGTTTATAAGTTAACGTGCCAAAACTAAAATGTTTGATAATTCGCTTTTTAGGTAATAGGTAAAAGTTTTAAAATTATAGGTGAATAGTATTATTTTGTGGATAAGGTAAAAATCCTCTGAGTAAACAAATTTCTTAACATTGCAATTCATTGTTTATTAGCTGAATGAGAAAGACGGTAGCAATTGAAATTATAGGCAAAGTGCAGGGTGTATTTTTCAGAAAATATACACAGCAGACAGGATGTAGATTAAACCTTTGCGGCTTTGTCTGTAATCGTCCTGACGGTTCGGTTTATATTGAGGCAACAGGTAGCGAATTGCAGATAAAAGAATTTATTAGATGGTGTCATAACGGTTCACCCATGTCGGTAGTAAGGCAGGTTGTTGTCAGGGAAATTTCTGTCATTCACAGTGAGCCATTTCAAATACAGTAGTAAGTGCAAATAAATTGTAAAACGGCTACTTTAGCCGACTCATGAGTGGAATAAAAAAATTAGCCGGTCAAACAGTACTTTATGGTCTGAGTAGCATAGTTGGGCGTATGCTAAATTATTTACTCGTTCCTATTTATACCCGCATTTTTTCTCCGGCAGAGTATGGTGTGGTTTCTGAACTTTATTCTTATTCAGCATTTCTTCTGATACTGTTTACCTACGGCATGGAAACAGCGTTTTTTAATTTCATGCAGAAAGAAGATAATAAAAATAAAGTTTATGAGAACTGTATTTCATTGGTTTCTTATACAACAACAATTCTGGTGTTGCTGATGATATTTTTCTCATCGCCTTTGGCTGCAACTATTGAGTATCCCGGAAAGGGAAATTACATCATCTGGCTTGCATTAATTATTGGATTTGACGCCATCACTGCAATTCCATTTGCAAGATTGCGACAACAAGGCAAAGCATTGCAGTTTGCTTTATTAAAGATTGCCGGAATTGTGATTAATATAGGCTTGAATTTATTTTTTCTTGTTGGCTGCCCTGTATGGATTAAAGGCAATGATGGTCTGTTGTCACAACTTGCAGTTACGTTTTATTCTCCAACAGTTGGAGTAGGCTATGTGTTTATCTCAAACGTCATAGCCAGTGGATTAACCATGCTTTTACTCTACCGGCAATTCAGCAATCTAACCTGGCATCTCGACAGTGCGTTAATTAAGCGAATGCTGTATTATGCATTTCCATTGCTTATTGCAGGATTTGCTGGTATGGTTAACGAAACATTTGACCGTGCTGTTTATAAATACTTAGCTCCGGATGCCAATCACGCTCTACGTGATTTGGGAATTTACAGCGCTTGCTACAAACTTAGTATCATCATGACATTGTTTGTGCAGACATTTCGGTATGCTGCCGAGCCTTTTTTCTTTGCGCAGCACGATAAACAAGACAAGAAGGAAACATACTCTAAGGTAATGACTTGGTTTGTTATTACCTGTTCTTTTATTTTTTTAGGGGTAATGTTGTTTATTGATGTCATTAAACTTTTTATTGGTGAGCAATTCAGATCAGGCATTGATGTGGTTCCCGTACTATTGTTGGCTAATCTTTGTCTTGGTGTGTTTTACAATTTAAGTATGTGGTATAAACTCACAGAAAAAACACGCTATGGGGCATATTTTTCAATTTTCGGAGCAGTACTGACAATAATTCTGCTGTTTGTTCTTATACCTTCATTTGGATATATGGGTGCTGCATGGGCTACTTTCATTACCTATTTTGCAATGATGATTGTATCTTTCATCACAGGGCAAAAACATTATCCAATTCCTTATAAAGTTAAGAATGATGTGTTTTATGTTTTGTTATCACTAATGCTGTTTTCACTTTCAGTTTATCTGCAACATCAACTTGATTTACCGGGTTCTGTTAAATGGATTGTCAACATAATTTTACTCTTTATTTTTCCGTTTGTTGTATTCAGAATGAATAGAGGAGAGTTAATTAAAAAACAAAATGTGGAATCACAACAGAATACAATAGGCAGAAGGAATTGAATGTATATTTGACAAGATTCGATATTTTTGCAAATAGTGTAATATTAAAAAATGCAAAACAATACAGAAGTAAAGATTATAAATAAATCATCGCATCCGCTTCCTGCATATGAAAGCAATAGTGCAGCAGGAATGGATTTAAGAGCCGATATAAAAGAAGCCATAGTGCTTAACCCATTAGAGCGTGCACTTATACCAACAGGAATTTATATTGAGTTGCCACTTGGTTATGAAGCGCAAATCAGACCTAGAAGTGGCCTTGCAGCAAAGCATGGTGTTACTGTATTAAACACTCCCGGTACAATTGATGCAGACTATCGGGGTGAGGTAAAAGTTATTTTAGTGAATCTGTCATCTGCAGCATTCACAATAAATGATGGCGAAAGAATTGCACAAATGGTTGTGGCATCACATCATCGAGTAGTGTGGAAAGAAACACAGGAGTTGTCAGAAACCAATCGTGGTGCAGGTGGTTTTGGTAGTACAGGTAAATAATTGATGAATAGTTTTGTCAATTAACATATTGTTATAATTACTCATTTCAGAGAATAATATTTTTGAACTCAAATTAAATTGTGTGATTGAATCATTAGTTATCATACCAACATACAACGAAAAAGAAAATATTCAAAAGATTATTAAAGCTGTTTTTAATCTGCTGAATACTTTTCATGTATTGGTTATTGATGACAACTCATCAGACGGCACTTCTGATTTGGTAAAGCAACTTATGCCTCAGTTTCCGGAGTCATTACATTTGGTTCAGCGGCAAGGAAAAATGGGTTTGGGTACTGCTTATATACACGGTTTCAAATGGGCTTTAGAGCGCAACTATCAGTATATTTTTGAAATGGATGCCGACTTCTCTCACAATCCTGCTGACTTACAGCGATTGCTCGATGCTTGTAAAAATGGTGGTGCCGATGTAGCAGTAGGCTCTAGATATATCAATGGTGTGAATGTTGTAAACTGGCCTATTGGCAGAGTAATCATGTCGTATTACGCCAGTGTTTATGTACGACTGATTACACGCATGCCTGTTCGTGATGCAACAGCAGGATTTAAATGCTACAAACGCAGTGTGCTTGAAACACTTGATTTGTCAAAGATTAAATTTATGGGATATGCTTTTCAGATAGAAATGAAATTTGCTGCCTGGTGCAGCGGCTTTCGAATTATCGAAGTTCCCATAATTTTTACCGATCGCACCGAAGGTAAATCAAAAATGAGCAGCGGAATTTTTAAAGAAGCTTTCTTTGGAGTTATTCAGATGAAAATAAAAAGCTGGTTCAGTAAATACACACTTTAACTTCAATGGCCTTTTGTAGTTGCTGCTTCACTATGTTAAAGCAATCAGTATAAAATTATCATTTGAGAAAGAAGTAAAATCAACTATACAAATTTTTCACCTTTAGCAGTTTTTACATCATTCACAAACTGACGTATTTGTTGTTCGTCCTGCTTTCGACAAACCAATAAAATGTTTTCTGCTTCAACAACAATATAATCAGAAAGGCCTTGCAATACCACCAGCTTGTCATGCGGCATATTGACAATACAATTTTTAGTATCGTATAACATTACATTTTTTCCAACCACAGCATTTTTATTTGCATCGTGTGTTATATGCTCATAAAGTGAGCCATAAGTACCTAAGTCGCTCCAGCCAAAATCAGCACTCATGACATATACATTATTGGCTTTCTCCATCACACCAAAGTCTATACTGATGTTTGTACATTGCGAGTAAGCAGTCTTAATAAAAGCTTCTTCGCCAGCTTTGTTATAAACACTGTTGCCTTCTTCGAATAAATGATACATCTCAGGCAGATGTTCTTTTAAGGCTTTTAATATTGACTTCAGGTTCCATAAAAATATTCCTGCATTCCAGACAAACTCACCTGATTGCAGAAAAAAACGAGCCATTTCAAGGTTTGGCTTTTCGGTAAAAGTTTTAACCTTGAAAATCTTATTTGTTTCATTGTGTTTTTCATCTACAAGCTGAATATAGCCATATCCCGTATCCGGTCTGCTTGGTGTAATACCTAAGGTAAGCAGGCAGTCATTTTGTGCAGTGAAAGAAAGTCCTTTATTAATAGCTTCAGTAAAAGCATCTTCCTTGGTGATGATATGGTCAGATGGAGCAACAACAATATTGGCATCAGGATTTTTTGCTGCAATTTTAAATGCTGCATACGAAACGCATGGTGCTGTATTTCGTCTTAGTGGTTCACCCAGAATATTTTCTACCGGTAGTTGCGGCAGATTTTTTTTTACTAAATCAATATACGTTTCGTTGGTAACGATATAGATATTTTCTTTAGGACAAATTTTGTTGAAACGATTAAATGTTTGCTGTAAAAGTGTATGACCTGTTCCTAAAATGTCAAGAAACTGTTTTGGAAAAGCATTTCTGCTCATTGGCCAGAAACGGCTTCCTATGCCTCCGGCCATTATTACGCAGTAATTGTTTTTGTTCATTATTTTAAAAAAATTGTCTTAAATTTTGTTTGATAGAATTTAAACGCAAAAAAATGAAATTAAAGTCTGACAGAATGAATAATTGTTATTTTTTATTAACGAATAGATTTGATAATTATTGATGTCCCGGCTTTTCAGCACAATACAGGGTTAAATAAAAAACCGGCTGAAATTATCAACCGGTTTATTATTGATTGCATTATGCTTATCTGGAAATAACTTTCAAACGCTGCACAGAGTTTTGACTTTCAACTTTTATAAAATAAACTCCTTTGGCAAAATTGCTGATATCAACAGCATGACTTTTATTGTTAGCCGGGAATTCATCTTTAGCTATAGCTTTTCCGTTAATATCATAAATAGTAAGGGTATATGACTCATGTGAGCTTCGATTGCTGTAAATAATAAATTTCCCGTCAGATGGATTAGGAGAAATACTCAACGTTCCAACACTGTTGTTTAATTGAGTTAACCCAGTGGTAATATCAAGGTTTACATTATCAACGTACATGGAGTTGCCATAGTCATTAATGTTTACAAATTTTATTGACACATCCTGACCAAGGTATGCACTCAATGAAACAGTATCATTGCGCCATTGATTGGCAGCACTTGGTGCAAAGTTGCTGGTTGTGGTTCCTGTTGTGGCAAGAGCCGCTCCGATTTTTAAGTAACCGGATGCAACCCAGGTATTTCCGCAGTCAGTTGAAATATCAACGCGCAACCCATCTTCATAAACACTTGAATATTGTGCATACGCAACATCAAAGGTTAAAAGTGCAGCAACTGCATTGGATAAACTTACTTCATAACTTATCAAACCGTCTTCTGCTCCTGAACTATTATAGGAAAAATTGTTGAAGCGGGCAGCATAAGTAGAAGTGCCTGCCGATCCTGTAATGAGAGCAGATTTTTGCCAGGTATAATTAATATTTGATGGTTCAATAGTCCAGTTTGCCGGAGGGAATGCTGTTGCCTGAAAATCTTGTGTCATTGGTGGTAATGAAGGAGCAAGAATATTAATCATTGCAGTTTGTGTTGAACTTGATGTTCCTATACCATTGGTAGCATCTAAGGTTACATCGTAAGTGCCGGATGCGTTAAACTGTACTTGTGGATTTTGTGATGTTGCTGATGTCCCGTTTACAAATGTCACTGTACTGGGGTTAAAAGTCCAGTTCCAACTTGAAGGTGCATTAGAACTTTGATCAGTAAAAGTGAAAGTTTTGCTTGTACAACCAACATTGAAGTTTGCACTAAACTGCACAAAAGGAGGAATGTTTGGACAATTGAAAATGCCGGGTTGTTTTTCAATAGCATTTGCCCTGCGGCCTTTATTGCCATTAGCCATCACTGCTCTCACACTAAACCAATAGGTGTTAGAGGATGTAAGATTGGTAAAGACATAACTGTTGTTTGTTGTTGTTGCCACAGAGTCCATATACATTGCACCTAGCATACTTACTTCATACCATGCAGCATTACTCACTGCTGTCCAACCAATTTTAATTGAGTCTGGACAAGAGTAAATAACATTTAAATTTTGTGGAATACCAATGATGGTAAATGTTGTGTCGGACAAACCGGAAACACTACCTCTTGTAACGCGAACTCGGGCATCACCGGTTGTGGCAATGTTATTAGGCACATTCCACGTATATTGTAATGTATTCTGATTTACAGTAGCTATGTTGTTCCATGTAGTACCATTATCAGTGGTATATTCTACATCAAATGATCCGAGGCCTTTCAATGCATCCCAGCGAATAATTTCAGGATGACCGGGAACAAAACCTTCTCCTCCCATTGGATAGGTAACAGTTATGTCATCATTTCTGAACTCATAAACTACATAATAAGTTTGTGGTCCTTGTGGAATAGCAAAACCTTTAAGCGAAACAATATAGCTGCCTGCAGCAGGATTGTCTAATGTAACTTGTTCCATGTTATTCAGATGGTCAATACCTCTTGTAGCAGGGGCATTCAGGTTGGCTGCATTTGGTGTGGGATCAAGTATCCATGGATTCCAACTTACAGAAGAAGGGTCTGTAACCTGCATATCAATATCATTAACAAGATAAGTCGAAGAAGCAGGAGATCCACCTACATCATGCCAATAAACCATAACACGCATTTGAGAAGTACCTGCAGGAACGTTAATTGAATAAGTCAATGAGTCACCCTGATTAATACTGTCAGTAAAATAACGTGCATCTTCAATTGTAGTAACAGCGCGAAGTGCATTTACTCTTCCCCAACCATATTTGTAATCAGGACCGGGGTTTCCGATATCTTCAGCACCATTGAGCAAGCAAGCTTTAATCAAAGCAGTTGGTGCATCGGAAGCAGAATTAATTTGTTTATAGGCTTGAATAAGTTGAGTGCAGATACCTGCAATTCCGGGACAGGCAGCAGAAGTACCACCCCCCACCTGATAGGTGTTGTTTTCATCTGTTGACATTTGGTCGCGACCATTAGCAGCAATATCAGGTTTAACACGTCCGTCAGAAGCAGGGCCAATGCTGCTTGATGGATCAATAACTTCCAATGCATCAAGATTGGCTACAGCAATAACATTTTTTCCTTGCTTATATCCGCCTGTAATATTTCCCCAGTTACCACCTGCACCATAGCCACAATTGGCGCCATTGTTATTTCCTGCCGAAAAAACAAACTCAAGTTGTCCATTGTCATGAATAGTTTGATCTCCAAATTGTGTGTCGGTGGTATATTCATTACATCCCTGCGAGTAACTTGTTGAAGCCACCACAGTTCCAAGATTGTTATAGTTAGCAACAGCATCAATAATTTGGGGATAATTTCCAATATCAAAAACATGCAACTGAACACCATTGGCCATACCGGGATATGCAGGATTTAAATTACCTGCACCGGCAAGAATTCCGCCTGTCATATCACCATGAGAAGGACCGGTATTTGTAGAATAATTGGTAATTCGTCCAGTAAAATCAATATGCGGACCAACAAAACCATCATCGGCCAATGCTGCGGCTACTCCACTTCCATTGTATTTGCGACCCATAAGCAAGTCGTTGTTGATGACATTGCTACGGTGTAAACTACGTCCTTCCAAATCATCTTTAACAGATGGTGGTGAGGTTAAATCAATAAAAAACAACCAGGGCTGTTGTAAAACAGAGGCAACTGATTGCTGCGGCATGCGCACTTCAACCATATTGTTTATTTCAGTTGAACTTAAAACTTTACCATAAGAAGCAGCAATTAGCTGTGCTTCCTGTATTGAAATATTTTTCTGAAACTGAAGTCGCACATCAACCATTCCTGCTGCAGGAACAGCATAGGCAGGATAATCGCCTAACATGCTGACAGAAAGTTTTTGTTCAGAGGATTGATTGGTTACACTTCTAACATTAAATCCTGAGAGTAATTGTTTGTTAAGCCCAATAGGAATTGCTGCATTAAAAGCATTCTTTGGTAAGTACTCCAACAATTTAATTCCTGCAGTTTCGATTGCAGCTTTTTCAGCTTGAGTCGGTACTGAATAAAACTGTATGATGCGATAGTAATACCCATTGTAAATATCGTTTTCGGATACTTTTTCCTGAATAAATGAGTTTAAGTTTTCTGTGGGTAAAACAGCTTTACCTAAAAACATCAGGCGAAAGTCTGTTTGCGCCATGGCGATTGTTGTAGTAAACAACATTAAAATAAAGAGAAATCGTTTTAACATAGATTGATTTGATTTTATGAATTTTAAATAAAGGGTCTAAATTAAAGAAAACATTCGTTTTATTAATAATTGTTTAACAATTGAGTATCAATATAAAGGGTTTCAGAAAAACGCAGCATTATATCAGTGTTTTGGTTACTTTTGCACGCTTATGAAAAATCGTCTATCGGTTTATTTCCTATTAATGGCCTTGGTGCTGACCATAGGCTCATGCAGTAAGTTTAATCGCATTCGTAAAAGTGGCGATATGAACATGAAGTATGATGCTGCCGTAAAATATTTCGAAAACAAAAAGTATTATAATGCACTGCAGCTTTTTGAAGAGTTAATAGTCGTGCTTAAAGGTACTGATAAAGCTGAAAGTTCTTATTACTATTATTGTTTAAGCTATTTCTACACGGGTGATTATACCAGTGCAGCTTATCATTTTAATAATTTTGCACAGACATTTCCAATGAGTGCCAAAGCAGAAGATGCTTTGTTCTATAATGCTTATTGCTACTATTTAGACTCACCACCTTCAAGTCTCGACCAGCAAAGCAGCCTCGATGCCATCAGACAGTTTCAGTTATTTATTAATAAATATCCAACAAGTCAGCGTGTTGCAGAATGTAATAAGTATATTGATGAATTAAGAAGTAAACTCGAAGTAAAGGCATGGGATAATGCAATGCTTTACTATAAAATGGAAGAGTATAAATCGGCTATTGTTGCGTTTGAAAACGTGGTGAAGGATTTTCCAACTACCAAATATCAGGAAGAATGCTTATTTTTGTCGCTGAAATCGGCTTATCTCTATGCTCAAAACAGCATAGAATCGAAAAAGGAAGAGCGTTACAAGAGTACTATAGATCATTATAATAAGCTGATAGAGATATTTCCTGAAACGGAATATAAGAAAGAAGCAAGCCGGATAATGTCGGCAGCCGAAGAAAAATTAAAAGATTATCATACTGTAAATTGATTAAAACAATGAATAGCAGAAACGTAGCACAAACAACAGTAACCCGCGATGTGGTTGACTTTGAAAAAAAGACTGAAAATATTTATGAAAGTCTTGCCATCATTGCAAAGCGTGCCAATCATATTGCTGCCGAAACCCGTGAAGAATTACACGATAAACTAAGTGAGTTTGCCTCCTCAACGGATACTTTGGATGAGGTTTTTGAAAACCGCGAGCAGATTGAGATTTCTAAATATTATGAGCGTCTGCCAAAGCCAACATTGGTTGCCATTCAGGACTTTTTAGATGATAAAATCTATTTCCGTAGTCCTGCAAAAGAAGAAAACAAAGACAGCGCAGAAAATTAAAACCATGTTGCAGGGAAAAAAAATCCTGCTTGGTGTTACAGGAAGCATTGCAGCCTACAAAACACCTGAATTAGTCCGGCAATTGGTTCAACAAGGAGCATCTGTTAAAGTAATTATTACAGCTGCCGCTAAAGATTTTGTTTCACCTCTTGTACTTGCAACTGTTTCAAAAAACGAAGCACTTCAGACATTTACTTCAGAAGATCATTCTACATGGAATAACCATGTTGAATTAGGATTGTGGTGCGATATTTTTCTTGTAGCGCCACTATCAGCCAACACACTGGCAAAATTTGCTAATGGGAATTGCGACAATTTATTGACTGCAGTTTTTTTGTCATGTCGCAATACAGTTATGGTGGCACCTGCAATGGATGTGGACATGTTTAAGCATGCTTCAACTCAGAAAAACCTTGAGATTATTGCTAAAAACAATATTAAAATTATCGGACCGGAGAGTGGCGAATTGGCCAGCGGACTTACAGGCAAAGGTCGCATGACAGAGCCTGAAGATATTGTGCAGGAAGTAATCAATTACTTTAATCCATCGTTACCTTTGCGAAACAAAATGGCTGTTGTGACTACAGGGCCTACTCAGGAAGCGTTGGATCCTGTTCGGTTTATTGGAAATCATTCATCTGGCAAAATGGGTGTTGCTGTTGCAAACTGTTTAGCAGCTAAAGGCGCATCAGTAATTCTAATTTCAGGACCATCAGTTAGTTTAGGAAATTTGAATAAGTCAATAAAGGTAATCCATGTTACCTCAGCTGCTGATATGCTTAAGGCATGTAAACAAACACAACCTGATGCCAACATTATGGTCATGGCTGCTGCTGTTGCAGACTTTAAACCAGAAGGTTTTTCTGAGCAAAAAATAAAGAAGAAAAGTAGTGAAGGACTAAATATTCAGTTAGTGCCTACAGAGGACATTGCAGCAGAAATGGGCAAACTGAAAAAAGAAGGTCAGTTGTTAGTGGGATTTGCCTTAGAAACAAATGATGAAACACAGCATGCAGAGCGAAAGCTGAAAAATAAAAACCTCGATTTTATCGTTCTCAATAAATTGGAAGAAACAAATCAGGTTTTTGGTTCAGATTTTAACCGCATCACCATCATTGATAAAAACCTTGTGACAACACCATTTGAAAAAAAGTCAAAAGATGCAGTTGCATCAGACATTGTTGAGAAAATAATTACTTTAGTGCAATGAAGAAAATTTTCGGTTTTATAATATTGATGATGAGCCTGAATATTGTTCAGGCACAAGAACTCAACTGCCAGGTAAATGTGATGGCGCCACAAATTCAGAATGTAGATAAAAAGGTTTTTGAAACACTGCAGCAATCTATTTTTGAATTTATGAATAACACCAAATGGACTTCAGATAAATATCTGAATCAGGAAAGAATAGAATGCTCAGTTACAATAACAATTAACGAGCGCGTTTCAAATGATGAGTATAAAGGAAGCATACAGGTAACTTCAAGACGACCTGTTTTTCAAACATCATATAACTCACCAACGTTAAATTTTAATGACGATAATTTTCAGTTTAAGTATATCGAATATCAACCGCTGGAATTCAGTGAGAATGGAAGCAATCCAAATCTGACAGCAGTACTTGCATTTTATGCAAACATTATACTTGGTGTGGACTATGACAGCTTTTCATTGTATGGCGGAGCACCTTATTTTGCAAGAGCACAAACTATAGTAAACAATATGCAGAATGCACGAGAAGCAGGATGGCGTGCTTTTGAGGGTACTAAAAACCGCTACTGGCTTTCTGAAAATATGACTAATCCTGTTTTTAAACCTTATCACGAAATGTTTTATCAATTTCATCTGAAAGGACTTGACGTAATGGCAAAGAAAAAAGATGATGGATTATCACAAATTTCTGAAAGCCTTGACCTGTTAATGTCCGTACATAAAGAAAAACCGGGTTCGTTGTTATTGCAAACTTTGTTTTATGCTAAAGCCGATGAGATTGTAAACATATATTCAGGAGCCTATCCCGATCAAAAAGTAAAAGTCAGCAATCTACTGAATGAAATTGATCCTGCAAACGGAACTAAGTATTCTAAGATTATGGGGAATTGATTGTTGTAGAATAACAAAAGCGGCTGCTCTGATTCAGAGCAGCCGCTTTTGTTTGGTAAAGACAATTTTATTTTTTAACGGTTATTTTGCCTTTGGCAATTTTAGTTTCCCCGTCTTTAACGGTGTAATAGTAGAGGCCGCTACCAACATTTCCTAAGTCCCATTTGATGGTACCTTGTTTATCAGAAACAGTAAATTGCTTTAGCTCCTTGCCTGACATATCAAATACAGACAATACAATTTGTTCCTTTATTGTTGGTATAAAATAATTAAAAGTTGTTGTTTGACTTGCAGGGTTTGGCACAACTTCAATCCTCACATTCATTGCTGTGGTGTTTGTGTTTATTGATTTTGGTGTATTGCCATGATACCTTATTCTGTTGCTTGCTTCTTCTGTTGAATAATCATCTTCTCTGCACATTCCATAGTAGAAACATAATGCGTTTTGTGCCATGCCTTTTGCAAAACTCAACTCTCCTTGAACGAAACTCATCAGCTGATTTATTTGTGTTGAATCTAACATAGACAAATCAGAGCTGTCTTGTTGCAGTTGATTTCTAAAACTATAAAAATAGCAGTAGTCATTATATGCATTCTGTTGATCATCGCTCAAAGTAAAATCAACAGGAATAGAACTTAAAACCAACTCTGCCGATGTCAATTCGTTTGCGGCCAGATAATTTTCTATTAAGTCGTATTTTGCAGTTAATGTTTGTGCTCGGGTTAGCCAATAAATTATTTGTCTGGAATAATCTGTTGTGTCACCAATAATAATGCTATCCATATCTAATGTCATTTTAGCATATAAATCAGAAAGCAGCCTATCTGAAATAACTGCCATTTGTGAATTATAATCTGCAAGCATATTTTCAATTGCTGTGCGTGGCGTACCATCATCCCACGATGCTCTGATTAAATCAACCATATATTGTGACAAGGAATTTACAATACTGTATTGCATAAATTCAAGTAGTGCTTCATCTCTTGTAGCATCGGGGTTTGCCAAACAAACCATCAACAGCATGGCCGGTGGCATTATATCCTGACCGGCAGCCTCACGTAATGCATCGGCAGAAACGTAAGGTGATATTCCCATCAAATGGTCGCGCAAATCTACCGCATTGCTTGACCAACTTTGTTGAATCTGATTGAGCAGTATATTTGTATTACCTCCATCTAATAGCTGATTATACGAGTAAAGTAAATTTAAGAATGCCGTCTCTGACGAATCATAACTATCTGTCATTTGCTGAATTTCGCCATTAGTCAATAAGTCATTACAATTTTGACAAATATGCGAGGGACATGTGTTGGAGAATGCAGCAAGAATTGGAGCAACTTGAGAGTTATAATACTGAGGCGCTTTTGACTGATCGAAATAATAACTGAGAGCCACTGCTGTAACATTATTAATATCAGTAAAAGTTCCTGTTAGCCCGGTATATGAAAATATATTTCCGGCAGAGATTTTTGATGTACCCTGCAAAAGTCTTATTCCTGAAAATGGACTTCCTTTTCCTGAAATAAAAAAATCAAAATTATCGTTTGAGGTATTCTCATTGCACAGATATTGAAGGCCTGTTAATCTTGTATCAATCGGGTTGCGATTGATTCCGGTTGAATAATTTCCGATACTCATATCTGTAAAATAATTTTTATAAATCTGATTGGCAGACTGCCCGCAACTATTTGTTGATATTCCATACTTAAACACCGTAGCAATATTTGGATTTGAACGAAAGAAATGATTTTCCTCTATTGTAAAACCACTACAAAATATGGTACTAATGCCAAGCTGTACGTTTGCTCCTGTTTTAAAATTGTTGCCAATATAAAAATAGTTTGATTGCAATTTTAGATTATTGATATTATAGACATAAATGCCCGTTTGGTTATTTGTAAAGGTGGAACCCAAAACAGTAATTGAATTGTTACCGGCTGTTCTTTTAGCATCTATAGCATGAAACAGGTTTAGAAATGTACATCCATCAGAAACAGTATAGTTTGCATTTAACGATTTAATTCCCATGCTCAACATATCAAACATAGCTTGCGAATTAAAATTTATAAAATCGCAATTTACAAATCTTATTCCGAAACAGCCATCAATATGAGCATGTATAGGCGTGGCTTGAAAAACATATTTTATGTTATTTTCGAAGGTAGCTCCTGCAAAATAACTTTTGTTTGAATATTCAATACCATTATAAATATTCTGATAAGGCAAAAACTCAACATCCATTAAACAATTTTTAAATTTTGCACCTGCAGTGGCAATAATTATTCCGCCTCTGTGTAAATTCACATAAGAGCCATAGTTTCTTTGTGCACGTGCGCCACACACTGCATATTCTATTGTTGCATTGTTTACTATTAGTTTACCGACAACCGATGGAACAATATTCTGACTTTGATTGTTCTGATTGCCCCACACTTCAACTCCTTGCCAGGTGTAAGGAATAAGGCAAGGGTCTTCTAAATAGTCTGATGTTAAAACGGCACCACCATCCAAAGTTAAAGTGCTGCCCGGCTCAATAATAACTTTAGCATTGGGACTGAATTTAAACATCATGCCATTGATGGTGAGGTTGGAATTTTGTTTAACACGCAATTCGTTAAGCACATAGATTGGTGTTGACGCTCCTAATGGATTATTTGTTGCACCATAACTCCATGTAGCATTTTGATTAATGCTGGAATTATCCGGAAAGTTAATGGTGTTAGTAGTTATTACATGCGGTATTGGACTTGATGTTATTAAACTGTAATCCTGCCCATCTATTTGATCGGGTAATGTGTACATTGTACTGTTTGGGTTTACGCCTCCAAGATTGTATAAATCGTAGGGGGGGTTGGATAAGGGAAAGGAATTTGGACTTGGTAAAATTTGTGGCGTATTTGCATAAGGATTAAAAGCACCTACATTATTAGTTATTGAACCGGGGTCAGCAACTGCATACATAAATCCATTATTACTATGTGCCAATTCTATTTGAGAAAATCCAAAATTATTTGGTGTGTTTGAGTTAACGACCCGAGTGAAATCAGTTGAGGGAGGAGGAGTTGGATAGTTTGACCAATTTGACCATGGCAGATTAATATAAAAAACACCATCAGTGCCTGCACCCATAAAAAGTTTTGTTGCATTTGCTGGCTGAAAAAATTCTACACCTCTAAAGCCACTTATATTATTCCCTGAGTAATTTGGAATATTGAATTTTTTATAGGAATTATTAATATAGTCTCCACTGCCATCCAATTCTATCAGATGGTAGCGGTACTGTGGACCGGATTGATGTGTTACTAATGCATAGCTTGCCCAGGCAAGCCACTTTCCATCGGGCGACAATTCAAGCTCTTTTGAAAAAACTTCTCCACCTGCATTATAATTAGGATTGGCTGAGGTAGGATAAACAGGAACAGAACTACTAACACTGCCATCATTGTGTATAATTAGTTTTTTAATCAATCCTCCTGTGGTATTAATAAATCCTGAGCCACCTAAGAAATAAAGATAACGATTATTAGCCGTGTCAATGACTTTGCCTACAGCAATGGCACCAAATTCTGAGCCGAATGGCACGCTGTCTATTGGCAGTGATGATAAGGAATAGCTATTCATATCAAGCACTGTTTTCCATAGTGCAACAGGATAAATAAGTCCACCGGCTGTTGTAAAAATATTGAACTTTTTATGACAGTAATCATTGTTGCCAAAAGGCACAACAGCAATTTCTGCACCTCCGTTTGGAATAGCACCTATTTTAGTGTTGTTATAATCATAAACCGTTCCATCGGCAATATAAAACAATAAGTCTCCTGTGCTTGTATTATCGTAAAAACCGTTGGCAACATGTAAAGCGGTAGCAGCGGTAGTGCTACCAATTGCAGGACTAATGGCGGCAGGAAAAGGATTTGGCACTGTCATGTTAATTCTATTTGGTGCAATGTACCAGTTGTTCATTTGTGTTGTTTGCGACAACCCTGTTGTGCAAACAGCAAACATAAAGATTGCAATTTGTGTTAACGTTTTCATTTTGTTTGGTTTTTGTAGTTTAAATAATATGTTATTTATAAATACTTATTTTCTGCGAAACCATTTTGTTGTTCACCATTATTGTTGCAACATACATTCCATTGGGCAGATGGCTTAAGTCTATTTGCTCCTTTACGTTATTGCTTAACCTGCATGAATATATACATTGATTCATGAGGTTGTAAATTTTAAGCTCCGTATTTTTTTGTGGAAGCCCTTTAACCTGAATAGTAAAATTTCCTGAAGATGGATTGGGATAAATGTTAAACTTAAATGGATTATTTACTTCTGCAATGCCTGTGCCTGAGTTTACATTGCCCATGCTGTCTGTTTTAATTATATAAGAACCACCAATGCCATTGACAATACCTTGCCCGCCAATTATGTATCCGTTATCTTTGGTTTGTCTGACAAAAAAACTAAAGTCACCGGTATTTAACTGACCAAAGCGTCTTGACCAAAGCGAATCGCCATTACTATCTGTTTTTAATAAATAGATGTCTCCTGCAAAAACTCCGGTTAAGATAAAACCTCCATCGTTAGTTTGATAAATAGAACTTCCTCCACAGCTAATTGTATCGCCATAGAGTTTTGTCCAAAGGGTATCTCCAATAGCATTAGTTTTAATAATACCAATATTATATTGAAATGTTGCTGTGTTTTCAACGTAACCTGTTATCACAAAACCACTATCATTGGTTTGTTTAATATCTTGAGCTACTTCATGATAGGAAAGATCGTACGATTTTGTCCACAAAGTATCCCCATAAGTATTGGTGCGAATCATATAAATATCAGAATGGAATGATGGTGTGCCTATCTCACCTGCCATAATAAAGCCACCATCATGAGTTTTCCATATTGAGCCGCCATCAGAGCTAAAAGGAGTTGTATATACTTTACTCGAAAGTAAAAACCCATTTCCGGTTACTGATATAAAGAAAATATCCGGCATAAAAGACGGAGGTATGTAATATCCAGACAACCCATAAATAACATTATTAACAGAAGCCATACTGTTTTGCTGCGGTGGTAGTGTTGGTCCTATTCCAACAGAAAAGGTTTTAGTCCATAGTGTATCACCATTTGCATCAAGTCGCAAAAGCCAGCTTTTAGAATTTGCTCCTCCATCATAAAGAGCATTCACCATATAACCACTGTCTGGAATTTGCTCTAAATAAAGTACTCCTTCAATACTTGGGCCACTATATGTTTTTACCCATTCAATAGTTCCAATTGAATCTAATTTTACTATAATGGCATCGTTGCCATTTAATGAACATACACCACCATAAATATACCCACCATCATAAGTTTCCTGAATGCAATTGGCACCACCACTACCCAATGTATCAATAATTTTTTCGAAAGTATTTTGGGCAAATAGTGTTGTATTGCAAAAAAGCAATGTAATAAATAAGGCAATCTTTTTCATGTTTAATACGGCTTAAAGTTGAATGTAAATGTATAAGAAAATTTAATAGAAATAGCAAAAAGTATTTTAAATAATTTATTTCATTAACTTTGATTTACCGGATAGCAAGTATTATTGACACATTCTACTTGCAAGTATGTGTGTTGATGTTGAAAGTATTTAGGCCTTTGTTCAACCCAAATCACCAATTGTTTTTAATTATAATACCTGAAATTATGGAAAACAAAAAAAGCAACTACTCCTGATTACTGCTGTCAATAACTTCGTCAGAAGGCAAGTCCACAGAGTTGTCTTTGTATTGCTTTGTGTAATAAAGATATTTTCCAACGCCTGTGCAGGCATAGCCTGATATGGTGTCTCCCGGCAAAAGCTGTGTTCTTGTAAAAGTGCGCCAGCGTTTTGATTTTTCCTGAACCGCTAATTTAACGGCAAGTGTATCGTTACATGTATTTACAAACCAAACTTTATAAGGTTTTGTTGATGCAGGACATGATAATGTTTCGGCACCAAATTTTTTATTTACTTTTTGTAAGCATTGTCCGTAGTCTTTTCCATCCTGCTTAGTTTTGAAAGCAGAAAAAAGTACCACTGCACCAATCAGTATTAAAAAAACAAATTCACGCATTCTGATCATTTACAATAATTGTTTTTAAGAATGATTTTTGCTTCTTCATTGCCTAATTTTTTTGATTTGTTCCAATCTTCACATGCACCTTTAATATCGCCAAGCATTTTTTTGGCAAAACCTCTGTTGTTATATGCTTCTGCATCTTCAGGTTTCAGCTCTAATGCTTTATTAAAATCTACAATGGCTTTATCATACTTTTCAATTTTATTATATGCACTGCCTCTTGAAACATAAGCCCATTCATGATTAGGTTCATAAAAAATTACATCTGTAAAGTTGCCAATAGCTTCAGTATATTTTTTTAAGATTGTGTTGCAAAATCCTTGTTGTAAAATTGCATTTACATTTGCAACATCCATGTTTGCCACGTAGGTGTAGTCCAACAATGCTTCCTGATATTTACCATTATTAAATTTTATTTTACCCTGATTCATCAGTGAGTCAATGCGCATTTTAAAATCAGCTGAGTCAACCTGTGCATTTGCCTGAAAACAAAAGCCGGACAACAATACAATGAACAATATTTTAGCATTATTCAAAAGGTTCTGAATTTTCATAATTTTTATCATTTATCAAACGTATTAAATGTTGAAAAGCTTTTACCAATCCATCGTTGGTTTTTTGTCCATAAGAAACAGGAAAACTTATGCGGCTGTAAAAAAGTCTTTTGCCTAAGAACTCACGGGTGACACATTTCTTTTGTGGATTGGTACAGTTGATAAGTAACATGCCTGCTTTAGCATTGTAGTAAACCTTATTGGCATCAAGTTCTTTTATAGACGATTGGTCCTCCCTGTATTTAGTTTCTCCGTCAAAATAACTTGCTATTAGGACACCATAGTTGATAGATACCACATATTTCCCACCAAATTTCTGATTAATATAGTCGAGCGTTTGTTGTACTGTAATGTTTTCCTGTGCTTTGATTGCAGGTGAAAAAACACTAAGTATGAGAAGCAAAAGAAAAAACTTTCTTCTTTTACTGAACTCTTTATTGATTTTATCGTAAACCACGCACATTCTTATTCAGAAATTAGGACTATCGTTTAAACTATTAACTAATTTTGTATCGGTATTGATGCTTTTTTAACGGAATAAAATTACAAATGTTTGGCATTGGGCAAAGAATTCATTTAGTTCCTGTAGGGCTTTTTCTCACTATCTTCATGTTTATATATGGCGATTCCACTGCACAGACAAAGAAGACATTAACCATCAATGCTAAGTTTAAGATTGATGGAGGAGGAAATTTAAGCGATGCCTACATGGTTTTGCAGCGTGATGGTCAGTCAATAGAAACACTGCCAGGCCAGTCATCCTATACTTTAAATCTTGAAATAGGGGCAGATTATATTTTATCATTTAACAAGCCTGGATACATCACAAAAAAGATAAATATTAATACAACAGGTGCCGATGAAGAAAGGATTGAACAGGGTTTTGAATCCTATCCCTTTACGGTAGTGTTGATGAAGCAATATGAAGGCGTAAATATTGTTGTTTTTAATCAACCTGTTGCGAAAATTACTTATTCAAAAAGGTTTGATGAGTTTGATTACGATACTGATTACACCAAGTCAATTCAGTCGGCAATTCAAAAGGCAGAAGATGATTTGAAGAAAGCAGAGAAGGAGTTTAAAAAGAATCCGCCCAAACCTGCCAAAGACAGTACTTTAGTTGCAAACAAACCTAAGGCAGAAGAAGTAAAACCGCAGAAAGAAAAAACCAAAACTGCACCACAGGAAGAACCGGTTGCTGTAAAAGAAAAAAGAAAGGATGATGATGCGAAGAATGAGTCTAAAAATGCCACCAAAAATGCTTTAGCTACTGGTGGACAAGACCAACCGCTAAAGCCAACAAAAGGTGGAGGAAGTGATGATCCCGAAGGTAATCTCGACAGAGAAAAAGGTGCAGATCAAAAATCAGATATAGACCTGACTGTTGGCAATGATGCTATTAAAAATAAAATTAGTTTAACAAAGGGCTCTGACCAGTCACCGGTAGAGGCTCCTGCTGAGTCACATCCGGTAGTTATTAAAGCTGCTGAAAAGCCTTTGCCTGAAAAACCAAAAGAGGTAGTAGTTCATACAGCACCCGAACCTCCCGAAAATGTTTCAGTAAGAAGAGAACAAATTGCAGAGGACAAAAAAACTGTTTACAATGTGTGGGTTACTAAAGGCAATAAAACAGTGCTTTATAGTAAAGTCGTTTATGCATGGGGTGGTGTTTACTTTTTTCGCGACCTGAACACTTCTATTTCTGAAAACATGTACAAACAAGCCGATGCAGGATTAGTGAATTTCTAAGCGTTTTTTCAACTGAAAAAACGCATTAGTTTACCTTTCGTTTTCAGACATTCACCCAACTTAATATGTTTTGGAGTTTAGTGGCTTTTAAATTGCCTTGAGAAAATAAACACAGTAATAAAATGTTGAATACATATTTCTGCATGAATCTGTTCAAGCCACAAAATGACAGTCAGGTTTCATTACTTGAAGATATTAAAACACTGCGTTCTATAAAAGGGAACACATCACGGTTTACTATTCTTCGTTCTGTAGCTAAAACAAGAAAACACACACGTACAGTCTATCCTGATGGATGGAGATTTGAATAGTCCGTAGAAACATTATTGCTTGACAAATAATCTGCTATTGCTAAAGGTATTGGCATTAATATGTAGCGTGTAAAGGCCTTTGGTTAAACGGCTGATATCAATTTTATGTTTTATGTTTTTGTTTATTGGCAATGATATTATTTTGCGTCCATACATATCAGAAATTTCAACTGTAGCATTGGTTAAAATATTGAGTTGTGTTAAGTCAACAACTATTTCATCTGTGGCCGGATTGGGATAAAGGTTCAAAGAACTTTGTAAATCGGCTAATCCAACAGTTCGGGAAATGGTGTCTGAAAAAGCCATACAACCATTGGTATCTGTAAAAGTTAAAAAATAATAACCATTGGTGCTGACAGGCATGTAGTTGAATGCTGAAGGAATGTCGGAATAAGTTATTCCATCAACAGAAAAATACCAGATGAAATTACTGCCATTTATGTTGGATAGAAGGGTGTCGTTGGCTGCAGAAAAGGTAAGTTGTGCCATTTGCTCCGGATAAACAGTTACAGATATAGGGGCACTGCTTCTTGAACAACCTGACAAATTTGTGATTACAACAAAATAATTGCCACTGCTATCAATGGTAGTACAATTAAGAGCAGACCCATTCGACCAGAGAAAAGTGCTTGTGAGAGAACCTGCAATGGAACATAACTCAACACTGTCGCCATGGCAAAATGTTAAGCTGCCATTAATGTTGATAGTGGTATCGGGAAAGTCTTCAACAGCCATGACATTCCAAATAATGGAGTTGGTGGATGCGCAACCTAACTGATTGGTAACAATGCACGGTGGACAAGGGTAATTCATTGTGGATTGATAGCCATAGACACATTCTGTTGTGTCTCCGTTGTCCCACAAGTAACTTATAATTGTGTTGGTAGTTGAAGTATCTGTTGCACAAAAAATAATAGTATCGCCAGGACAAACCCCCAATGCCTGTATACTTACACCGGCAAAAGGAATTTCGTACGAGTCAACCAAAACACTATCTACTGCCACACAACCGCTACTGTCCGTAGCCGTTACAACATAATATCCATTGTTAGACAAATCTTTTGCAGATATAAAGGAACCATTGCTTGCATTGTAGTTAAAATTTGGTGGACAGTTGTTGTTTGGGCATGTCCATTGATAGGTTGTAGTAAAATTATTAGGGAAGGATTCCAGAATGACATCTTTTCCGGCACATCGCCCTTGTGAACCTACAGAGTAGGTTACTGAAGCTTGTACTGTACATGTTGTTTGAGCGGTGGCATTAAAAAACGCCATTAACAGTACAACTGCTATAGTTAGTTCTTTTTTCATTGCTTGATGTTTTATTGTTAGCAATAATAATACTAACAAGTCAGATTAACAAATTTTCAGCAATGAAAACTCAAAAATAAGCGTTAAGAAAGTTTATTTTACTGCAGCCTTTACCACAAACAATGCTTTAAGTTTATCCATACAGAAATCAATTTCAGCTTTTGTGTTATAGCGCGAAAAAGAAAAACGGACAGCAGGTCTTTCAGGGTCAGAATTAATTCCACGTAATACATGTGAACCAATCTCACTACCTGATGAACAGGCACTGCCGCCTGATGCTGCAATACCTGAAATATCAAGATTAAAAAGTAACATGTCTTTTCCTTCAAAAGGTGGAAATGAAACATTGAGTACAGTAAATAAACTATTTTCACTCACATCTCCATTAAAACTCACTCCTGGAATTTCATCCAGTAGCTGTTGCTTCATATACTCTTTTAAACCTAATATATGTTTGCGTTCTTCGTCTAATTCTGCATAAGCCAACTCCAATGCTTTAGCCATACCAACAATACCATAAGCGTTTTCTGTTCCACCACGCATGTTGCGCTCTTGTGCACCGCCTGTAATTAACGGGTGTATCTTTAGTTTGTGATTGATGTAAAGAAAGCCTACACCTTTGGGGCCATGAAATTTATGCGCAGCACAGGTGAAAAAATCTACATTCAGGTTTGATATATCCAGAGGAATATGACCCATTGTCTGCACTGTATCGCAGTGAAAAATTGCATTGTATTTTTTACATAATTCACCTATGAGGTAAATATTATTAACAGTTCCCAATTCATTGTTGGCATGCATTAATGATACAAATGAACGTGGATTGTTTTTTAGTAATTCTTCAAGATGCTCATAGTCGGCTTCGCCTTTATCGTTAAGTTTTACCCAGCTAAGTTTAATGATACCTTCTTTTTCTAAATCTTCCAAAGTATGCGTAACGGCATGATGTTCGATGGGAGAAGAAATGGCATGTGTAATTTTGTGATCGTGAATGGTGCAACGTATAGCCATATTGTTAGCCTCGGTTCCACCTGATGTAAAAAATATTTCTGACGGAGCAACTTTTAATAATGTAGCAATTGTTTTTCGTGCTTTCTCAATTGCCGATCGCATTTCCCTTCCAAAAGAATGGATGGATGATGGATTACCATATACCTTTTGCATTACAGGTAGCATGGCTTCAATAACTTCCTGTCTTAGTGGCGTTGTTGCAGCATTGTCAAAATAAACTTTCATTGTTTGAGTATTGATTAAGTGTGATGTGGGTCAAACTTTTGCAGGGTGGCTAATTAACTCTTTAATATCTGAAATAATTTTTTCAGCAAGATTATTGGCAGTAGTGATGCTGTCACTTTCTGCATAAATGCGGATGATAGGTTCTGTATTTGATTTCCGTAGGTGAACCCACTCTTTATCAAATTCAATTTTTAATCCGTCAATAGTATTTATTTTATGTTTTTTATATTTCTCCTGAATAGATTCTAAAACACCATCAACATTTATTTCAGGAGTAAGTTCAATCTTGTTTTTAGAAATAAAATAATCAGGATAAGACGAGCGAAGCATAGAAACAGTGTTTCCATATTTTGCAAGATGCGTCAGAAAAAGTGCGATACCTGCAAGAGCATCACGGCCATAATGAATGTCAGGATAAATGACTCCGCCATTTCCTTCACCACCAATAACTGCATTTTTAGCTTTCATCATTTCCACCACATTAACTTCGCCAACGGCAGATGCAAAGTGGCTTCCACCGGCTTTTTCAGTCACATCGCGCAGCGCACGTGTTGAAGAAAGATTACTTACCGTATTACCTTTTTTGTTTTTCAGAACATAGTCTGCTACTGCCACCAGGGTATATTCTTCGCCAAACATTTCACCATCCTCACATACCAATGCAAGACGATCTACATCAGGGTCAACAGAAATTCCTAAATGTGCTTTTGATTTAATAACTGTTTTGCTGAGTTCTGTAAGATGCTCGGGCAATGGCTCAGGATTGTGTGGAAACTGTCCATCGGGAGTGCAGTATAGTTCTATTACTTCTTCAACACCAAGTGCTTTTAATAATGGTGGTAATGCAATGCCGCCTGATGAATTAACGCAATCAATAACAATTTTGAATTTTTTAGCTGCTATAGCTTTTGTGTCAACTAATGGTAATGCAAGAATGGCTTCAATGTGTTTGTCAATGGCATGTGCATCAGTAGTCACTGTTCCCAACTGATTTACATTGGCAAACTCAAACGATTCCTGTTCTGCAATTTTCAGAAGCGTTTCGCCATCAGCAGCAGAAATAAATTCGCCTTTGCTGTTTAACAACTTCAGTGCATTCCATTGTTTGGGATTATGACTTGCAGTTAGAATAATTCCGCCATGTGCCTGATGAAATGTAACAGCCATTTCAACTGTTGGTGTGGTTGATAAACCCACATCAATCACATCAAGTCCCATAGCAGTGAGTGTGCCACAAACTAAGTTATGTATCATGGGCCCGCTGATGCGTGCATCACGACCTAAAACAACTTTGCATTTTGTTTTTACCGGAAATTGTGCCGCAAGCCATGTGGCGTAAGCAGCAGAAAATTTTACTACATCAAGAGGGGTAAGTGACTCTCCCGATTTACCGCCTATAGTTCCCCTGATGCCTGAAATAGATTTTATTAATGTCACAATCTTTGCTTTTTTTACTGTGCAAATATATCAAAAGAGCGGGTAATTTTATGAATTTAACTGATGGTTTTCCTGAATATCAGCAAATTATACTTTCTAGCAAGAATTACTATTTTCAAAATAACTGCCCAATCTTCTTAGCCAAAACTTCTGCAATTTTTCGATTCGATTCATGTGTCCACCCTGCAATATGTGGAGTTAGAATAGTTTTATCAGATTGTATCAGATATTCAAAGGGCTCAGGTAGTGTTTCTAATCTTTCAAATGATGAAGTTTCGTATTCATGTACATCAAGACAGGCACCTTTCACCTTGCCCGTTTTGAGATGCTTAACCAAATCGGCAGTGTTCAGGCATTTGCCTCGTGCAGTGTTGATGATGTAAATTTCTTTTTTGCACTGACTGATAAATTTGTCGTTAATCATGTATTTAGTTTCTGCAGTCAATGGCACATGCAGACTAATAATGTCTGATTGCTCTTGCAGTTGTTCAACAGAAACTTGTTTTATAAAAGGATATTCAGCAGCGTCAATCGTTTTGTAAGGATCGCAAGCTAAAATGTTCACCTCAAATCCGGTTAGTTTTTTTGCAAAAGAACTACCCATATTGCCAAAGCCAATGATGCCGACAGTTTTGCCCTGTAATTCTGTACCACGGTTTTCTTCTCTCAGCCAGATGCCATTACGTACTTCTTTATCAGACTTCAGTAGTTTATTCAGAAGAGCAAGTAACATCATTAATGCATGTTCTCCAACAGCATCACAGTTAGCTTCGGTTGCATTCAGACATTTAATATTTTTTGAAACAGCATAAGCAACATCAATATTTTCCATGCCTGCACCTCCACGGGCAATAAACTTTAAGTTAGTAGCATGTTGTAACAGGTCTTTGTTTAAGGGTATGCGACTTCTAATGGCAATACCCTCATAGTTGCCTATGGTTTGTTGTAGCTGTTCAAGGCTCCATTCATATCCTTCAGTACAATTAAATCCCAACGTAGTAAGCTTGGGAATAAAAGTTTCATGAAAGGTGTCTATTAATAAAATTTCTTTTGGCATTATTTTTAAAATTGACATGAAATAAAAATCATCCGAATGTGCAGGATGATGTTGTCTGATAAGTTATTTTTATTCTTAGGATTACAAGTTTAAAGGTACTTGTCATTGTTTCCAACTGCCAATTTGCTGTTTCTTGATTCGTAACCTCCTTTACCATTCAGAATAAAAGTTGATAGCACAAAGGTAATTTCTAAACATTTTGTATCCAAATAGCTGAAATAACAGCAAATATTCACTTAGGAAGAAAGAAAATGGTTGACAATGCTGAAAAGGTTTTTTAAATTGCCGCAAAAAGAAGATCGTCCATTATCAGTTAACCAATAAAAACAGAGAACCAGGTTTGCTGATAGATATCTTGATTATTTAAAATGAAATATTTTTTGTTTGAATGATGTAAGGTTTACGGAAAAATCTTCTGGTTATGGGTAACTATTATACAAGTGTATAGGTATAACCATCACCAACAAAAGAATAAATCGTTATGCACGTATTAGACATATTACTTTTAGGAGGAGCTGTAGTCTGTTTTGTTCTGGCATATATTATTGCTTCGCGTCCGGCACGAGAGTTGCGCCAAAGCAGTAAATCTAAGTCAAAATGGAATCATGTCAATATGGATTCGGCTTCGTCAGTTCATTCCCCCGAAATGATGAAATATGTCCATGACAAAACAGGTTAACTCACCTTACTCCAGTTAGGTTGCTCTCGCAACTGATGCAGATGACGATAAAATATTTTATTTTCTTCTGAATTCAGTTGTGGGTCTTCGTTCAGTATGTTGATGACTGCATTTCTTGCATGTTCTAAGATAGCACCATCTTTGGCTAACTCAGCAATTTTCAGATTCAGTAATCCGCTTTGCTGTGTTCCTGTAATATCTCCGGGGCCACGTAACTTTAAATCGGTTTCTGCAATTTGAAATCCATCATTGGTCTGTACCATTGTTTTCAACCTTTCACGGGCATCGGCAGATAATTTATTCCCCGACATTAATATACAAAAAGACTGTTCTGCACCGCGACCTACTCGACCACGCAACTGATGCAATTGCGATAATCCAAAACGTTCTGCATTTTCAATAATCATAACTGTAGCATTAGGCACATTAACACCCACTTCAATTACCGTTGTAGCAATCATGATATGTGTTTTGCCGTTTACAAATCGCTCCATCTCCTGTTCCTTATCTTTTGCCTTCATCTTTCCATGCACCATGCTCACAAAATATTCCGGCAGCGGAAAATCTCTTTGAATACTGTCATAACCGGCCATCAGGTTTTGCAGATCTAATTTTTCTGATTCATCAATTAGCGGAAATACAATATAGATTTGTCGTCCAAGTTTAATCTGCTCTTTCATAAATCCAATAACACGAAGTCGTGATGATTCAAAAAGATGCATGGTTTTTATTGGCTTTCTTCCGGCAGGGAGTTCATCAATTACCGAAACGTCAAGGTCGCCATAAAGTGTCATTGCTAAAGTGCGTGGAATGGGTGTAGCTGTCATCACCAGCACATGAGGTGGTTGTTGCCGCATCCAGAGTTTGGCACGTTGCTCCACACCAAAACGATGTTGTTCATCAATAATGACTATACCAAGGTCATTGAATTTTACTCTGTCTTCAATCAGTGCATGTGTACCTATGAGAATATGCGTTTCATTGGAAGAAATTCTTTCTATAATGGCTTTCTTTTTCGATTCAGGAAAAGAACCTGTCAACAGTTCAACATTAACAGGTAAATTGCTGAGTAATGATGTTATTGTTTGAAAATGCTGAGCAGCTAAAATTTCTGTTGGTGCCATAAGGCAGGCCTGCTGTTTGTTGTCTAATGCCAATAGCATTGAAAAAAGTGCAATGACAGTCTTGCCACTGCCAACATCACCTTGCAACAGGCGGTTCATTTGTTTTCCGCTGATAGTATCTTTTCTGATTTCTTTCAACACTCTTTTTTGTGCCTGAGTCAATTCAAAAGGAAGATGGTCATTGAAGAATGTGTTGAAGAGGTAACCTACTTCGGTAAACATACGCCCGCTTTGTGTGGAAGAGCGTTTTTGTTTATTGAGTAATAATTTAAGTTGAATATAAAACAACTCTTCAAATTTTAAGCGGAAGCGGGCTTGACGAAGTAAGTCCTCATTTTCCGGAAAGTGAATCTGAATCAATGCATCGCGCAAAGGCATCAGGTTAAAAGTCTTTATCAGCTGTGACGATAAAGTTTCTTCAATTGTGGGAGGAAGGTCTTTAAGTGCCATGCGCATGATTCGCATGATGCCCTTACTGTCTAGACCTTTTACTTTCGATTTTTCTGTTGAATAATAAAACGGCTGAAAACCTTTGAATGGTTGTGCTGTAAATTTTTCAAGTTCTTCTATTTCCGGATGAATAATACTCCACTTACCGTTAAATAAAGCAGGCTTGCCAAAAACAACATAACTTGTCCCGGCTTTTATGGAGTCGCGAATCCATGTTATTCCCTGAAACCAAACTAAATCCATGCTGCCACTTGCATCTTTAAAAACTGCTTGCAGACGTGTAGTTCGCTTATTGCCGAAAGCAGTCAATGAAGTAATCACACCTTTAATCTGCACATAAGGCAGGTCGTCATTCAGTTGTGCAATGGTGTAAAATTTTGAACGGTCAACATAACGGAAAGGAAAGTGATGCAACAGGTCAGAAACGTTATGAACCTCCAACTCCTTGCGAAGTACTGCTGCACGTTGCGGACCAACGGTTTTAACAAATTCTATATCTTTTTGAAAGTATGATTGCACAGGCACAAAGATAATTCAGAATATAGGACAAAAAGATTAGAGTTGCTGCCAATATAAATACAAAGAAAATATAAATATTAAACCCTTGTTTACTCTGCACTTCTCGCTCAGTAATTTCATTGCAGCGAAATGAAATTACTGAGTTGTGTATTTGTTTTTACAAAAGAGTAAAAATAAATTCGGGGTTTCTAATCAATGTTAAATACTATAGATATTGTGATTTTAAAAAAGTAGTACGTCATTATAATTACCTTTTATTTCACCACTATTTTCCCTCTGTATGCTTTTCCTGAACTATTAGGTGTAAGTTCGTAAATGTATAATCCCGCATTAAACTTGTCTAACGAAATCAATACTTCGCCATTGGCTGTTTTACTGTGGTGAACTATTTTCCCTGCCATTGAATAAACGGACAGATTATATACACTGCCACTTATATTATCAAATTTCAACAACACTTTTTCAGAGGCAGGATTTGGCATAACTATTACATCTGATTTTTCGGGGGCAAGTTCATTCAGTCCTACAGGTATGACATACACCATAGTGTTTAGTGTAGTGTTGGTTATTACAGGTTCGTTTAGGTCAAAATAAATATCAGCTGTATTATTAATCATTGTTCCGGCAATAAGTCCGCTGTCTGCCTCAATAGAATATATCACATAACCATGACTTGCAGGCTCGTTTGTATTACTGTCAGGAAGTAAAATATTATTAAAAGTAAATAGCAATGCGCCTGTTTTCATATTTAAAGTGGGAGTCACCGTATGACTGTAATCTTCAACCCGGAAAGTTTGCCAATTTAATTCGGGGTCTAAAAGGTCTCTGATTTGAACCGTAAAAGCAGTGTCGTTTCCTGTATTCTGAAAACGAACTGTGTAGTACAACCGTTCGTTCATTAATGTATAGTTTTGACTTTGTACACCCGGTGGGGTCACTGCTTTATCGTTAGGGTCAAATGAACAAAGAACCATTTGTGTATTTGTGCGCGAATGATTGAGTACAACATTACTACCATCGGTAAGTCTGATAATTCCTGTAACGCTAATGATGCTTCCTGCACCCGGAATATTGAGCACAACATTTTTACTAAACGTAGAAAATAGATTCAGATTGGTAATGTTCCAAAACAAAGTATCACCCACTGTAAAATCAGGAGTGGCACTGGCAACAGTGATGTTACCTGAACAAACTATACCTAGCACTCCATTTACAGCCGTATTACTTTGGTTACGGAAAGTTACGTAATAAGGTTGTTGTGTATTGCATCTTGGAAGACCGGAAATGATAAGAGAACCTTCATAGAAAGGTGTTCCTGTCTGAAATCCGAAATCTTTATTACTTGCTATGGAATTATTTACACTAAAATTATAAGTAGCAGGTGTTGATGTTAGCGTATATGCAACCGTAGGTACATAAGTTAATGTTTTACTTCCGTTGCTGGATCCTATTTTATAGTCGCCATTGGCATCTGAGATGCCTGTAATACTATCGGGCATCAATGTTACATACTGATTTGGAATCGGAAAATCTCCCGCATCAAAAACGCCATTGCTATTTGTGTCAAAATAAATTTTTCCGTTTACAATAGACTGTGCAGGACTTATGGCATTAGAAAAAGGTAAAATATGTCTGCCACCAAAAGGGCTTATGGTTTGAATGGATAAATCATATAGACCCGGTAAAGCATTGGTAGGAATATTAAGGGTGATTTCAGCAGTTACCTCGTCCAATATCTGTACTTGGGTAGTCAGATTAGCGCTATAATGATTGCCTGTTCCGTGTTTTACTATGGATGCCGATTGAATATTTCCATACGTATTTGCACTCGTTTGAAACAGTGAGTCGGAAACGATAGTAAGTGTTACAGTTTGCCCTTGAACCAATACAGTAGGGGAAACAGAAATCAAGCCACGCTTTACTCCGAAATCATTTCCTGAAGAATTGTTATTATTGATAGTTACACTGTGATTAGGTGAGGAAGTTGAAAACAAAAATATGATGTTAGGATTGTTTACCCATGAGACAGTGTAGCTACCATTGGTAACAGCAATTGTATAGTTACCATTAGCATCTGTAGTATATACATGGTTTTGGGGCATGATTTTAACTGATGATCCCGCTATTCCTGATTCTGTTGCATCTTTTACACCGTTATTATTCAGGTCTTCATAAACCTGTCCGGTTATGTAACCATCAGGCGAGCCTACTCTAACAGCAGAAGGTAATATGATGTCGTATGAAAGTCCTTGAAAAGGATCAAAATTCAAAACATATAAGTCATAGAACCCTATTGGAATGCCTGTTGAAGGAATTTGAAAGTTGCCTGTAAAATGTTCATCATCTATTACACTTATGTTATTCATAGGAATTGTCACACCTCCTAAGTATAAATGCCCTATTGTAGAAGAATTTTGAAATAAGGTGTTTGCACCTGTAATGGTTGCACTGAGTGTTTGACCCAAGGCTACAGTGTCGGGAGTAATAGAAACTAATACCGGTTGTTGTGCTTGGCTTAACGTGAAAGTGCTAATCAGGAGTAGCAAAATGTAAAATCTTTTCATAGATTTAAATTTAATATTGTAGAAAAACAAAATTATAGTATAAATTTATGAAAAAGAATAGGTGTATCTAATCTTTCTGAAGTCATTACACATCAGCATTTAGAAAATCTGTTTTATGATATTCGCATTTTGCAAAGGTTAATGAAGGGTAAACATACCTTTAGGTTATAAATGCCTTAAAATTAAAATCCCCGATTGAGTGAACAACCGGGGAATAACATTAAAAATTACAAATAATCTATAGGATTATTACTGTTGCTTTTTAACATTTACGGCATTTAAGCCTTTTTTGCCTTGAACTACTTCATAGGTAACAAGGTCATTGTCCGCGATGCGGTCAATTAATCCTGTCTGATGAACAAATAGGTCACGACCACCTTCATCTTCAACGATAAATCCAAATCCTTTGGAGTTGTTGTAGAATTTTACTTTTCCGGTTTTCATTAAATAAAGAATTAAATTTGTGAATTAATGCTGCAAATGTAAACTAAATTAGTTACCATCTCATAAAAATCAAAATTATTTATTTTTCGAATCAAACCTATGGCTTCATATAGCGGAAATATCATAGATATCTTTAACCGAAGGATTTTCCCCGGAACGGTTCATTTTAGCAATGGAATAATTACAGAAATAACAGAGGATAATGCTGTTTATGACCAATATTTGCTGCCCGGTTTTACTGATGCTCATATCCATATCGAAAGCAGCATGCTTGTGCCTTATGAATTTGCTAAGGTAGCCCTGATTCACGGAACCGTTGCCACCGTTAGTGACCCGCATGAAATTGCCAATGTTTGTGGTATGAAGGGGGTGGAGTATATGATTGAGAATGCAAAGGATGCTAAATTGAAATTTAATTTTGGAGCACCATCCTGTGTGCCTGCTACTTCTTTTGAAACGGCAGGTGCAACGCTAAATGCTGATGATGTGGCACAACTTCTTGCCAGACCCGATATTCACTATCTGAGTGAAATGATGAACTATCCCGGTGTGCTTTTTGGCGATCAAGAGGTGATGAAAAAGATTAAATCGGCTCACAGGATGAACAAAGTGGTTGATGGTCATGCACCCGGGTTGAGAGGCGATGATGCACGCACCTATATTGCTGCCGGTATCAGCACAGACCACGAGTGTTTTACTCTGGATGAAGCGTTGGATAAGGTAAATGCCGGAATGAAAATATTGATACGCGAAGGCTCTGCTGCACGAAATTTTGAAGCCCTGCATAGCCTAATCACTTCGCATACGGCAATGACCATGCTGTGCAGCGATGACAAGCATCCTGATGAATTACTTCATGGACACCTGAATCAATTGGTGGTTCGCGCCCTAAAAAATGGACACAATCTTTTTGATGTGTTGCAGTGTGCCTGTGTTAATCCTGTGTTGCATTATGGTTTATCTGTGGGATTACTTCGTGAAGGTGATTCAGCAGATTTTATTGTCATCAACAACCCGGAAGAGTTTTTGGTCTCACAGACATGGATTGATGGAGAATGTGTTGCTAAAGATGGACGAACAACATTGACAAACCGTAGTCATAATTCAATAAATAATTTTCATGCATGGAATGTTACGGTCCAGGACATTGAAGTGAAAAAAACTTCGGAAACGGTTAAAGTTATTGAAGCATTGGATGGGCAGTTAATTACTAATTGCATTCAGGCTAAGCCATTGGCAAGAGACGGACAGTGGGTTAGCAATCCGGAGGGCGATATTCTTAAAATTGCAGTCATTAACCGCTATAGTAAACAAAAACCTGTGGTGGGATTTATTAAAAATTTCGGTTTAAAGAATGGAGCTATTGCCTCTACTGTAGCACATGACTCACATAATATTATTGTCACCGGTGTTGGTGATGCCGATATTGTTGAAGCTATAAATTTACTTATGCAATCGGGTGGAGGATTGAGTGCAGTATCGGGAACAGATAAAAAAGTTATTGCCTTGCCTGTTGCCGGATTGATGAGTGATAAAAGCTGTGAAGAAATAGGTCGTGATTATGCAGCTATAGATAGTATGGCTAAACAAATAGGTTCAACACTTAGAGCACCTTTTATGACCCTATCTTTTATGGCATTATTAGTTATTCCTCATTTCAAAATTGGCGACAAAGGATTGTTCGATGCTGCAAAGTTTGAATTAACTACGCTTGAGTAAATTTCTAAGATATACGTTGAATTGTTACTTTTACAAAAAAACACAATGTGGCAGGAAGTAAATAATTCGTTAGAACGAAGTTTTGTTTTTCATGATTTTAAACAGGCATTTGCATTTATGACACAGGTAGCTTTTATAGCTGAAAAAATGAATCATCATCCCTACTGGTGTAATGTTTATAATAAAGTCACCATTAAGTTAAACACACACGAAGCAGGAAGTGTGGTTACTGAAAAAGATCATAAACTTGCAGCAGCAATTGATGTTGTGTTCAATCAAATAAATCAAAAAGTATGAGCCGATTAAAAAAGTTTTTTATTTGGGTAGTTGTTCTTGCCATAATTGGAACAGCATTATATTTTCTTGCCGGAAGTTATACCTATTCCGAAGGAACACAAACGGGCTACTTGGTAAAATTTTCCCGTCAAGGATATGTGTTTAAAACTTATGAAGGTGAGCTAAATCTTGGTGGCATGAATGCTGAAAGCAATTCTGTTGTAAATAACCTCTGGCATTTTTCTGTTGATGAAGATGATAAGGCTGCTATTGACAGTCTTCGTGTCAGCGAAGGACGTGTGATTAAAGTTTTTTACCGTGAAATTGTACACAACTATGCCTGGCAAGGCGAAACCCCGTTTTTTGTTTACAAAGTAGAAAAAGTAAAGTAGGCTTTTATCCTAAACGATGTCTGATAATGGAATCAATTTTTGCCATTAATTGCGAAGGTCTGTAGGTACGCCAGTTCAGATTATCAAGTTCACCACCAAACAATAAATAGTAGTCAATATTGGCACGTTGCATTTCAGACAAAACATGATCTCTGAAATTGATAGCAGCAATCCATCCCGTTTCATTTACTTCTTCAAACCATTCCTGATAGTAACAATCGTCTGAGTTGTGAAAATTGAGTACGTTTTCGCCAATAAGTATAAAGCGGCTTATGCCATGCTCCATCAGATTTTCTATCACATCTCTTTTTAATGTCATAATATCATTATTGATGGCATCATTCCATTCGCCCATCAGTTCAATGATGGCAAATGACTTTTCATAGTCGCAATAAATTATTTTTATGTAAAGTGTGGGCGAACCAAAATCGTCCCATTGCGGATGAATAAAGTAGTTGTAAATGGTGTTGCTGTATTCAAACTCACTGTAAACCCTTCCATAAAAAGGACTCAACTCATCTTCTGCCGATGAGTATAAATCTACCCAGTTATAAAAAGGCTGTATGTCCTGCATTGTTTTATTAGAAAATGCAAAATTACAACAGACAATTTCAAACTACAACAGTTTATGCTTTTTGATTTTTTATTGCTGCCCGCACGCTACCATATTTTTTCAGTAACAGGGCTGCTTTTTTTTCGGGAACTTTTAGCTCATCCATTATCATTCTAGTGCCGCGACTGACTAATTTATTGTTGGTAAGCTGCATGTCAACCATTTTATTGCCTTTAACACGACCAAGTTTTATCATCACTGCCGTGCTAATCATATTCAGGACTAACTTTTGCGCAGTACCTGCTTTCATACGTGTGCTGCCGGTTACAAATTCCGGTCCTGTAATAATTTCAATCGGATAATCGGCTTGCTTCGCAACCGGTGAAGCACTGTTACATACGATACATCCGGTAGTGATTTTTTTCTTGCGGCATTGTTCCAATGCCCCTACAACATAGGGTGTAGTTCCTGAAGCTGCAATGCCTATTACAACATCTTTTTTATTTATTTTAAATTTTTTCAAATCATTCCATCCACCTGAATAATCATCTTCGGCAAACTCAACAGCTTTACGAATAGCAGCATCTCCACCGGCAATGAGTCCAATTACTTTTCCATGTTCAATACCATAAGTTGGCGGACATTCCGATGCATCCACAATACCTAACCTTCCGCTGGTGCCTGCACCAATATAAAATAAACGTCCACCTTTTTTCATCCGTGTAGTAATCACTTTCACCAACTTTTCTATTGCACCAATATTTTTTTTTATCTGTCGCGGTACAGTATGGTCTTCCTTATTAATGTTATTCAGCAATTGTTGTATGCTCATCTTCTCCAGATGATTGTAGTGCGAAGTTTTTTCAGTAGTTCGCAGGCTTTCGGATTTTTTATTCATGAAAAACGGATTGTCGGTTGTGTTTTAGTTCATATACATGCTCCTTGATTTTTTCAGCAGTTTTTCCATCATCAGTTCCAGAAAGGTCTTGTGGAAGAATAGGTTTGCCGAAGGTGATAGAGATAGTTCTGCCGCGTTGAAAATACATTTCATCCATCAGGTAAAGCATTTCAATATTTGCTGCAATGCCTATGCGTTTACGAAAGTTGGCTAAGTTATAAAACCAGTTTGAGTTTCGCCCATCAATATAAACCGGTACAATAGGGCTGTTGTATTTTTTTGCTTTCACCACAAAGCTTTTTTTCCATTGCAGGTCTTTTATTTCTTTTCCTTGCTTGCGCGATACCAATCCGGCAGGAAAAATCAAAGTTGCCATTTCAGAAGCATACAATGCATCAATGTCTGCAATTGACTGCGAACTGTTTTTTCCATGTTTGTTGACGCCAATAAATAAATCTTTAAGATTGTTTAGTTGCAGCAAAATATCGTTGACAATAAATTTCAGGTCGCGTCTGTAATGTCCCAGTGCCTGCATCAATGCCATGGCATCAAGTCCGCCAATGGGATGATTGGATGCATAGACACAGCGACCGGTTTTTATAATATTCTCTTGTCCATAAACTTCAACTTTTACTCTGAAATTTTCAATAATAGCATCTACAAATTCAAACGATGTTTTGTGCCCATGCTCATCAATAAATGCATTCACTTCGGTTTCGTGCACTATCCGTTTGATGTAGCTAACGATAAACCCCGGCAGCAGGCGATAAAGTTGCGGATTCTTACTTCGGATTACCTCACTGACATCAATAAACTTCTTTTTCTGCTCAGTCATAAATTCTCCCTCTGTCGTATAGCATCTTTTATGGGTACAATATTAAGCAGAACTTAAAAACTGCCTTAGTCTATAAAATCCCAAATAAAAATGTTCCGGTGGGAGGAAAATAGCTGAAAAAAGAAAGTTTTCAACAAAAATGGAAAAAAGTGGGGATAGGTGGGAGATTTATTTTTACATTCGCACAAGAATTTTTTAGCACACCATTTAATAATGATTAATCTGTTTGGAGTTTACGAGAGCACTGTTGATGCGAAAGGTCGTGTCATGTTGCCTTCGCCATACAGAAAAACATTAGAGAAAGTTTTAGAAGAAGGTTTTATCATCAAGCAGAATGTATTCAGAAAATCACTGGAGTTTTTTCCGCTTCAGACATGGAATGAAATTTCACAGCATGTAGGCAAGCTGAATACTTTTTTGAAAGCCAATCAGGAATTGATTACGCTGTTTTATTATGGTGTGCGGAGTGTAGAGTTAGATAACAACGGAAGATTTTTGATTGTAAAAGATCACCTGACTTATGCAGGAATTAAAAAAGACATTGTGCTGAGTGGAGCAAATGACAGAATTGAGATTTGGGATAAGCGAGCTTATCATAAATATATTAAAGATAACAGCGACAATTTAGAGCGGTTGATGGAAGAGCGGCTTGGCGGCAAATTGCCTGAAAATGGACAGTAAGGCATATCACATTCCGGTTATGTTGCCGGAATGTATTGAAGGGTTGAAGATTAAAGCAGATGGAATTTATGTTGATGTTACGTACGGGGGCGGGGGGCATTCAAAGGCAATAGCCTCTTTATTGACAACAGGAAAAGTGATTGCATTCGACAGGGATGCCGATGCAGTAAAAAATAGTTTAACCACCAATAAAAATCTGATTGTGATTCACAGCAGTTTTTCAAATATAACCACCGAGCTGAATAGCATAGGCATAACTTCTGTAGATGGTGTGCTTGCCGACCTTGGTGTGTCATCACATCAGTTTGATGAACCGCAGCGTGGTTTTGCTTTTCGTTTTGACAGTGCTCTTGATATGCGCATGGATGTACGTCAGCAAATAACAGCCGCAACAATCCTGAATACTTATTCTACAAAAGAATTGCAGAAGATGTTTTCACTTTATGGTGAGGTGCGCAATGCAGCTACTGTAGCCCGTCAGATAGTTTCCTTCCGTCAGCATGCCACATTAGCAACTACTGCCGATCTGAAAAAATGTGTTTCACACTTAGTGCCCAAGAGTGATGAGAATGGTTTTTATGCTCGATTGTTTCAGGCACTGCGAATTGAAGTTAATCAGGAATTGAAAGAGTTGGAATTGTTGCTGCAACAACTGCCGAATTTAATAAAAGCAGAAGGACGTTTATGTGTGATGAGCTATCATTCTCTTGAAGACAGATTGGTTAAAAATTTTATCGCGTCAGGAAATGTGCAAGGTGTAGTAGAGCAAGATGTGTTTGGCAACATTACTTCAAAAACATTTACTGCAATAAATAAAAAGCCAATTGAAGCTAAAGAAGAAGAAAAAATCAATAATCCGCGTTCAAGAAGTGCACGATTAAGAGTTGCTGAAAAAATAAAGTAACATGAACACCATAAGAAATACAGAGGAAAAGAAGGAAAAAGAAAAGCCGAACGGCAGCAAAATTAAGACTGCCCGTAAATTCCTTTCTATGCTTAATGTTATTGGGCTGATTGATAAAAGGATGTTACTGCGCATGCTCCCATTTGCTTTTTTCTTAATGGGACTTGCATTGGTTTATATAGCAAATAGCTACGTTGCAGAAAAGACAATTCGTGAGATTGACCGCACATCACGTGATATTAAAGAGCTGCGATCAGAATATATTTCTGTAAAGTCGGAGTTGATGTTTAAAAGCCGTCAGTCGCAAGTAGCAAAAGAAGTGCTTCCTATGGGCATTAAGCAACTGACAGTGCCGCCTAAGAAAATCGTACTTAAAACAGCAAAAGACTAAGAGCGTATGGCAGATATTAAAAAGGATATTTTACTGAGAGTATATTTTGTTTATGCCTTGATTTTTCTTTTTGCTATGGCCATTATGGGTCGTGTTTTTCAGTTACAGTATGTCGAAGGTGATTATTGGAAACAACGCTCCGACAGTCTGACATTAGCCTATAAAACCATTGAGCCATCAAGAGGAAATATTTTTAGTGCCGATGGAAGTCTGTTAGCCACATCAGTGCCTTTGTATGATTTGCGCATGGATATGAAGGCAGAAAGTATTACTGATAAAATATTTAATGCAGGTATTGACTCTCTTGCCTTGAATCTTGCTGCATTGTTTCAGGATAAAACAAAAGATCAGTACAAGAGAATGCTTCGTGAAGGCAGACGTGATGGTGAACGCTATTTACTTATAAAGCGTAATGTAAGCTATGCAGAACTGAAGAAAGTAAAAACGTTTCCAATTTTTAATAAAGGCCGTTATAAAGGCGGACTCATTGTAGAACAAAAAAATATGCGTCAGAAACCATTCAAGGAACTTGCTTCCAGAACAATTGGTTTTAAAATTGGCAATGTTCAACCTGTTGGTCTTGAAGGTGCATTCGACCATAGTCTTAGAGGAGAAAGTGGCAAGCGACTGATGCAAAAAATATCAGGTAACATTTGGAAGCCACTCAATGCAGAAGACGAAGTTGAAGCAAAAGATGGTTGTGATATTTATACTTCAATTGATCTGAACATACAGGATGTTGCACAACAGTCACTTTATAATCAATTGGTAAAAAACGATGCTGATGCAGGATGTGCTATACTGATGGAAGTTGCTACCGGTGAAATTAAAGCAATTGTAAATCTGAAAAGAGCTGACTCCGGTTATTATCGCGAAGATTATAATTATGCTATTGGCTATGCTTCAGAACCGGGCTCTACTTTTAAATTGGTGAGTATGATGGCCGGAATAGAAGACGGCTATATTGACCTTGAAGATACAGTGGATGCAACTAATGGAAGAACCAGTTACGCACCCGGTTTAATTATGCGCGACTCACATGAAGGATTAAATAAGATAACTGCAAAACATGCATTTGAAGAATCATCTAATGTGGGTGTTTCTAAGTTGATTCAGAAATATTATCGGAAAAATCAACAGGCATTTATTGACCGTGTACATAAAATGCATTTTGGTGATAAACTCAATATCCAGATTGCAGGAGAAGCTACACCGTTTATTAAGTCAACTACAAGTAAAGAATGGAGCAAAATCTCATTGCCTTATATGTCTATTGGCTATGAAACGATGGTAACTCCATTGCATACACTTACTTTTTATAATGCTGTTGCCAACAATGGCACAATGGTAAAGCCACTTTTTGTAAAAGAAATTCGCTACCGCGGACATACTGTTAAAGAATACAAACCACAAGTTGTTGCTGATTCTATTTGCTCAAAATCAACGATTGCTAAAGCAAGGGAACTCCTTGAAGGGGTAGTACAAAATGGTACCGGATGTAAATTGAAAGACTGCGTATATGCCGTTGCCGGTAAAACAGGTACAGCGCAGATGGCAAATAATAAAGGTGGTTATAAGGGTAGTAAGATTAGATATCAGGCATCTTTCTGTGGTTATTTTCCTGCTGACAAGCCTGCATATTCATGCATTGTAGTAGTGTATAATCCTTCGACTGCAGGTTATTATGGCGGTGAAGTAGCATTGCCTGTATTCAAAGATATTGCAGATAAAGTTTATGCAACCAATCTCGATATGCACAAAGGACTTGATGTACAAATGGCAGCATTACCAAAGATAAAAACAGGTCTTACTAAGGCAACAATTGCAGCGTGTAGCAATGTTGGTGTTGATGTAAAAACAGTGGGTACAGCATCAAAATGGTCGTCAGTTGATAAGAGAGAATCTGTTGCAGCATTGAAGCCAGTAAGCCTAAAAGACAATACGGTTCCAAATGTTGAAGGTATGGGTTTACGCGATGCAATATATATGCTTGAAACAAATGGTTTGCAGGTTAAGGTAGTTGGACGAGGTGCTGTGGTGAAGCAATCATTACAGGCAGGAACAAGAATTTATAAAGGTCAGGTAATAACTATAGAATTAAGTTGATGCAGTTACTGAAAGAAGTTTTATACAAAGCGGGTACGGAGGAAGTCATTGGTAATACCAATGTAGCTGTTTATGGTATAAGCATTAACTCGCGCGAAGTTAAGCCCGGGGAAATGTATGTTGCACTTCGTGGGACCAATGTTGATGGACATGCTTTTATTCTCGATGCAATTGAAAAAGGCGCAACTTCAGTTTTATGTGAAGTGATGCCCGACCTCATTCAGGCAGGTATCAATTATATAAAAGTAAAAAATACCTATCTGGCGCTTTCCGAAGTATGTGCAAACTTTTATCATCACCCTTCTTCTTCACTCAAATTAGTTGGGATTACCGGAACCAATGGTAAAACAACTACTGCAACGTTACTCTATAAATTATTCCGCCAACTGAATATTCGTTGCGGATTAATTTCTACGGTAGAAAACAGAGTTAACGATAGTGTTATTCCTGCAACACATACAACACCCGATCCGATAAAACTCAATCAGCTTTTAAGCATGATGGTGCTGGAAGAATGTGAGTATTGTTTTATGGAAGTAAGCTCACATGCTGTGGTTCAAAACAGAATAGGAGGATTGGAATTTGCCGGTGGTGTTTTTACCAACATTACGCATGATCATCTTGACTATCATAAAACATTTGATGAGTACCTGAAAGCAAAAAAGAAATTTTTTGACGGTCTTCCCGAGAGTGCATTCGCATTAACAAATACCGATGACAAAAACGGTACAATGATGGTTCAGAATACACATGCTGCCAAAAAAACTTATGGTCTGCATGGTATTGCTGATTTCAGATGCAGAATAATTGAAAATAATTTTAGTGGTCTGTTACTTCAGATTGATAACACAGAAGTGTTATGTAAACTTATTGGTGCTTTCAATGCCTATAATCTTTTGGCAATTTATGCAACGGCTGTTTCATTGGGGTTGGATAAGCAACGTGTCCTTACTGCATTGAGTATGCTTGAATCTGTCAATGGCAGATTCGATTATGTTGTTTCCGGTTCAGGAATTACAGGCATTGTTGATTATGCACATACACCCGATGCATTAAATAATGTGCTTTCAACTATCAACGAAATCAGAACAAGAAATGAGAAAGTGATTACAGTAGTAGGTTGTGGCGGAAATCGTGATACAACAAAACGCCCGGTTATGGCACACATTGCTTGCGAGATGAGTGATAAAGTTATTCTTACTTCTGACAATCCACGTAACGAAGACCCACAAACTATTATTGAACAAATGCGTGCCGGTGTACCTGCACATTTATCTGCTAAGGTGATGGCAATAACCGATCGCAATGAAGCCATTCGTGTGGCATGCAACCTCGCTGCAGCCGGAGATATTATCCTCATTGCAGGTAAAGGACATGAAACCTATCAGGAAATCAAAGGAGTAAAACATCCTTTTGACGATAAAAAAATATTACAGGAAAACTTTAATAACCTACACGCCTGATGCTATACTACTTATTTGAATATTTAGATCAAAGTACAGATTTGCCCGGAATGGGAGTGTTTAAATACATCTCCTTCAGAGCAGCATTAGCAATTATATTTTCATTGTTGTTTTCTTTTATTCTCGGACGGACAATAATTGCCTATCTCCATAAAAAGCAAGTTGGAGAAACCATTCGTGATCTAGGCCTTGACGGACAAGTGCAAAAACAAGGCACGCCAACAATGGGTGGTCTGATTATTCTTTCAGCTATTCTTATTCCTACAATTTTATTTGCGAAGCTGCTTAATGTTTACATCATTCTGATGTTGATTTCAACAGTATGGCTGGGTGCAATAGGTTTCCTTGACGACTATATTAAAGTATTTAAGAAAGATAAAAAGGGTCTTGCCGGAAAATTTAAAGTTCTCGGGCAAATAGGACTTGGTCTCATCGTTGGCAGTGTTTTGTATTTTAATGAGCATGTAGTTGTTCGCGAAAAAGCAATTCGCTCTGCAGTTACCTGGCATCACGATAATACATTGGTTGATGATCTTCAAAGTCAGGAAGGAGTATTGTTTTCAACTACCAATATCAAATCAACAAAAACCACTATTCCTTTTTTCAAGAATAATGAATTTGATTATGCAACATTGTTGGGATGGTTGGGAGATGGATATAAAAATCTTGCATGGCTTATTTTTATTCCTGTTGTAATTATAATTGTTACTGCAGTTTCTAATGGTGCAAACATTACAGATGGTATTGACGGACTTGCTGCCGGAAGTTCAGGTATTATAGGTTTAGCGCTCGCAGTTTTTGCCTACGTTTCGGGTAATACAGTTTTCGCCAACTACCTAAATATTATGTACATTCCAAATGCAGGTGAGTTGCTTGTTTTTATGTCGGCATTCATAGGTGCATGTATTGGATTTTTATGGTTCAACGCCTATCCTGCACAGGTGTTTATGGGCGACACCGGAAGCCTTGCCTTAGGTGGCATTATTGCAGTGTTTGCTATTGCTATCAGAAAAGAATTGATGATTCCTGTTATCTGCGGAATTTTTCTCATTGAGAATCTTTCTGTAATGATGCAGGTAAGTTATTTTAAATACACTAAGAAAAAATTTGGTGAGGGGAGACGAATTTTTAAAATGTCGCCATTACATCACCATTATCAGAAACTTGGGTATCATGAATCAAAGATTGTAACCCGATTCTGGATTGTTGGAATCATGCTTGCCGTATTAAGTCTGGTAACATTAAAACTTCGATAAGTAAATGTCAAAAAACAAACGCATAGCTATTTTGGGTGCTGCTGAAAGCGGAGTAGGCGCAGCCATCCTTGCACAAAAGCAAGGCTATGATGTTTTTGTGTCAGACCTTTCGCGTATTGCCGATAATTACAAAACACATCTTACAGAGCGAAATATTCAGTTTGAAGAAGGATGCCATACCGACAGTCTGATTCTTAATGCAGATGAGATAATTAAAAGTCCGGGTATCCCTGACAAGGCAGCAGTTATTAAAAAAATTAAAAATGCAAACATCAATATTGTTTCAGAGATTGAATTTGCTTCAAGGTTTACCAATGCTAAAATGATTGCCATCACCGGCACCAATGGTAAGTCAACAACAACTTTACTGACCTATCATATTCTTAAAAAAGCCGGAGTAAATGTTGGACTTGCCGGAAATATCGGAAAGAGTTTTGCCTGGCAGGTTGCAGAAGAAAATTTCGATCATTATGTACTTGAGCTAAGCAGCTTTCAACTGGATGATATGTACACCTTCAAAGCTGATATTGCTGTGTTACTCAATATCACAGCCGATCATCTTGACCGTTACGAGTATTCAATACAAAATTATATTGACTCTAAATTCAGAATCATACAGAATCAAACTGCAGAAGATGCATTTATCTATTGCTTTGATGATGCAGTTATAAAAACAGAAGTCCTGAAAAGAAACCCTTTGGCAACATGCTATCCTTTTTCAATCAGACAGGATGAAGGCATGAGTGCTTACGTAAATGACAATAACTTATATCTGAACATACACAACAACTTATTTACTATGTCTATTTTCGAACTAGCCTTACAGGGCAAACACAACCTCTACAACAGTATGGCTGCCGGAGTTGCAGCACGCATACTCGACATTCGCAAGGAGTCTATTCGCGAAAGCTTTGCAGATTTTCGCAATGCAGAACATCGGATGGAGTTCGTCAATACCGTACACGGTATTGACTTTATCAACGATTCAAAAGCAACAAACGTAAACAGTGCATGGTTTGCTCTCGAAAGTATGCAAAAGCCTGTTGTTTGGATTCTGGGTGGTGTTGATAAAGGTAATGAGTATGAAATGCTGAACGATCTCGTAAAAGAGAAAGTGAAAGCTATTGTTTGTCTTGGTAAAGACAATAAAAAAATACATGAAGCTTTCGGAAGTATTGTAAGTGATATTACCGATACCTTGTCTGCTCATGAAGCAGTAAGTGTTGCGTATCAGAAAGGCAAAAAAGGTGATGTGGTATTGTTATCGCCATGCTGTGCAAGTTTCGATTTATTTAAAAATTACGAGGACCGTGGTCGTCAGTTTAAAGCAGCTGTAAAAGCACTTTAAGCTTTAATTGAAACAAAAATGAATTGGATAGAAACATATTTTAAAGGTGACCGCATCATCTGGATGGTGGTAATACTGCTTTCGTTAATGTCACTTATGGCGGTTTATAGTTCAACAGGAACTTTGGCATATAAGTATCAGGAAGGCAATACAGAGTATTATTTATTTAAGCATGGTATTATTGTCTTTCTGGGTTTTGGTATCATGTATTTTACCCATCTTGTAAAATATACTTTCTATGCAAAAGTTTCACGCATAGCAATTTTTCTTGCTATCCCTCTTTTATTACTCACACTACTTACAGGTACTAATCTTAACGAAGCATCACGTTGGTTAACTCTGCCTGTAATCAATCTTTCGTTTCAGACATCTGACTTAGCCAAGATAGCCTTGTTGTTGTATGTTGCACGATCGCTATCTAAAAAGCAAGATAACATTAAAGATTTTAAGTCTGCTTTTCTTCCCGTTATTTTACCTGTGTGTATTATCTGCGGATTAATTCTTCCGGCCAACTTTTCTACTGCAGCAGTTTTGTTTAGTACCTGTCTTGTACTGATGTTTTTTGGTCGTATTAATTTCAAGTATATACTTTCTCTTGTTGGTATCGGTATTTTAGGATTGGGTTTGTTTTTAATGATTGCCTCATTTTCCGGTTACGAAGGAAGAATTGGGACATGGAAAAAACGAATTGAAAATTTCAGCAATGGAAATGATCAGGGAAATTATCAGACACAACAGGCAAAAATTGCAATTGCCTCAGGTGGTATTTTTGGTAAAGGTCCCGGTCAGAGTACACAAAGAAATTTTCTTCCACACCCATATTCCGATTTTATTTTTGCAATTATTATTGAAGAGTATGGCTTCATGGGTGGTTTGGTAATTGTTGTTCTATATCTGTTGCTGTTTTATCGTGCAGTCGTCATTGTGCGAAAGAGCCCGTTTGCTTTTGCAACGTTGCTTGCCATAGGATGTGCATTCAGCTTAGTTTTTCAGGCTATGATAAATATGGCTGTTGCAGTAAATCTTTTCCCTGTAACGGGCCAGCCATTGCCGATGTTGAGCATGGGTGGAACATCTATATGGTTTACCAGTATTGCCGTTGGCATTATTCTTAGTGTAAGCCGGAATATTGAACAGGAAGAATTAAAAACAGGAGTAGTGCATGCAGCAGCCTGACATTAAAGTTATCATCAGTGGAGGAGGTACAGGAGGACATATTTTTCCTGCACTTGCCATTGCCAATGCAATTAAAAGTGCAAGACCTCTGGCTGAAATACTTTTTGTTGGTGCTAAAGGTCGGATGGAAATGGAAAAAGTTCCTGCTGCAGGATATAAAATTGAAGGACTTTGGATAAGCGGAATAAAACGCGAGCTGACAATAGACAACCTGTCATTTCCGTTCAAAGTGTTGTCAAGTATCAGTAAGGCTATGCATATTTTAAAGGAGTTTAAACCAAATGCCGCTGTAGGTGTAGGTGGCTATGCCAGCGGACCTTTACTTTATGCAGCATCATTAAAAAAAATTCCTTGTCTCATTCAGGAGCAGAATTCCTATCCCGGAATCACCAATAAAATTCTTGCCAAGCGTGTTCAGAAGATTTGTGTTGCCTATGAAGGTATGGATAAGTATTTCCCTGCATCAAAAATTACGCTCACCGGAAATCCTGTAAGAGAAAATGTGCTTATGCTTGATGGAAAGTTTGACGAGGCAATGTCGTTTTTTAATTTTAATCTTTCACAAAAAACATTACTCATTGTTGGTGGTAGTCAGGGCGCACGATCTATCAATAAAAGTATTCTTGCCGGATTAGAAAAACTGAAAAATGCAGGAGTGCAATTGATATGGCAAACAGGCAAATTGTTTTATGAAGAGGCACAACGTGCCGTAGCAGAAGCAGGCTATGAGCAAGCGCGTGTTTTTGATTTTATTGCAAGAATGGATTTTGCTTATGCTGCTGCAAATTTAGTGGTGTCGCGTGCTGGGGCAAGTACAGTTTCTGAACTAACGTTGACAGGAAAACCTTCTGTTATGGTTCCGTTACCTACAGCAGCAGAAGATCATCAGACAAAAAATATTGAAGCCATGGTGAAAAAAGATGCAGCGGTTTTGGTGAAAGATGGCGATGCACTGCAACACTTAGTTGATACAGCATTAAAGATTATTAATGATACCGATCGTTTGAAGCAGCTTTCAGCCAACACTGCAGCAATGGCTTTACCTCATGCGGCTCAAAAAATTGCTGACGAAGTTATTGCAATGGCTACGCAGCATGCAGCACAAAAACTTAAACAGGCAACAGCGTAACCATGAGATTCGATACTATAACGCATGTTTATTTTGTCGGAATTGGCGGCATTGGAATGAGTGCACTTGCACGATATTTCAAAGCTATAGGAAAACAAGTTGCAGGCTATGACAGATCACAAACAGTATTAACAGATGAGTTAATTAATGAAAATATTGACGTACATTTTAATGATGATGAACAAACAATACCTCTAGCATTTAGAGATACAAACAGAAAGAATAATATTCTGGTTGTTTATACACCGGCAATACCAAAAAATCATTCAGAACTTAATTTTTTCCGTCAGCAGGAGTTTACTGTTGTGAAGCGCTCACAGGTTTTAGGTGTCATCACATCAATGCATAAAACTCTTGCTGTAGCAGGCACACATGGTAAAACAACCACATCAAGCATATTGGCTCATATTCTTAAAACAGCAAATGTTAATGTTGCCGCTTTTCTGGGTGGAATTGCAAGAAATTATAACAGCAACATTATTCTCCCTGTCAGCGAGCATGATGTTATCAATGTTGTAGAAGCCGATGAATTTGACCGCTCCTTTCTTACCTTGTTTCCTTTTGCTGCTGCCATCACAAGTATGGATGCCGACCATCTTGATATTTACGGTAGTGGCGAAGAGTTGAAGAAAACCTATCAGCAGTTTGCATCTCAGGTTGATGAGAAAGGTTTGCTTGTTTTGCGAAGCGGATTGCAGCTGCAACCGGTTAAGGCAATGACGAAGTTCTATGCTGCAGGTGCACAGGCCGAATTTTATGCCGATAAAATTTCAATTCGTAATCATCGTTATTGTTTTAACTTTCATTTCCCTGATGGTGTTATTGACAATCTTTCTTTAGGGCTTCCCGGTCGTCATAATGTTGAAAATGCAGTTGCGGCAATTGCTCTGGCAATGAAAGTTGGTGTTAAAGAAGAAGATGTCCGTGCGGCACTGCAAAGTTATAAAGGTGTAAAACGCAGATTCGACATCAGATACGCTGACGTTAACTGCACTTTCATTGATGACTATGCACATCATCCTGAAGAACTGCGTGCTGCTATCATGTCAGTACGCGAATTGTTTGAGGGGAAAAAAATTACCGGCATCTTTCAACCGCATTTATTTTCGCGCACACGTGATTTTGCTGATGAGTTTGCTGCAAGTCTGGCTTTACTTGATGAAGTAGTACTTCTTGATATTTATCCTGCACGTGAGTTACCGTTGGAAGGAATAACATCTTCATGGCTGATGAATAAAATTAAGCACGATAATAAAATATTATTAGGCAAGACAGATGTTTTGGATTACATCAATAAGCACAAACCTGAAGTGCTCATTACCTTAGGTGCCGGTGATATTGACACGTTGGTAACACCCATTCAGCAATTGCTTGAAAAAAAGTATTCAGTTCACGAATTAAAAAACCATAGACAATGAAAACCAACTTTAAGATTAACGACAAACTGCGTTCTGCTTTTTTAATTGCAGGCTATGTTTTGGTTGCAGCCACTGTGTTAACATTGATGAGTTTTGCAGCAAAACGAAACCATGAACTTATTTGTAAGGGTGTTGTGGTAAACATCGAAGATGAAAATGTAAAAGGGTTTATTGACCGGAGCGACATCATGGAAATTGTTCGTTCCAAAGGGAAAAAAATCATTGGCAATAAGGTAGCTGATATTAACACTTTTATGTTGGAAAAAATCATTGATGCAAACCCTCACGTTTTAAAAGCTGAGGTATATTCAACCATTGATGGATGGGTACATATTGACGTGCAGCAACGAACACCGATAGTACGGATAATCAATTCAAAAGGAGAAAATTTTTATATAGACAATCAGGGAAAATTTATGCCATTATCTGAAAAATATTCCGAGCCTGTGATGGTTGCAAGCGGTCAGATTGCTGAAGGCTTGGTGCAACAGAAGCTTGGTTTGGATGTAAATGGCCTGCCATTACCAGATGATTCTTTAGGAAAACTACCTATGCTGAGTCAGGTTTTTTTGTTGGCTGAACATTTAAAGCGTGATTCATCCTGGGATGCCATGTTTGAGCAGATTTATGTAGATGAGAACGGAGAAATTGAATTGATTCCCCGATTGGGAAATAATTATATTTTGCTTGGCAACATAGCAAACCTTGATGAGAAACTGAATCTTCTTCTCAATTTATACCGTCAGGGATTTCCGGCAACAGGCTGGGATCAGTATGAGTCCATCAACCTGAAATTTAAAGGTCAGGTAGTTTGTAAAAAGAAAAATGTTAAACTATCATAAAACTAACAATAAGTGGCAGAGCAGGTAACAGGTAATGAAGTAATAGTAGGTCTTGATATAGGCACTACAAAAATTGCGGCTATTGTGGGTCGCAGAAACGAGTTTGGAAAAATAGAAATTGTAGGTACGGGCAGAGCAGAATCAGTTGGTGTAACAAGAGGTGTTGTTGCCAATATCGAAAAAACTGTAGGCAGTATAAAGCAAGCCGTTGCCGAAGCAGAACATAAATGTGGAGGCAATATAAAATCTGTACATGTTGGAATTGCAGGTCAGCATATCAAAAGCCTTCAGCACAGAGGCATGATAACACGTAGCAGTACTGATGATGAAATCAGCCAACGTGATATAGATGCATTGATTGACGACATGTATAAATTGGCAATGCCTCCGGGTGAAGAAATTATACATGTTATTCCTCAGGAATTTATTGTGGATAATGAACAGGGGATAAAAGATCCAATCGGAATGTCAGGTATTAGACTTGAAGCCAACTGTCACATCATTACAGGATTAGTAACTGCAGCAAATAATATCCATAAGTGTGTAACCAAAGCCGGTCTCACACCTGCAGATTTAATTCTTGAACCTTTGGCAAGTGCAGAGGCAGTTCTCACCGAAGAAGAAAAAGAAGCAGGTGTCGTGTTGGTGGATATTGGTGGTGGTACTACTGATGTTGCAATTTTTCAGGACAACATTATTCGTCACACAGCTGTAATTCCATTTGGTGGTAATGTCATTACAGAAGATATTAAAGAAGGTTGCAGTATTATCCGCAATCAGGCAGAATTATTAAAAATAAAATTTGGCTCTGCATTCGCAAGTCAGATGAAAGATAATGAAATTGTTTCAATACCCGGTTTGCG
>DKKR01000071.1:79933-82760 GCA_002455375.1 Bacteroidetes bacterium UBA6661
CGCACAGGATATCCAAACGAACATTTGGCAAAAGGTGCTGAAGAAACCAAAAGCCCGATTTATGCAACAGGAGTAGGATTGGTGATTAAAGGTTTTCAGGATTTGGATAAACGTAAAGTTGCAGGCAGATCCGCAGGTACTACTGAACCACGTGTACAACATAAAGGATCCTGGTTCTCCGGAATTTTTGATTCCACAAAAAAAATATTTACTGACGACTCTGACGATAAAATAATTTAAATAAAAATTTTTATAACCAACAAAAANNAAACTCGGAATCAGAGGGGTTGATTTTGTAGTTTGCAATACCGATGCACAGGCATTGGAGATGAGTCCTGTGCCACGCAAAATACAACTCGGACCAAGCCTCACCGAAGGTCGCGGTGCCGGATCTATTCCCGAAGTAGGCAAACAGTCTGCAATAGAAAATATTGATGAACTAAAAGCAATTCTGAGTGATAATACCAAGATGGTTTTTATCACAGCAGGTATGGGTGGTGGAACCGGAACGGGTGCTGCACCAATCATAGCAGGTGTTGCCCGCGAAATGGGCATCCTCACTGTTGGAATTGTTACTGTTCCTTTTGCATTTGAAGGTCGCAAGAGAAAACAACAGGCAGATGCAGGTATTGAAGAATTGAAAAACAGTGTTGATACATTGTTGATTATCTGTAATGATAAATTGCGCGAAATTCATGGCAACTTAAAATTGAATACAGCATTTGGTTATGCAGATAATGTGTTGGCTACTGCTGCTAAGAGTATTGCAGAAGTTATCAGCGTTACCTTGCACATCAACGTTGACTTTGCCGATGTACAGACTGTTATGCGCGACAGTGGTGTTGCCATCATGGGTGCAGCTCAATCTTCTGGCGAAGGCAGGGCCATTCGTGCAGCAGAACTTGCACTCGACTCACCATTACTCAATGATAACAATATTGAAGGGGCACGTCATATTCTCCTGAACATCACCAGCGGTAAAGAAGAAATTACCATGGATGAAATGGGCGATATAACAGATTATATACAGCAAAAAGCCGGACAAACAGCTGAGATAATTATGGGTGTTGGTACTGATGATTCATTAGGCGATAAAATATCGGTCACCATTATTGCCACAGGCTTTAATGCTAATAAAGAAAAAGCTAAGGAAGAAAAAGTAAAACAACCGGAGAAGATTATTCTAAAAATGTATGATGAAACACCAACTTCTGTTGTTAACGAAGTGACTGATACTCATGTTGAGGAAAAGCCAGTAGTGAATGAGCCTGTTCTTATTACTTTAGAGCAGGAGATACCCGTTACATCAACAGAGTTTTTTGAAAAAGACAATACACCGGAGGAAATTGTTGCTGATAATAGTACTATGGAATTTGAGTTCACAGGATTTCCAAATGTAATTTCCCAGAATGAAGAGGTCGTAGAACCCGAAGCAACCTTAGCTGAAGATCCAACGGTTAGCGAATTGCCGAAGCAAGCGGAGATAGCTGTACCTGAAGTTACATCACAGGATAACAGAACACCTGACAGCGATATTTACAAACGTACACGCGAGAGAATTGATGCAATGAAAAGCATGAATCACAGAATTTCGAATCCACAAGCGCTGAATGAAATTGAAAAAGAACCTGCTTTCTTACGTAAGAATGTAAAGTTGCAGAATGTTCTTTCTTCAGGCGATACTAACTATTCACGCTATTCACTCAATGGCGATCAGGATAAAACTCCGGGTCTTAGCAAGGGCAATAAATTCTTGCACGACAGACCCGATTAGTGCTGAATAACAACTTTATTTAAGCCGGACAGGATTTTCCTTTTCCGGCTTTTTTTATGCTCACTACGCTGCACGAGGTGATACGTACATCGCACTTTTCAATAATATTTCAGCCCTCATTAAAAATAATTGACTTGATAATCAGTGTAATATAAAATATTTTAGTACTATGTGTTGCATGGTACTATTTAACATATATATCTTTGCATAGTCATTTAGTAAAAGAATAAAGTTAAACAATCATAAATCTAAAAAACGTGGGTAATCTCGAAAACACACAGTCGCAAATGCGCAAAGGAGTTTTGGAGTTCTGCATTTTATCAATCATATCAAAAGGAGAAGTTTATCCCAGCGATATCATCGAAAAAATGAAAGAAGCGAGACTCATAGTGGTGGAGGGAACACTTTATCCATTGCTTACACGGTTAAAAAATTCAGGGCTGTTATCCTACACCTGGATAGAAAGCAATGCAGGACCTCCCCGCAAATATTACAAACTAACTCCATTGGGAAAGGAACATTTAAAAGAATTAAGAAAAACATGGGACGAACTGGTTGACGCTGTTAGCCAGACCTACCAAAACTCAACTGAAGAATGAACAAGACAGTAACAGTAAACATCGGAGGCATAGTTTTCCATATAGAAGAAAACGCCTATGACATGCTTGGCAGTTATCTGCAGGCAATTCGCAATCATTTTACCATCAGCGATGGACGCGATGAAATTATTCAGGACATTGAAAGCCGTATAGCTGAAATATTTCAGCAAAACTTAGGCACATCAAGGCAGGTGGTTACTGCTGATGATGTGAATCAGGCAATCGGAATTATGGGACGTCCCGAAGATTTTGGTGCAACAGAAGAAGCATCAGCAAACAATGCATCAGCAAGTACTGAACAGAACAATCAGTCCGATCATTTTTTCAGACGCAGGTTGTATCGCGATACTGATGATAAAGTTATTGCAGGTGTTTGCTCCGGTATAGGCCACCGTTTGGGCATTGACGCAGTGTGGATGCGTTTGATCTTTATCATCATTTTCTTTTTTGCAGG
>DKKR01000062.1:0-4821 GCA_002455375.1 Bacteroidetes bacterium UBA6661
AAATGCTGAATAATCATGTGTAAACCTGCTGAAACGGGCTATGCTGCCATCAGAACTATAAAAATAAAACGGTAATGAGTCAATGCCTGTAGTAGCCGGATCTGTAAAATACATTATCATTGACGAAACGGTTGTTTTTGCATCAAAATTGATAATACTTCCATACGATGCTGCTGCCGGTTTAATACAAAAACCTTTAACCGTTTCTTTAAATTTTGATGGATCGCTTAAGTCGGAGTTAAATATTTTCTGACCTAAAACATCATCTAGTCGCAGACGCAGTCGTGGGGCACTTTTTGTTGAGTCAATATTTACAATACTGTCTTTTACATCTTCAACCTTAAATGTTATTTCGCCAACTTTTGTGCTGTAATTAAGATTGTTGAAAGAATAATAACTTGCCGTGTCATACATGGCATCAGTGAGTTCATAAACCTCAAAAGTCTGCAAGGCAGAAGTGTCACCGTAGTTAGAAATATATGCCAGATTCAGAAATAACGAATCAAATGTTTTGTTGGTATTGGAAAAAACTGCTGATGGCTTAAGTTGTGTAAATAACTCAGCACTTGTTTCACCAAAAACAGGGTCAACATATTTTCCGATCATTAACTGATGATTGGTGGCCTGAAGTTCATAAAGCAGATGTGCATCGGTACGCAAACTGTCTTCCTGCTTATATGAAGTCTGAAGTGTCAATGTGTCGAAAAAATCAACATTCATGGCATCTTCTCCGGGTAAAAGGTTCAAACCAACAGAATCGGGCTTGTTGCATGAGATACTTAGCAGCACGACACATGCCATCCACAAATGCTTAAATTGTTGCATATAAATAAGGTGTGGTTTTTTTAAATAATTAATGTTGAACAATATCCGCTTAGGCTTCTATTGAGATTTCTTCCATGATTTCATCATAGAAAGTATTGTATGCCTCAACGTAATTTTCAGGCGATTGGTATGGTAAAATTAATTTGCCTGATTTTTTAATATGATTATCTATCTTCGTATTGAGTTTTTCAGCACCTTTAATGATAGCATCTGACTTGTTTATGGCAGCAATTGTTATATTCTCGAAGTTTGGACTTTTTATGTCTTTTACATCATTAGTTGATATTCCTTCCATCATGAGTTTTTTTGAGTAGCTGTCATGAAATGATTCACTAAATTCATCATCATAAACAGAATAAACTACTCTTGCATTTCGGAAAATGGGGTCTTCGCGATAGGCTGTTTTTACAAACAGCGGAATCAGACTAGACATCCAGCCATGGCAGTGAATAATATCGGGTGCCCAACCTAGTTTTTTAACTGTTTCAAGAACACCACGACAGAAGAAAATGGTTCGGTCGTCATTATCCTGAAAAAATTTGTTATCTGCATCATGAGTGGTATGTTTTCTTTGAAAATACTCCTCATTATCAATAAAATAAACCTGCATACGGGCTGCCTGAATACTGGCAACCTTAATAATTAACGGATGATCGCTTTCATCAATAATCAGGTTCATCCCGGAAAGTCGGATTACCTCATGTAATTGATTTCTACGCTCATTAACAACACCAAAACGCGGCATAAAGGTTCTGATTTCTTTACCTTTCTCCTGTGTGCCTTGTGGCAGATGTCTTGCAATGTTTCCTATTGTTGAACTTTCGAGATAAGGGAAAATTTCCTGCGATACGAACAGGACCTTGGGCTTTTTATTCATGCAATCTACTTCTCTTAAAATTTACGTATGCAAAAATATATAAAAATTCCCTTTGAACCGGCAAAATTTTAGCGATATTTTGTTAAAGTCATTGTCTGAAAGGTAGAATTACTGGTTTTTAGGTTAAAAATCAACACTTCTGCCCTTAGCCGAAGAGTGCTTGATATACTTTTGATGGATAAGATATGAACTCGTATTGGAAATAAAATAGCAATTCAACTATCATGAAAAAGCAAATCATTCAAAGTGCCTTAAGGCTATTAAAACTAAACCCTTTGTTTTTATTTATACTTGTTTGTTTACCAATAGGCTTTATATTTTATTTTACCCCTGCTGAAGATTTTCTTGTTTTTAAAAAACTGTTTTCCAGCCTAGGCTGGATAATTTATTTTTTCTGGATTTTTGCTATAGGACACCGAGCGATAGAAAAGGTGGTTTCACAAAATATTGCATGGGGTGGATTCCGGTATTTTATTCCGGGATATGTTGTGAGTGCCATACTTTTTATAGTGATGTTATTTACAACTACAAAAGAAAAAATCCAAATCGGACTTTTGCAGGTTGAGTACATTGCACCATTAGTTCTTACAATAAGTGCGGCAGTAATGTTTTTAATAGTAATTTTAATAGCATCAAAGGCAATAGTAAGTGCAGAAACGGGAAGCAATGCAAACTTGGGCAGCTTCCTGCCTACTGCCTTACTGCTATTTTTTTTTCCAATTGGGTTGTGGTTTATTCAACCACGGATACAGCGATTGTAGCAACCGGTAGCAATTTTTGTTAGGGGACATTTTTTTAATGTAATGTTCAAGTTTTAAAAAATTGGCAAGGAAATTTGTTGCATAAAATCCGGAAAATCCTATTTTTACTCCGGCTTAACAGTAAAGAACAATCACTATCTAAATTAACATCACCTTGACAGCACTCATCATCTTAATTGTTGTATTGGCAATAGTTGCCTTCTACTTTATCAGTGTTTACAATACACTTGTTACTCTTAAAAACAAAGTTCAGGAAGCATGGAGCAGCATTGATGTCATGCTAAAGAAACGAAATGACCTTATACCAAATCTGATAGAAACAGTGAAAGGTTATGCTGCACATGAGCGCAATACACTTGACAATGTGACGCAGGCAAGAGCACAATCTGTAAACGCAAAAACGGTTGGCGAACAAAAAGCCGCAGAAGAGAATATGAACAAAGCCATGATGAACCTGTTTGCTGTGGCCGAGCAGTACCCCGACCTAAAGGCCAATACCAATTTTATAAACCTGCAGCAAGAATTATCGGCTATTGAAGGTGACATTGAAAAATCAAGACGCTACTATAACGGAACAGCACGTGACAACAACATTGCAATAGAAAGTTTTCCCAGTAATATTGTGGCCAACATGTTTCAGTTTAATAAAGTAGAGTTCTTTGAACTGAGTAATGAAAGTGAACGTGAAGTTCCTAAAGTAAAGTTCTGACATCATCCTTATTTATAATTATCTTATGAGAACAAACCGCAGCTATCTCTTAGGAATTGTAAGTTTAATATTTATACTTATCAACTCCAACTTTGCCAGCGGACAGGAGGAAAGAATATTGAGTTATAACTCCGATATTCAACTTAATCCTGAAAATGAGTTGATGGTGACAGAAACAATCAAGGTTGTTGCAAAAGGAATTGAAATCAGAAGAGGTATTTTCAGAGTCTTACCTGAAAACAAATCAAAATCGAATCCGCTAAAAGATGTTTCTTATGACATTGTTTCTGTAAAAAGAGATGGCAAGGAAGAGCCTTATCACCTTAAAAACGAAAATGGCAATACAGTAGTTTATATTGGTGAAAAAAACGAGTACCTCGATCCGGGCATTTATGTATATGAGTTGCAATACAAGACTTCAAATCATGTTGGATTTTTTAATGATTATGACGAACTTTATTGGAATGTCACCGGCAACGACTGGAGTTTTCATATAGATAGTGTTAGTGCTACCATACACCTGCCGGCATCTGCAAAAATTTTACAACAATCTTGTTATACCGGCTATGCCGGTTCAACAAACACCAACTGTACCTCTCAAAAATTGTCTGATACAGAAATCAACTGGTCTGCAGTAGGTTTAAATTCAAACGAAGGGTTGACCGTAGCTGTTGGTTTCCCCAAAAACATTATTGCTCCACCACCACCACCGGGCTTCGGACAAAAGTATGCCTTGCTTTTGTTTGCAATAATTGTTGTATTTCTCTTGCTCATTTATTACTTTTTTACGTGGAGTAAGTATGGTAAAGATCCTGAAGCACCTGCGGTCTATCCCATCTTTGAATCTCCAGATGCTATCTCACCGGCAATACTCGGATATGTGGATGCTGAATATTTCAAGAATGATTTTGTTACTGCATCCATTGTCAACTTAGCTGTAAAAGGGTATCTTAAAATTAATGAAAAAGAAAACAAAGTATTATTAGGTTTATTTAAAGACACCAATTATAGTTTAACCAAACTGAAAAATGCAGACTCCTCCCTTCCAATGGAAGAAGCAATGCTTTTGAACAAGCTGTTTAGCTCTTCCAACGAATTAAGTTTAACAGGCACCTACGACCCCAACATAAAGAATGCTGTTACTGCATATACGGATTCAATTAAAAGCCAGTACAGTAATTTTATCAATAAGGGAAATAATTTTAAATTAATAGTTGCACCTTCTGTGATGATTGCACTGGCAATAATTTTAATTTCCATTTTTGATGCAATGATGATTGACAGATTGTTGCCATTGTTTGTTATTGCCATCTTCGGAACGGTTTCTTTATTTATTATTTCATTCATCTTCGGATTCATGGGTAAACGTTTTTATAAGACTATGTGGTTGATTGCAATATTGGAGATGGGACTTTTACTTTATCTTTCATACCACACACTTTATATAGCAGAAGATTATCTGGAAAACAACCTCACAGCACTTGCTATTGTGCTTCTGTTTGGTGCAGCCTCCATTATGTTTTACACTTACCTAATACGTAAACCCAGTGCTGAAAAGTTAAAATTACAGTCGCAGATAAAAGGATTTGGCATGTACCTGAGTGCAGCAGAAGAAGAACAGTTGAAGTTTTTTAATTCACCTAAAATGA
>DKKR01000062.1:4903-13333 GCA_002455375.1 Bacteroidetes bacterium UBA6661
GGCGGAGGTGGAGGCGGAGGTGGCTGGTAATGCTACTTATTTTATAAAATTCAGATTACTGCATCAGGTTTTGTGCAAGCTGGCGAGTAAATTTTTTCTTATAGCATAAGTCATTGTAAATTGCTTGTTCAGGTAGGTAGTATATGCCAACGTTTTCATTTTTTAGTTTTAACAGCGTCTCTTCATCGGCATAATGCAAAAGCATTATTTGCTGGTTCAGTTGTCCGATACTCAAAATGGAAATCATATTAACCCAATAGCCACAAATCACTGCATTGCGACCTTGCAGAAGGTGCGCTTTTTCAATAACGCTTACAGCATATTTTATCCGCTGTGTTCTTTTGGCGTAATCATCAGAAACATTTCCACTAAAAGGGTCAAAACAAATTCTAAGGTTTCCGACTTTTCTGGTCAGCGCATATTTTCCGGGCAATGCCGAGCGGTTGGGTTCGGCTAGATTGATACCTGCAAAAAAACAACTTAACACCAATGATGTGGTAACCAGCATCGGCCAAAGTTTATCCTGATGTGCAATGAGTATTACTAATATTACAAAAGGAATAACAGGAATAAGATAGGCTGATTTATGTGGCTCATAAAGAAACAACAGTGTATAAATAATAATAGCAGAGAAAGCACCAAACAATATAGGTTTGTACTTTCTGCTTTGCTGATGGAATAATATATTTTGAACAGCAAAGACAAAAGCAATACCAACCACTACAAAGCCTAAAGTACCCCAAACTCCAAAACTTGCTTTATAAATGGTTTTTAAAACAGACGGATATCCAAACTGATTAACGTAGGTAAGAAACTTTAATTGGTATTTCAGAATTAATGGAAGATAACATAATGCACTGAATATAGGAGTAAGAATCAGTAATTGACTGATTTGCTTCCGGCTTTTATCAGCTTTATAGAGATAAATACACAGTGGTAGTAAAAAAAGTATTGCAGTGATGCGGCATCCTGTAGCTAAAGCAAGTGTGAGTGCTGCTAAAAATATATTTCTTCTTCCTGCAAAATAGAGTGATGCTAACAAAAAACACAGCGACCAGTTATAGTCCATTGCATTGGTACTTTGAATATAAAATACAGGAGTAAAAGCAAGAATTAATGCTCCGGCAGTAGCATTGAGTTTGTATTTGTTGCAGATTAAATAAAACAGCAGCACAGCAATGGTGCTTAAGAGTGCTGTACATAGGTTGAAAGCAAAAGAATGTTTTACAGGTAAAAAGTAATACACCCATTCGGGTACAGGATGTCCGGGTAAACGCGAATACTGATAACTATGTGTTGAATCCATAGCAAGTGCATTTACGGCATAGCCCCATGCATCTTCTTCGGCACCATAGCCTGCATCAAGAAAAAACCAACGGCTGGCAAATACTAATAATCCCAAAAGGATAAGCCGCATAGTTTGATTCATGGACGCAAAGTAACATGTTTTGACCATTTTTGTATGATTTTGATTCTATTTTAACAACACATTTATATCTTTACGTAATTGCAAATAATTGCAGCACCGTCATGGCAATGTTATTAGAGTTAACAAATAAGGGTATTTATTGTCCGCAGGCAGATGTCTATATTGACCCGCATCGCAGAGTGGAAAATGCCATCATCACTCATGCACACAGCGACCATGCACGCCCGGGAAACAGTCACTATCTTGCACATAAAGATTCGGAAGCTATGCTGCGTATGCGATTGGGCGAACAAATTAGTTTGCGCACGGTTGCTTATGGTGAAACATTTACTATTAACGGAGTAAAGTTTTCTTTGCATCCTGCAGGTCATATTATCGGCAGTGCACAGATAAGAGTAGAATTTAAAGACGAAGTGTGGGTGGCAGCAGGCGACTACAAGTTGCATGATGATGGTTTCTGCCCCGTGTTTGAACATGTAAAGTGCAATGTGTTTATTACAGAGTCAACCTTTGGCTTACCCATTTACAAATGGCAGCCACAACAACAGACAATGCAGGATATTACTGCATGGATAAATACCAATAATCAACAACAAACTACTTCTGTGCTGATGGGTTATTCGCTTGGCAAGATGCAAAGGCTGATAAAGCAGTTAAACCATTTTGATTTTGGTATCTATGGTACATCTGATGTTGTGGCTGTCAACGAAAGATTACGTGAAGCCGGTTGTGATTTGCCTTATGTTAAACCGCTGAAATCAAACTTTGTGAAAGAAAATCTGAAAGGTGCATTAATATTTGCATCACCATCAGGAGCACGTTCGGCATTGTTTAAGAAACTTGAAAACTATAGTGTTGGCTATTGCAGTGGTTGGATGTTGCATGGCAAATCAAAATATTTCAGCGATGTTGACCGTGGTTTTGCACTCAGCGACCATGCCGACTGGGATGAGTTGAATACAGCAGTTAAAGAAAGTGGTGCAGAGAAAATATATGTAACTCATGGTAGTACTACAGCATTTTCAAAATGGCTTTGTGACAAAGGTTATGATGCAAAAGAAATTGAATTCATGAAGGGGGTAGGGTAGTGGAGAGGGTGACTCGTCCAATTTCACGACAAGTCAGTATATAAAAACTACCTAATCATCACACCGCGCTTTTCTAGCAATGGTATCTGTGTAAAAAACTCCTCATTTATAACTCCCGGAAGAAAAACATATTTACGATCATACATGGTGTTGTTAAGATAAAAGCTTACCCAGTATTCATTGTTCAGGTTAAGAACATTATCTGTAATAGGTTCAATCTTTACCCACGACTGCGGAGGAATATTTTCTATAAAATGTCTCAGGGTTGACGTTTTTCTTTCTTCACCTTCCATGATGCCATAGCCTTTGCTTGTAATTAATACACCTTGCAACACTTCATTTTTCAAGTTAATGATATAGGCATTCCAAACATCAGCACCGTTTGATTGTTCTTTTACAATGGCAACGGCTACGTTTTCAACTTTTAATTGAGGAATATCTTTTAGCATATTATATTAAACGAATAATGAAGTTAGAAGTTACCTTATAGCATGTTATTCATACATTTTTATGACTTGTTCGGCATAAAATTTATAGTCATTAGGCTTTCCGTCCGGGTTGTTGCTGCGTTTATGTCCCAATCGCACAATAATCATCTGCATATCGGGAATAACAATAACATACTGCCCTAATATGCCACGCATGTAGTACACAGGATGATTGCTGATGTTAGATAGCCACCATTGATAGCCGTAATGCTGAGCAGGTTTATTATCTTCCTTATCCGGTAAATTATTTGGTGTGGTACAAAGTGCTATAAAGGCAGAGTCAATAATTTGTTCGTTATTCCATCGTCCATGTTGCAAAACAAGTTTACCGAAACGTGCAAAGTCGCGTGCATTGCTGTAAAAGCAACAGTAAGCTTTTTCTATTCCATCTTTTTGATCAAGACTCCATTGTGCATTGTGTTCTGCACCCAATGGTTTCCAAAGTTTTTCTGATGCATATTCAGCCAGACTTTTTCCTGTTGCTTTATTCACGATGATAGCTAACAATTCTGTATCGCAGCTTTTATATTCCCAGAATTTCCCAGGTGCTTCTGCAACACCTAATGAGGTAACCTGTTTGTAAAGTTGTGTTCCATAATAGGCTTCAGTAACCTGCGATGTCAGCGAGGCATATCCTTCATTCCAATCAAGACCTGAACTCATCATCATCAAATGACGAATTGTAATTTTTGTTTTTTCACCTTCTTTAAACTCAGGAATAAAATCTGCAACTGGCTGGTCAAGGCTTTTAATTTTACCTTCGTCAATAGCTTTTCCAATCAGTAATGCTACAATACTTTTTGCCATAGAAAATGAATTGGAAAGTGATTCCTGCCCGTAGTTTTCCCAATATTTTTCAAAACAAATAGAGTCGTTTTTTAAAACTAAAAATGCAACAGATTTGTTAGCTTCTAATAATGCAGTGAGTGTGTCGCTCAGATTTTTCTTATTATAGTCTGTAGAAACATTCCATGGCATTCCTGTTCCGTTTTTTACTTCTCTGTTGTAAAACAAATTCAAATCGTCAATATCTACAAAATTGTAAACAAGAGCTTTGTAGTAATACAATTTTCCCGTAGCTGCAAGTGCTATTGTTGTTATCAGTAAAATAAACAGCAGGTATTTGATTATCTTTTTCATGTTTTTTCTTTTGCTATTAGTTTTTCTTTTTCCACAGTTTTAATTGTGGCATTAAAAACATCACTGAAGTGTTTTAATAAAACAGATTTCACTTCATCAATATTCAAATTATTTCCAAGTTCTTTTGCCATGGATGTAACAGCTTTGTCGCTGATGCCGCAGGGTACAATGTGGTTAAAATAATCCAACTGTGTATTTACATTGAGAGCCCATCCATGCATGGTTATCCATCTGCTGCAACGCACACCAAAGGCACAAATCTTGCGTGCACTTGGTTTGCCCGCATCAATCCACACACCGGTTAGTTTTTCTATTCTGCTGCCTTCAATGCCATATTCTTTTAAAGTTCGGATAATTACTTCTTCGAGAAAACGCATGTAGCGATGAATGTCATTAAAAAACAGGTCAAGATTCAGAATAGGATAACCAACAATCTGTCCCGGACCATGATAGGTAATATCACCACCACGATTTATTTTATAATAATCTGCATTGGCATTTTTAAGTTGTTGTTCGTTAGAAAGTAAATGTTCGGGTTTGCCGCTTTTTCCTAAGGTGAAAACGTGGGGATGTTCGCAAAATAATAAGTAATGTGGTGTTGGTGCATGATCACCCAAACCCTGATTACGTCCTTCTAATTTCAGTTGCATAATCTGTTGAAGAAGCTGCTCCTGAAAATCCCAGGTTTGTTTGTAATCTGATGAACCTAAATCAGCAAAAAATATTTCCTGCACTTTTTTTCTTATAATTTACAAAGATAATTGAATAGGAGAAACGATTTTTCAACGATAAAGTTTACTCACTGCAAGGCAATGATGAATGATTTCAAGAGTTGAAACACATTGTTGTACTTTGTTAACGGCAAAGTTTCTGACTTATCCATTACATCATGATACCATGTAACACCACCGAGAGTATAGATAAAAAATGCAGGCACACCCTTTTCACTGAAGTAATAGTGATCACTGTTTTTTGCTTTACCTCTTTTGCCAACATTGCTAACATATTTTGCAGTGTCGTTTATAGACTGTAAAATTGAAAAATCTCTTTCAAATTCAGTTGCATTAACAACCGTAATGCCTTCATCGCCTGTGCCAAGCAAATCGAGATTTATCAGAAAACGAATTTTTGATAATGGCAGTAGCGGATGTTCTGTATAATATTTTGAGCCCTGCAGACCGGCTTCTTCACCTGCAAATGCAATGAATAAAATGGAATAGGGTTGTCTGTTTTCTTGTTTTGAAAAATATTCGGCTAAAGAAAGTAACATGGCAACACCACTTGCATTGTCATTGGCACCGGGAAAGAATGTTTTATTTCCCATGCCACCCAAATGATCGTAATGTGCCGTTATTACAATTAAAGAGTCAGGAATTTTATTTCCAGTAATTATTCCAATTACATTTTTTGAGTTATATTGGGCATTAAATTCTGCATCGGCATGAACTGTGATGCTTTTTGTTTGACGACTGAAAAGGCTATCATATACTTCAATAACAGGAATATTAAACACTGACGTGCCAACACTCCATGTCAATTTATGCGGTTCAAGAATGACCAATACGCCTTTTTTTCGCTTAAAAAGCAAGGATGTAATTTCTTTTTGCAGCTTACTGAAAACCTGACGTGTTATGACATAGCAACTGTCGAAATCATTATTAAGACTTGAAATGATTTCTGCAGAATCTGCCCATGCTACGGGCCATGTTCCATTGGCAGATGGTGATTGATGATGTATTAAAAACTCTTTTCCGGGAATCCAGGTTTTTGTGTCAGTAGTCAGACTTACATTTTTCGGAAAACGGTTTACCGGATGTGTAAAATGCTGAAACCATTTATCATCAACAGGCTTTAATCCAAGTTTGCAGAATCTTTTTTTAATAAAATGTGCAGCTTTCTTATCACCATGTTTCAGGTAACCACGACCAAAATATTTTTCTGAAGATAATTCAGTAATAACTTTTCGTGCATCATCTTGCTGTGCAAAAACAAGATGTGTAAATAGCAAAACATAAATAAAAATCAACGATGCAAAAAAAGATATTCGCAGCATTACATGAATCGCCTTTGCAGCAAATCTACAAACTGTTTGCAGGCATCACTATTCTTATCTATCTGATTTCCTGAAGTTATTTCAGAGTCGAAGTACATGTAGGCTTCGGCAAAATTTGCTGAGGAGTTCAACTTATCAATTGCTGATTGATATNNATGCCAATGGCTTTAACCAAATCAGCAACAGGCGACAGTTTTAATTTATCTGCTATGGCAAAAGCCGGCTGTGCTATACCAATTTTATCGTGAATGGTTTCTGACTCGTGAAACATAGTTGCCACTGTTTGATCCACTTCTTTAAAAACTTCAGCTCTTACAGTTTGTACCGGTGGAATAACAGGTTCAGCGTTTTTTTCAGATTTTACTTCTTCAACAGGTGTTGCTTTTACTTCTTCAATTATTAAAGTTTCTGCTTTTAATTCAGTTTTCGGAGTTTCAACAACAGTTCGTTGTTCGGGTTCAGATTTTTCAATGACAGTCTGTACTATTGGCTGACGTACTGTTTCTGTAACAACCTCCTTTGCCGGTTGATCATAAGAGAAAACAGATTCAACCAATTGAAGATGATTGATTTTATCATGTAGTTTCATCAGTTTGCTTTTCAGCATGTCCAGTTCATCATTTTCAGGAATACGGTTGTCTAATGAAAAAACGCCCCATTGCCTGTAGATCTGTTCAATTGCAACTTGTATTTCACTGGTGATAGATTGCTTTGTCATGAAATTGTGTTTTTATGCTAACGCTAAATAAATTAAATCATTTTTGATTTGGAAAATTTATGGATAATCTCAGAAAATTTTCATGAGCAAAATTAATTGTCATACTTCTGTCAACATTGTAGATTGACTGATTTTTATCAACATAACTTTTCCATGCTGCAGGGTGCTACTTTTACTTTTGCAGCTGTGAAAAAAACCATACTCCTATTCACATTTTTTCTTTTGTCTGTAACGCTTTTTGCTGCCGATCAGGTATTATTTATCAAAGATAAATCCAATGGTAAGCCGGTAAACGAGGCTGTTGTGATTTGGATAATGCCTTCCGGAAAGTCACAGATATTACTGCCCGACAACAAAGGACGTGTTAAACTTCCCGAAACAAAAGAATCAGGGTTTTTAATTGAAGTGCGTTGTCTTGGCTATCAGAGTCAAAAAATTGAAAAAGAAACTTCCGGTGACACTATTTGGCTAATCAGAAATGGAGTCAACCTCAATGAAGTTGCTGTTACTGCTTCTTATGCTCCTGCACCTGCCATGCAATCTGCCTATGCAATAAAAGTAATTGGTAAAGAAACGTTTGACAATATGGGTGCTGTGAATGTTGCCGATGTACTTAGCAAACAACTCAATATGAGCACAGGTTATGATCAGGCTTTCGGCAGCACATTAACCATGATGGGAATGGACATGAAGAATATTAAAGTACTGATTGACGGTGTACCTGTTATTGGAAGAATGGATGGTAATATAGACCTCAACCAGCTTAATCTTGCAGCTGTTGAAAGAATAGAAGTCGTTGAAGGACCTATGAGCACTGCCTATGGCACCGATGCTATTGCAGGTGCTATTAATTTGATTACAAAACCACAAACAATCAGGAAGACTACTGCGCGCGCCTCAGCTTATTACGAAAATATTGGAACCTACAACACTGACCTGAATGCCTCTGTAAACTTTAAGCATGCTGGAATAAAAGTAACTGCCGGAAGAGATTTTTTTGAAGGATGGAACCTGATTGATAACAGAAGAGTTTTTGAATGGAAACCCAAGACACAATATTTCGGCACGGCATTGCTGCAATATACTTTCAGTAAGGTTAAGGTAGCTTATCAGATGGGACTTTTTGATGAGAAAATTACGGATAAAGGTCCAGTCACTGTTACACCCTTTTCTGCTTATGCTTACGACACTTATTTTAAAACACTGCGCAACAACCATTCAGTCAGCTATGATTGGTTTCTTTCAGGCAAAAATAAAATCAATGGTCATGTAGCTTTTTCAGGATATGACAGACATAAAGAAGTTTTTTTGAAAGATATGGTTGCTCTCGAACAGTCAGAACTTACAGGACCGGATTTTAGTGATGAAACAAAATTTTACAGCTGGAACATTAGAAGTGCATTCAGCCATATTGATGAAAATAAAAACTTCAATTATCAGGGAGGTATAGATTTTAATATTGAAAATGGAACCGGTAAGCGAATCAGCAATAAGGCTGCCATGCAGGAATATGC
>DKKR01000062.1:13353-53867 GCA_002455375.1 Bacteroidetes bacterium UBA6661
CTTTATCTTGATTTTATTGATATCAACCACAATGTTCAGGGAAACAACAACATTAAACCGGAGTCGTCAGATAATTTTCAGTTGGTATATTCCTTATTACCCGAATATAAAGGCATGAAAATAAATTCAGAGGTAAAATTATATTATAACAAAGTAAAAAACCTGATAACATTAGCTACTTATAGTGATACATCAAACCTATATACCTACATTAATATTGGACACTTTACGTCACAAGGCATTGAATGGTCAAATAGAATTGATGTTGGCAGTTTTTCAGTTGCAGCAGGTGTTTTCTATACAGGAACATCATCCTTCAACGAATCACTTGTTAATGATTTATCATGGTATCTCCAGGCAAATGGTTCTGTGAGTTATCACTATAAACCTTTTGGATTGACTACAAGTGTTTATTATAAATACAATGGAAAAGTTCCTGTGTATGTTTTAGACAGTAATGGCAACAGCCTCAAGCAAAACAACGAAGATTATCAACTACTTGATGCAACTGTTTCAAAAAAGTTGTGGAAAGACAGAATTGAAATAGGAGGGGGGCTTAAAAATATATTTAATGTTACCGATGTAAGACGATTTGCTACAGGTGAAATACACAGCGGTGGTTCATCATCATCTCTTCTTCCCGGACGATTATTTTTCTTAAAACTTTCAGTGAATATTTAACATGAAAATCAAGGTCAATATTTTCTTTTTATTATTACCAATTGCAGCGTTGCTTTTTACCTCTTGCGAAAAAGATAATGACAAGGTAATTGTGCTGCCACCTATTGATACTACACTACAATCCATGCAGGTTAATATTGGAGTTAATTACGATACTGTTGTATTCGTTAGCCTGACGTCCGGGGTTATAAAAAGCAGTGCAGTTAAAGATTATGATTTGGCTTTTGATGCTTCACCGGAATCAAAACATATATATCTCAACACAGGTAAGTACATGTTTGCATGGCGCACACAATGTACAGATATGATAAATACTGATACAACAGGACTGAACTGGCTTACTGATTCTGATAATATGCTTGGCGACAGCACAGTATTTGGAAGTAACACAACTTCAAGTGGTGATGTAAATCAACAAATCGTAATTATAGACAGAGGTAAATTCAGTCATATAGGTAGCGACCGTTATCGCAAAATTCAAATTGTGAGTATTGACAGCAATGCCTATACAATTCGTTACAGCAAATTGAATAATTCCGATTATCATGAGTTTGTTATAACAAAAGACAATAACTACTCTCAGGTTTATTTTTCTTTCAACAATGGTGGTCAAATGGTAAGCTTTGCTCCACCCAAAGATCAATGGGATATGATGTTTACCCGTTATATTCACACCTATTGGGACGAGCCATTGCAATTCAGATATTATTCTGTAAACGGTGTTCTGTCTAACCGATGGAACAATATTACTTGCGCAATTCTTAAAAAAGATTCTCTGCCCGGCTATATGCCGTTCGAGAGTTTTAATCATAACGATATTTCTTCTTATCCATTCTATTCAACAGGAAATATTATTGGATTTGAATGGAAGTATTTCAATTTTAACGACAATAAATATTACATAACACCCGACATTTATTATATACTCAAGGATAAAAACGATCAGTATTATAAAATAAAGTTCTATGATTTTTACAATACTTCAGGTGAAAGAGGTTATCCTGCATTTTATTATCAACGTATTTTATAAATTCTTAAATTAAATATTCAAATGATACACATTTCTACAACTACCAAATTAATGATAGCACTGTTACTGCCTATCACCACTATTGCACAAGTCAGCGAAACAGTAACCATTAATTCCGGCTACACCAATCAGACTTTTTACAGTATGGCCAATGCTACCATATCAACCATTGACAATACCGATTGGGATCTTGGATTTCAGATTTCAGGCTTTGAAGCTGCCATTCTCATCAATTCAAAAAATAATGTGAAACTTTTTAAAGCAAATAAAGATGCCTCGGAGTGGAGTACCATGACGGCTGCAGATACAACGGGTATGTACAATTACGAGTTGCTGAATAACGAAGCGCACATGTTTAACGGTGCATTCAACACTACAGCAGACACTTCCGATATGTTTGATCTCGGCTGGGGCGAATATGATTTAGGCTCTCATGCTGTTTTGGGCGACTCAATTTATTTTATAAGACTAAATAACAACGCAGTTAAAAAAATATGGATTGAATCGCTTATCAATGCAACCTATAATTTTCGTATTGCCGATTTAGATGGCAGCAATGAAATTCAACGCTCACTTCAAAAGTTAAGTTATCCTGCAAAGAACTTCGGTTACTATTCAATTGCTAACGACCAATTCTTAGACCGCGAACCAACAAAAGACAGTTGGGATCTTTGCTTCCAGCAATATGTTGATCATTTTATCAACTATAAAGTTACTGGTGTACTCACCAACGATAGTGTGCAATCTGTTAAAGCTTATCCTGTAAATGATGTTACTACTGCTACCGATGCAGGTTATGGTTATTCTTTCGACAACAACCTTATTGGCTATGACTGGAAATCATTCAACGGCTCAACATTCGTAATTGAAGACTCTGTAGCCTACTTTGTCATTGACAAAAACAATCATAAATGGAAAATGGTATTCACCGGATTTGGCGGCTCTGCTAATGGTAATTTCTATTTCGATAAATATGATATGGGTCCTTTATCGGTTTTAGAAAACAACAGTATTGAAGCCATTGCGCTTTATCCTAATCCTGCAACAGGAAACTCGCAACTTGTTATTAACAGCGACAATGCCACAACAGTTACTGTTGACGTTACAGATTTGAATGGCCGTTTGGTTTCATCATTCGATAAGAAAGTAAACGGATTGAACAATATAACTATTCCTTCAGAAAGTTTTGTAAAAGGAATCTATATTGTGAAAATTAACAGCGGCAAGCAACTGCAACAACTTAAATTGGTTGTACAATAATTTTGAGTTGATTTTAATACATGGCTGTCTGTTTTAACGGACAGCCTGTTTTATTTATTCAGCTTTGTGACCTTAAAATAGCCAAGATCATCTCTAATGATTAAACAATTACTGTCAAACCCGGCAAGTGTTGTTTCCTGCCATTGAGTAGTTACATTCAATCGTTTGTTTTCTTTATTACAATCTATTCTTACAGGTAAATCAAAATCCGCAACATCTGCCTTCCAGCGGTAGCGCAGTTGAAATGGTTTGTCTTTCACTACTTCATATTCAAAAACAGGAATTGCTGCATGGCGCAGGTATTGATCAAATATGGGAGTAAGATTTTTACCTGATTGTTTAGTCATCAACGATTCAATAGCTGCAGAAGTGATGGTTTGATAGGCAAAAGTTTTCTGTATGTTCATCAGAATAGAAAAAAACAAAGAGTCATTATCAATATATTGTCTGATAGTGTTTAATAACAAACTTCCTTTTGGGTACATGTCTCCACTGCCTTCTGTATTTACATCATAGGGGCCAATGATGGGAGTTTTATTTCCTACTTTTTTACGTTGTGCATTCACATAATCAAGAGCTTTTGCTTTTCCATACAAACATTCTGTATAAAGCACTTCTGCATAACTGCCAAAGCCTTCATGCACCCACATATCAGCAATATCTTTTGTCGTTATATTATTTCCCCACCACTCATGCGCTGTCTCATGAATGATGATGTAGTCAAAATCTAATCCAATACCCGAAAAATCCATTCCCATATATCCGGTTTTGTATTTGTTCCCATAGGCAATACAACTTTGATGCTCCATGCCCAAGTAAGGTGTTTCTACCAACTTATAACCATCGCGGTAAAAAGGATATTTACCAAAATATTTTTCAAAACAATTCAACATAGGCTTCACTTGTTCAAATTGTTTCTTAGCTTTCTCTAAGTTGTATGATTTTACGTAGTAGTCAAGCGTTAAAGTGTCGTTATTGTTTACATGCCAATCATTAAAATGAACAAAAGAACCTACATTTATTGTTACATTGTAAGTGTTTATCGGATAGCTCACAAACCAACTATACTGCATCATATCATCACCCACAGGAGTTTTTTTACGAAGCCTTCCGTTTGAAATATCCATCAGCGTTTTTGGAACGGTGATATTTATCATCATACTATCGGGCTCATCACTTTGATGATCTTTACACGGCCACCACACACTAGCACCTGTTCCCTGGCAGGCAACAGCCACCCAAGGTAAACCATCTTTGTCTTTAGTCCATTTAAAGCCCCCATCCCATGGCAGCATCTTGCCAACAACAGGCTTCCCGAAATAGTCAATTTTTATTTTGTAATGCATATCTTTATTTAACATTGTTGGGAAAGAAATCATTATGGCATTACCATCACGACTAAAGTTTAATTTATTATTATGTTCATCAGTAATAGAAGCAACTGTTAGCTTTTCTGTGAGATCAACCTGAATAATTTTTGTCGGGCTTACTACTTCAAACCAAATGCTGTTACTGCCATTAATAGTTTGATCAGGGATATTTAAAGCAACAGATAAGTCATAATATTTAACATCATAACAACTTCTTATAGGCGACAGAAAACCACGTAAAGAATCGGCATGAGTAAATTCAGGTTTAGCACTATTAAAAAGTTGTGCCTGGCAATTAAAGGCAATGGGGAAAAGTGTACATAAGTAAATTACCAACTGTTTCATTGTTCAGGAATTTTTTCAAAAGTAGAAAGCATATTCCAATAAATAGTTAAGAAATTGCAAAAGCATTTTTTAATTCTTGAGAACAAAGAATAAAACCCACTAAACTTATGTTCTAAAACGTTAGGAGGTTTCCGGCAAAGTGACAGTTGATAATTTATTGTTGACAATACGAGATGGAACCGCAGTTACAAAGTCCATGGTTTAAACTGTGGTTTATTAATTTATTAAACGCATAAACAAACGCCCAGAAATTTTACTTTTGTCCTTTCACAGATATTTGTAAAATATGTCACAAACAGAGCGAACGCTTGTGCTGGGTTCTGCAGGTCAGATTGGAACAGACCTGGTAGAAGAACTCAGAGGAATATATGGGTCTGACAATGTTATTGCAACAGACATAAAAGATCAGCCTGCCGATTTTAAAGCAAAGGGTCCATTTTATATGGCCGATGTGTTGGATGCACAACAGGTTTATGACCTGATAAAGAAAAACAATGTAAAACAGGTTTATTTGCTTGCAGCATTGCTGTCGGCAGTGGCAGAACAAAAGCCCAAAGCAGCATGGAAACTAAACATGGACGGACTTTTTGTTATGCTCGACTATTGCAAAGAAAATACAGGCATCAAATTATTCTGGCCAAGCTCTATTGCTGTTTTTGGTCCGACAACTCCTCGTAAATTAACACCACAGCAAACTATCATGGAGCCATCAACAGTGTATGGTATCAGTAAGCAAGCCGGTGAGCGATGGTGCGAATATTACAATCAAAAACATCAGGTTGATGTCAGAAGCATTCGCTATCCCGGTCTGATAAGTTACAAAGCTGATCCCGGAGGAGGAACAACAGACTATGCAGTAAATATTTTTCATGATGCAGTTTTAAAAAATACTTACGACTGTTTTCTGAAAGAAAATACTGCACTGCCTATGATGTATATGCCTGATGCTATTCGTGCCACATTGGAACTGATGAATGCTCCTGCAGAAAAAATTAAAACACGCAGTGGCTATAATCTTGCAGGTATTTCTTTTTCTCCTGTTGAATTGGTTGAAGAAATAAAAAAGCATATCCCTTCTTTTACCTGCACATACACACCGGATTCACGCCAGCAGATTGCTGACTCATGGCCTTCAAATATTGATGACAGTGTTGCACAAAAAGAATGGGGATGGAAACATGAGTACGACCTCAAAGAAATGACCTCAGAAATGCTCAGGCACATCAGAATAAAATACAATAAATAAACATGGAATTTCAACCGCTGAATATTTACAATACACTTTCGCGACAGAAAGAACGCTTTGAACCGCTAAACCCGCCATTTGTAGGACTGTATGTTTGCGGCCCTACTGTTTACAGTGACGTGCATTTGGGCAACTGCCGCACATTTATTTCTTTTGATCTCATTTATCGTTATCTGCTGCATCTTGGATATAAAGTGCGTTATGTAAGAAACATTACCGATGCAGGTCACCTCGAGGGCGACAGAGATGAAGGTGATGATAAGTTTGCTAAGAAAGCACGCTTGGAACAATTAGAGCCAATGGAAATTGTGCAGCGTTACACTTTAGGTTTTCATGATGTGATGCGCGCATTCAACACCTTGCCGCCAAGCATTGAGCCTACTGCAACAGGACATATCATTGAACAGATTGAAATGATTAAGCAAATTATCAGCAATGGTTATGCTTATGAAGTGAATGGCACAGTTTATTTTGATGTAGAGAAATACAGCAAAGAATTTAATTATGGCCAGCTCACCAACCGATTGCTGGAAGATATGATTGCCAACACACGTGAATTAGGCGGGCAGGATGAGAAGAAAGGACGATTGGATTTTGCACTTTGGATTAATGCCAAGCCTGAACATATTATGCGATGGCCTTCTCCGTGGGGAGTTGGCTTTCCGGGATGGCATATTGAATGTTCTGCAATGAGCACAAAATATCTGGGAGCCACATTTGATATACATGGTGGTGGAATGGATCTAGCAGCTACACATCACACCAATGAGATTGCACAGTCTCAGGCTTGCAGCAACGTGCAACCATGTCGCTTTTGGATGCACACCAATATGCTTACGGTTAACGGCACACGCATGTCAAAATCTGCAGGTAATGGTTTTCTTCCCGGTGAACTTTTTACAGGCAATCATCCTTTACTTGAAAAAGGCTACTCTCCTATGGCAGTCCGCTTTTTTATGATGCAGACACATTACAGGAGTACACTCGACTTCAGCAATGAAGCATTGCAGGCAGCAGAAAAAGGCTATCAGCGATTGATGTCTGCTATTAAAACTCTTAACAGCGTAAAGGCCTCAGACGTTACCTCTGTAAATTTATCTTCAATAAGAAAGAACGCCTATGATGCCATGAACGATGACTTCAACAGTCCGGTAATGGTTGCACAGTTGTTTGAGTTAGTTCGGATAATCAACTCTGCCAATGATGGAAAAGAGAAGATGACTAAAGAAGATATTGCAGAAGCAAAATCAATTATTCAGCATTTTGTTTTTGATATTGGAGGGCTGATGGACGATTCAGTTGCTTCAGGCGATCAGTCTATGTTTGATAATGTAATGCAATTGGTCCTTGAAATGCGTAATCAGGCTAAAGCAAAAAAAGAATTTTCTGTTTCGGATCATATTCGTAATAGTTTAAATGCAATGGGAATAAATGTTAAAGACTCGAAAGATGGCAGTACTTGGGAAAAAAAGTAAAATTTTAAACTTAATTGCTGTTGCGGCTTTTCTTATCATAAGTTCGTGTAAACAACCTGTTAAGGAAAGCACAGAAACGAAACAGGAAACACCTGCAAAAACAAATGTTCCTGTGCCTGCATTTAATGCTGATTCTGCTTTGGTTTATTTACAGGCACAGGTTGCATTTGGTCCGCGCGTGCCTGGAACCGATGCGCATGCAAAGTGCGCTGACTATCTTTATCAGAAACTAAAATCGTTTGGTTTGCAGACACAGATTCAATCTGAAACAATAACTACATTCGACAGTAAAAAATTCAGACTGAAGAATATTATTGCTGAATATAAACCGGAGGCAAAACAAAGAGTGTTGTTGCTTGCACATTGGGACACACGCCCCTGTGCCGATCATGACTCTGTTAGAAAAGATCAACCTTTTGATGGTGCAAACGATGGTGCAAGTGGTGTGGCAGTATTGCTGGAAATTGCAAGACTTTTGCCTGCATCAGGTCTTGAAACAGGAATAGATATTTTGTTCGTTGACCTTGAAGATTATGGGCAGGAAGAAGATGATACACGTTTTCCCCGACAGGAAAATACATGGTGCTTAGGTTCACAATTCTGGGCAAAGAATATGCACCGCCCGGATTATTTTGCGCAGTATGGAATACTTCTCGATATGGTTGGTGGTGTTAATCCGGTTTTTCCTAAGGAAGGAACCTCATTGTATTATGCACCTGATGTGTTGAGTAAAGTTTGGAACATAGCACAGAAAATGGGCTATGGACAATATTTCATTAATGAGCCTGCACCACAAACAATAGATGACCATTTATACATTAATCAACTTGCCAATATCAAAACCATTGACATTGTTCATTACGACAATGTAAAGAAAGAATATCCGCCCTATCATCATACACATGGCGACAACCTTTCTATCATTGATAAAAACACACTTGATATGGTTGGAAGGGTAGTATTGCAAACAGTTTTCAATAAGTAAATGTTTTTGCTTATAGCTATCGTTTCAACTTTGATTACTGTTAAATTAATTGATAGAAAAAAGCATCAATTAATTATGCCCGATGTCTCGTCAAGTTATTTATTCCCCTCTTAACAACAAAGAATGAAATCAACACCAAAATTGCAGCTGCTGCAAATGGTGCTCCCGGAAAATAATATATCGTATCCGGTTTCGTAAAATTATAAAATAAGTTTGTCATAAGGAGTGGTGATAAAATTGTTGAAATACTCATTAATGCAGTCATCATTCCCTGAAGTTCGCCCTGCTCATTGGGTGGTACTAAGCCTGATATAATTCCTTGAATTGATGGCGGACCAATGCCTCCTAATGCATAAATAAAAGTAAATGCATAAAGCATCCACGATTGATTGGCAATGGCAAACAGTGTTAATCCTACCAGATAAAAAGAAAGTCCTGTATAAATTGAAGTGTGACTACCCAATTTTGTTTGTGACCATTTAATTAATCCGCCTTGTACAATAGCAACCATCACACCGACAAAAGCTAATGAATAACCTATTTCTGCATCAGACCAGTTGTAGGTAAACTTGGTATAGAATGCCCAGATAGATGGCATTACCTGACCTGCAAGATAAAGTAAAAACATGGTAAAGATGAGCGTTTTGATATTTTTGCTTTTCTTAATCTGAATAAATGCACCTAATGGATTGGCTCTTTTCCACTGAAATGCTCTCCTGTTTTCGGGTTTTAACGATTCAGGCAAGATAAAATATCCATATAGAAAATTTAGCAACGACAAAAATGCTGCAACAACAAACGGTGCACGCACACCCCAGTGGCTTGCTAATGCACCAATAACAGGACCAATAATAAAACCTACACCAAAGGCTGCACCCATCATACCAAAATACTGTGCTCTCTTTTCAGTTGGACTAACATCGGCAATGTAGGCAAAACTCGTTGTAAAACTTGCACCACATATTCCAGCAATAATTCTTCCAATAAATAGAAGTGTGAGCGTATGTGCTACTGATAAAAACAAGTAATCAATACCTAATCCTAACAATGACAAAAGCAGCACCGGCCTGCGACCATAGCGATCACTGATACCTCCAAGGACTGGCGAAAAAATAAACTGCATCAAAGCATAAAGTGTCATCATCCAGCCGCTGTAGGTTGTTGCTTTGTTTACGGGAACATGACTGACTTCTGTTATCAGTGATGCAATTACCGGAAAAATAATTCCAATACCAATACAGTCAACTAAAACAGTAATGAAAATAAAAGTAACAGGATTTTTTAAACGTTTCATACATTAACGATTTGTGTTATTAGGTTTTTAAATTTTGTGTTGGATAATTATACGGGATTATTTTGTCTCCTGTTCTTTGATAAAAGTCTCCCAGTTTTTTGTTTTATAAATATCTTCTCCATAAAAACGCACAATACTTTTAAAAACTTTTGGATTAAGATAAAACGGAATTGCGTCAACAACAGTATTCTTTTCATCCATAAATATCACTTGTGGAAATATTAATCCGTTGCGGCTAAGTGCATACACCAACTGATGAAAAGGCATTTCTTTTGAATGTATGTTTTCGAATTCTTTATCCTGAAAATAAAGTTTGTCGTTGGTTTCCGGATTGAAGTTTATCAATTCAAAATGTTTAGATAACAGACTACTTACGGCAGTATCACTAAAAGTTGTTCTGTACATAACACGACATGTATTGCACCATTCTGTATTGATAAAAACAATTTTCTTTTTCTCATCAGGTTTTTGGTCTTTTATAAAAAAATGTGATGGTGTTTGCCATTTAACAGATTCGTAAACCTTGGTTTGTAATGAATCATAAAAAGCTTTTTGAAATTGTGTATTAAAGTCTTCATAGCTGCTGTTACGAAACCCATTTTCTAATGTAAACACCAACATAGGTTCAATCTTCTTTGTTTCCAAATATCCCTGTGCAGACATGGTGAAGTTAGCAGACTTATTCATAAAAACAGTTGAAGGATACACCATAGTGCCATTCAGCATTTTTACTGCAAATTCATTCGGGTCGCGCTTTTGTGTACCTGTTGGTTTGTAAGTAACACCATCATACGCTATGGTGTCTTTAGTTTCAGCATCAAATTTAACAGGATAAAAATTGGTATTGATATACGATGCTATTGACGGGTCTGAATAAGTTGAGCTCATCATCACCTTACACCAGCCACACCAACTGGTATAAAAATCAATTATTATGGGCTTTGGAATCTCTTTGTTGCGTTTTTCGGCTTCGTTTAAGCTGATCCAGTTAACTAACGATTCTTTTTCTGTTGCTTTTGCAGGCTCTGTTTGTGCAAAGAGTTCTATAAAGCCGAATGAAAATAATATAAGGAAGAAAATTTTCTTTAGCATAACTTCGTAATGTCAGGATGGGCAAATGTATAATGACTTTGCTACAAAGCAAACAGAGGTAATAAATTTTATTAAACATTCATTTATTAAAAAAAAACGGAGCATTGCTGCTCCGTTACCCAACCTAAAACCAAAGAATGTTTTATTTCCTGTTTTTATTATTTTGTCAGTACTACAAGATATTTTGATGCACTCCAGAATTTTTCAGGATCTGTAATCAAAATGTCGCTAACAAGGTCATTGTTCTTTTCAATTTTGTATGATCCATCAGGGTGTGTAGTTACCAACTCAACTTTTTTACTATTCACAGGAATAGTGCTGATTTGGGTATAATCGATTTTGGTGAAATTATCGTTTTTAATTGCAGGCACAACTGTTGCTTTTTTACCTAAACCAAGCACGCCACCTTTTTTAGAAAGCACTTGTTTGTCACGCAGGCTTTTGTAATTTCCTACAGTGTAATATGCAGTGTGAATTTTAGTTGTTTGGTCAGCTATAACAGTAGCCTGATTTTGATTTGTTGTTGACAGCGAATCGAAGTTGGTTTTTAATGTAGCCAGTTCAACATTCAATCCTGCTAATTTTTCATTTAACAAAGCAAGCTCTTGTTCTTTTTGAGTAAGTTGCTCCTGAAGCGACTTAACCATTTTCTGAAATTTTGCTGCTGATCCGTTGGCACCTTTTAATTTCTTTGTCAATTGCTCAACTTTATCTTTGTTCTCCTGCATCATACGATTGATTTCTTCAATCTGTGCGTTGAGTCTCTCACGTGAGTTGCGCGCTGCTTCAGGATTGCGGTCAGCAGTCATTGCAATAGAATTTTGTTTTTCTGTAATCTTGCCAAGGCTGTTTTCTACGTCAGTCAATGTTGTGATAAACTCATCAATAGTTTGTGTTCCGGCAACATTCAATGAGACTAAAGAATCACGCTCACGTGTTAACTGTGCAGCTTGTTCTTTATAGTTTTCGCAACCAAATAAGGTCATTCCTACTATTGGTAATGCAATTAAAATTAGCTTTTTCATTGTATTTTATTTTTATTGATTAACATCAACAGACTATTAAATAATGTGCCACTGCCTTAGCGCTTATTGATTCAGTTGGTTTGTAAACATTTTAAGGTTATGCCAATCAATAAGTTATAAAGTTATTAACGTGCAAGTAATGATAGTCTATTTTCTGATAAATAGTTTCATTTTGGGAAAATTATTCCTCCATTGGGAGATTTAGCGTTGTATTTTTGACTCATTATGCAGAAACGGTTGTATATAGTTTTCCTCATGTTACTTGCACTGGCAGTAGCATTTTTTCTGGCATGGTTTAATTATCAGAATACAACAGCACTTAGCAAAACAATTACACTGTTGCAGAAACCTGATACAAGACTTTCTGACCTGAAAGAATTGATTCTAAATGTTAACCTTGCAGAAAGCCATGTGCGTTCATTTGCTATTACACGCAATGAAAAAAACTTAGAAGATTATTATAAGCAAGTTGAGCAAACCGATTCACAATTGGTAAAACTTAAAAATCTGTTTCCGTCAAACAGTCAGGCTTTTGACTCACTCACAGCATCTATACATTATAAGTTTGACATTTACGATAAGTTGATTGAATTGCGTTACAGAGAACTTATCAATACTGCAATGAGTAAAATTTCTGATAAAGTTGAGGATGTAGAAATTTATCAGAATATAGATAGTACAGAAACTTCAAAGCCCGGATTTTTTAAAAGCTTATTTTCTTCAAAAAAGAAATTAAGGGAACTTGAAAGAAAAGCTTTGTTGCTTGATTCTTTAAATGACCTGCAAGCACAGAAGTTGAGTACTATCAAACAAACTGTTTCTGAAGCTAAGGAGAATGAGATTAGAAAGGTGACCCAGCTGAGTGATGGTGAGTTGTTATTACTTGAACAAGACAGATTGTTGAAAGAAAGAATTCAGTCGCAAATTGTTTTACTTGAAGGAGACATAAGGCATAACAATGAAAACAAATCATTGGAAGTAATCAGTAATTCGCAACAGCAATTAAAAACTGTTGTGATAGCAACTATTACAGCTTCAGTTCTCATATTAATACTTTCAATAATAATTCTTGCAGATATCAGTCGTGCCAACAGATATAAAATTCAGCTTGAGGAAGCGCGGGCACGTTCAGAGCAACTTGCACGATTTAAGGAGGAGTTTCTGGCAACAATGAGTCATGAAATCAGAACACCATTAAGTGCATTAACCGGTTTTATCAATAGGCTGCAAAAGACTAACACAACTACAGAGCAACAGCAGTATGTGAACACTATCAACATGGCAGGGCAACACCTGTTAAATATTGTAAATGATGTGTTAGATCTTTCAAGAATTGAAACAGGTAAGTTAAATTTTAAGCAGGATCCTTTTGTTATTTATAAGGAGGTGAATGATGTAGTAACTTTATTAAGTCAAAAAGCTGACGAAAAAAATATTGCATTAGTTTTAGAAGCTAGTAATATTCGTAATTTGACGGTTTCCGGTGATGCCTTGCGTTTGCGGCAAGTGCTCATCAATGTCATTGGTAATGCAATTAAGTTTACGGAGAAAGGCACCGTATTAGTAAAAGTTGAAAAACAGGAAGGGGAATTGTTTAAGTTTGAGGTAACAGACACCGGTATTGGCATTGCCGAAGAAAAGATTGCAAAATTATTTGATGCCTATCAACAAGCCGATAATATTGAAAGAAACTATGGTGGAACGGGTCTGGGATTAGCCATCACAAAGAGATTGGTTGAGTTACAGAAGGGAACAATATCCATGAAAAGTGTTCCCGAAAAAGGAACTACAGTAACCGTTATGTTACGTTTTCCTTTGACCCCAATGAATGAAACTAAAATTACTGAAAAAGAGTTTGTTTCATTACATGGATTTCGTTTGCTTGTTGCAGAAGATGATTTGCTTAACAGACAATTAATTACTGCCATGCTGAAAGATGGCGGTGCAGAAGTAATAACTGCTGAAAGTGGTAAGCAGGCAATTGAAAAAATTCTGTTGTATAATCCTGACGGAGTGTTAATGGATATTCAGATGCCTGAACTTGATGGATACAATGCTGCTTCTTTTATTCGTGAGCATATAAGTGCTATGTTGCCTTTGATTGGCATTACTGCCAATATGATGAATGATGCAAAAAACGAATGTATAGCCGCAGGGATGAATGCAGTCATTTTGAAACCATTTAAGCTTCATGAACTGACTGAAGTTCTTATACCTCTGATAGAGAAGAATCGTGAGGTGCAACATAAACCTTTGCTAAGTTATTCTCTCGATAGTTTATTCAGAACATCAAATGGGAAAAGCGATTTTGTTATCAGAATGTTGAAAGTTTTTATTTCGAGTAATCAAAGCTTGATTGAAAAGAGTATTCATTTCGCTAAGGAATCAGATTTTCAGCAATCGGCAGCAGCTGTTCACAGAATGATTCCGGGATTCAGGCAACTTGACTTAGACACCTTTGCATCAATCTTAAAAAATATAGAATGGCTGATGCTTGATGGAACTGAAAAAAATGCTGCTACTGAATTATTGCAGCAATGTGCAGAGCAGTTTGAAAAACTTGTTGCTGCAATACAGTCAGATATTGACCGCCTTGAAAAGGAAGCAACTACCTGATTTTATTCTTGAATAATTTTTTTTCCTGAAGCCAATCTAAATAGTTTATCAGTCCACTTTGATCTTCTTCTTTAGAAAAAGTTTTGAGTTGTGCTATCCGCAATTCAATGGCTCTGTTTTTTCTGTTGTTTACAGACATCATTAGTTTTAATATCTCACTCATCAGCTTTTCTGGTTCGTTTTCAGGTTTATTCAAGACGCCTCTGAAATCTTTTTTAAATTGTTTTAACTTATAATCAAAAGTGCTGTAGTCGTTTAACTCATGACGAGTCATAAGTTCAGCAACTGCAACTTTCATTCGCAGCGACTCATCAGTTTCTTTGTAATCAGGCATCATTTGTAATCGGGTAAAACTTTTTGCCGACAGGTTAAATTCTTTCTGATCAAAATAAGCCAATGCAAAATTCAATAGTATAAACTGACGGTAGAATAAGTTAGCATTAATTTTTTCATTTTGCTCCATCTCCTGCAATGTCACTATTTCTTTTTGTTTATCAGTTTTGGAATAGTTAATCACAAGAGCATTGTAGTAATAAAATAAAAATTTATCGTAGAAAAGTTGATTGTAAGCCTTCATCTCCTGATGTAACATATTTGTGTATTCAAGCGACTTTTTCAGCTTATTATTTTTATAAAGACTATTAACCAAATAAACTAACAGTTGAAGTTTGGTTTCATGATTGTTTTTGGTAAAAAGCTTTTCCTGATTAAATATTTTTAGTGTTTTTAACAGGTAATCTTCTAATAATGTATATTGATGCGATTGCAGCAACAACTGACTAATTGCATTGTAAATCCTGAAACGAAAGAGAGGACTTTTTACAATCTTTGGGTCACCGATAAAGTCATCAGTAGTTTTCTGAAGCAGTGAAATTACCGTTTCGTCTTTTGAAGATAAATTTTGAGTAATTTTTAAGCGATAGGTAACTACAGCAAGAATATCATCAATGACGCGGAGTTGATTGAGTTTCTCAGAATTTTCTTTTCTGCGATGAATGTAAAATTCCGGATTTATACTTGTCATTTCGCGTGCGAGGCGGATGTACTCACCATATATAATGTCTAATAATTCTAAGCTTTCTGTTTCATTGGCTTTTTGCTCAGCTTTGCGAAGAAAAAAATAGGCAGGTTTCAGTGCATTTTTATTCAGATAAAATTTCACCAGTGCCAGCAGCCTGAAGATATATACAACCATATCATCATCAAAATGCTGTAGTGTCAGACTTTTATTTACCTCTCTGATGAGTCTGTTTTTTAAACGGTAGTACGAATTTTTTTCTTGAGGTTGATAGAGCTTTTTAAAGATAATTTCATCTGAAAATCTATCTCCCGATTTACGGATATAATCAAACAATTGCACATCTTTACGGTTGTCAGTCTTCTCAACACGATTGATGTACATCTTAAAAAAACGCACTTCTTCTTTGTTAAGTCCGTTAATCAGTTGATTTAAAATATCCATTTAGTCCCTTTTGGGCAGGTAAGATAATGCGAAAATACATATTCAGCATTAAAAAACAATTTATACTTTTATTAAGTCTTAAGTTTAAAATACTTCATCATGAAAAGGGTTCAGATAATAGTGTTGTTTATTAGTTTGTTGTTTTGTGGCATTGCTTCGGCACAAATAGATTCATTAGGGGTTATTGCAATTTCACCACAGTATCCACAATGCCCTGACTCTGCTTTTATGCAACAACCTTATATCAATATTCAGGTTACCATTAAGAATTATAATGCCAATTCAACTTTTTCAGGTGGACTGATGTTGAAACTTCAGAGCGATTCACTCCCTGAAGATTCTATAATTCTCAATTCAGGAACTGTATATACCATACAACCTAATAGCAGTTTAAACATTTTAATTCAGTCGCCCTATTTTTTCAATAGTACCAATTACAAATTAGGTAGTAATGTAGTTGTGGTTTGGCCTGTCAGTACACAGGGAGGCACAGTTGTTAAATACAATCCTTATTTAGCTTGTGTATTATTTCTTCCATTTGTGGGGATGAATGAATATGACAGAGGTTATCTTGATGTTATTCCTAACCCTTCAAACAAATATATTGACCTGAATTTACCAACCGATATTGGCCTTAAAAAGGTAAGAATATTAAAACCTACCGGTGAAGAAGTAAGAAATTATTCAGTGGATTTATTAAAACGGATAACGGTTGAACAACTGTCAGCAGGAATTTATTTTTTAGAAGTCGTGACTTCAGATGATCATGTTTATAACACAAAGTTTATTAAAAATTAAAGTTAACATCTATTGGTTACTTTTGGTGAATGTTATACATTGTTCCCACTCCTGTTGGTAACCTGGAAGATATTACGCTTAGGGCTTTAAATGTTCTCAAGTCATGCGACATCATTCTTGCTGAAGACACAAGAAATGCTTCGGTGTTGCTAAATCATTTCGGAATTTCAAAGAAAGTATTTACACACCATCAGCACAATGAGCATGCAGCGGTGAATGAACTGATTCGACTTTTAAAAGAAGAACAAAAAACAATTGCTTTAATCAGTGATGCCGGAACACCGGGTATTTCAGATCCCGGCTTTTTACTTACACGTGCCTGTATTGAACATGAAATAGAACTCACTTGTTTGCCCGGGGCAACAGCATTTGTCCCCGCTTTGGTAATGTCTGGAATACCCTGTAACAGTTTTGTTTTTGAAGGATTTTTACCTGTAAAGAAGGGAAGGCAGACACGTCTTAAACTCCTTCAGGAAGAAATACGAACTATGGTTTTTTACGAATCACCTCATAAGCTTATTAAAACACTTCAGGATTTTATCACCAATTTTGGTGCTGACAGAAAAGTTTGTGTGGTACGTGAAATTTCAAAAATGTTTGAAGAAAAAAAGCGAGGTGCAGTAGCAGAAGTTGCTGAGTATTATACTAACCATCCACCCAAAGGCGAAATTGTTATTGTAGTGGCCGGTAAGGAGGCATAGCGTTAAAAGAGTATCCTTTTGCTGAAAGCTTTTCCAAAACAACAGGCAGCGTTTCACTTAAATTTTTTAATGCCTTTTTGCTATCGTGAAAAACAATGATAGACCCGGGGCGCACATGTTGCATCACATTCTGAATACACTTTGCTGGTGATACATTTGTTTCAAAGTCGTAAGACAAAACATCCCACATTATAATCTGCCATTGTGAACGTAGTGAGCGAATTTGTTTCAGTGTAATTTTACCATAGGGCGGTCTGAATAAACCGGATGAAATATGGGTGCTGCATTGCTCAACATCTGCCAGATAAGTATAAAGATGATTATTCCATCCATTCAAATGATTCTGCGTGTGATTTCCAATCTGATGTCCTGCTGAAACGATTTGATTAAACAGATCCTGATGTTTTTCAATGTTATTTCCAATACAAAAAAATGTTGCAAGAGCATTCCATTTCTTTAACTGCGACAGTACGAAAGGTGTAGCTTCAGGCTCTGGGCCATCATCAAATGTCAGGTAAACTTCAGGTTGCCGTGTTGGCATACGCCAAATCAATCCTGAATAAAAAAGCCTGATTAGAAATGAAGGTTGAACAAATAACATTAATGAAAACTATTCTTTCTTTTTGCCAAAAATAAACAGACGGATTAAATCTTTGTTGGATCCGTAACTGTGAATCGCCACTATTAATAAAAGTATGGTTAAAATAGATACAATGGTTGCAACGGACAGGTTCAGCATCAAATTTTGTGATTGCGGCATCAGGTATTTTTTGTTTAACACAATTATTCTCTCCAGTTTTTTACCTTCCAATGTTTTATTGATTAAAAGATTGCTCCTGATGTTATCCTCAATTTCTGAAGTTAACATTCCCATTTGTTTAGTGGTTTCCATAATATTGTACTTAATAATAAGGAAATCATTAAAAGTCATTTCTTTTGGACGGTTGTGTCTAAGCTGTTCTACTGATTGTTCCAGATTTTTTAATTTACTGATATAGCGCGAATCCAAGGTGTTAAACAAGGCTCTGTTAAAAGCTAATTTTTCATTTAACAATTCTATTGTCTGATCGCGGTTAAAAGCCAAAAGCTCATTCATAATGGATTCAGCCAGGTTGGCAACAAATTCAGGTCCTTCTGCATCACGTACTTTCAGTAACATAATTTTACTGGAGGTTATTTCTACAGTAACATTTTTAACAAAAGAAGCGGTTAATTTGGTCATGTATTTTGGGTCTTTGTCATCTAAATGATAATGCTTTCCAAGTTTCAGTTTAACATCTACTTTCTGTATCAGTGCATCAGAGTAAATGATTGCAAGAATCCTTTCAGTTTCTAAAGATTTGCTTTTGATAACACTACTAATGCTGTTTTCCTTGGGCGAATCATCAGTTAGATTTAAATCGTTTAACAAGAACATAATATCAGCTTTGTAATAGTTGTTCAATCTTCCTGATATTTTATAACTGACAACAAAAGCTACCAATGCAATGATTAGTATCCAAAGGATATTTTTTCTGATGGAAAGGATGAGGGATTCAGTGTTCATTTCATGTGCTCGAAGGTGTAAAGATACTATTTCAGGATTTTAAAATACAAAAAGAATATTTTAAGTTACTTGCAACTTTTTATTTAAAAACAGCTCTTACAGTGAAGCAATAAATACCATACAAACAATTAAATCCAAACTTAACAACTTGACGAGTAATTTTTTTAATTAAAAGTCGGATTTTTAGAAGAAGGCATAGTTTTAGGCATTTAGTTTATTGAGCCAGTGAAAATTCATGCTGCTTCCAAAGTCTGTCATTTAATTAGAATATTTATACTAATATTCAAAGTCAAGAATTATCTTTGCTTGAGGGTTGTGTTAAGTAGAGAGGTAAAATAATTAAAATTGATGGCCATGTCAATCCAGAAAGCTGCTTCGTTTTTATTCGCACTTTTTATGATAGTGTTGACATTATCATTTTCATCCTCATTGCCAGATCCTGACCACACCTTAAGATTGTTAACTGCAGCAGTATTTGTGTTTCCATTCTCTGCACTTATTCTTTACGGAATTTATACAAAGAAAATTTCCTTTTCTCTATTCAATGCTTCCTTTGCACCGGTATTTATTTTGTTGGGTATTGTAGTCATCACCGGAATAGCCTGGAATAAGAGTTTAAGTAGCAACGATGGCTTATTTGAGTTTATCAAGTGGATATTATTGTTGTTCTATTTGTTTGTGTTTTCGATTATAAACAAATTGGTAGCAGACCCAATGAAAATGATTTCCAGAACCGTGGTAGTACTGCTGTTTATAATTCAGATTTATGGGGTTTTGCAGTTGATTAGTATATGGAATTATGCACACGAGCATAAGGAAGTATTTGAAATAAGTTATAGGCTTACCTCATTACTATCCAATAAAAATTCATTTGCTGAAATGATTGCACTTTGTTTGCCATTGCAAGTAATGTGTATGCTGACAGACTCAAACAGGTGGAAAAAAGCAGCAATAGTTTCGCTTGCCTTATCATTGGTATATTTGATAATTCTTAAATCCTTTTCGGTTTTTGTAGCACTTGTCTTGGTTATGATAGTGCTAACCTTTCTAAAGTATTCAAAAATTAAAAGTGTAATTACTGAAAAGTTGAGTATTAAACCGGAAAGGATCAATTTGGTTACCATAGCCATCATAGTATCTTCAATGAGTGGAGTAATTTTAGTACTGAATAAAATTGATGGTTTCAGAAAAGCAGAGATTGCAGTATCCTATATCAAAGGCAACACTACGGATGTTGAGTTTAATGCCAACAGTGTTTTTGAAAGAATGATGCTCTGGCGAAATTCAATTAAACTAATTGCAGAAAATTTCTGGACGGGCTGTGGTTTGGCTAACTGGAAATTGATGGCCCCTAAGTTTGGATTTACAGGTGCAGATTATCTTACTACTGATAATATTAAATTCACCAGGGCACATAACGACTATCTTCAAATATTTTCCGAAACCGGCATAGCCGGATTTGTTACCTATATTTTATTGCTGGGTTGGGGGATTACTATGGCTATAAAACAATATTTAACCCATCAATCAAAAGAATTTTTGATTATATTGTCTGGGATGATTATTTTTACAACAGTATCTTTATTTGGATTTCCAATGGAAAAGCTACTCCTGATGATAAGCGTTATCGCGTATTTTTCATTAATGGTATTTTACCAGATGAAAGATGACAGAAAGAAAGTCATGTCCAAACTTGTTCCGGCAGTAATAGTTTGTTTTATGGTTTTTGCATTGTACTCAACCAAAGTTACTGCAGCACGCTGGTATGCAGAGTCGCAGTACATGCAATTGCTTGCTGCCAAAGAAAAAAATAAATGGCCCATAGCCTATAGAATTTCCAAGTCAATGGATGAAACCTATTTCCCGATAGATTATAACGGCACGCCCATTGCATGGTATAAAGGAGCTGCAGCGTTTATGAATAACCAACCCAAGGAGGCCTTAAGCTACTACGAAGAAGCCATTGCTATGGCACCCTATCATGTACAAATTCTGAACGATATTGGCGCTGTTTATATGAATAACGGTGATAACGACAATGCCAATAAATATTTTAATAAAGCACTTGCCATCAATCCACGTTTTCCGGATGCCAAGTTCAATCAGGCCATAGCGGTGTTTAATAAAGGAAACAAATTGGGAGCCTATAATTTATTCAGAGAAGTAAGAAAGCTACATCCTCCCGCTAAGTATGCAGACTACATGATGGTTGTTATACAACATGTAGGCGATAGCATATTCCGTTCTGTTGGGTTTAATCCAAATGTAAATCCGGTTTGGAAAATAAAATATACAGGGACCAATCTTTGGTATTATGAAAGTATAGCCATGAAGCAAAACAAAAGTTTTGTTCAGGTAATCAGACATGAAATAGATTCTATCAAAAATATTAATTACTAAAAATCGCAAATCATGAAAAAGTTAGTAGCAGTACTCGTTTTTGTAATGTTGTGCAAAGCCTCATTAGCGCAAACATTAACATCGGTATCACCGGATTCAACTTATCGGGGGGCAACCTTATCGGCTCTTATCAGCGGGGTCAACACCTTGTTTCAGTCTTCTTCTACGACAGGTTTTTATTTGGAGCAGGGAACAAACAGTATTATTGGGTCATTGAATTCCATGAATGCTTTGTCCGAAACACAGACAGAGATTGATTTTGTGATTCCCTACAATGCACCTTATGGTTGGTATGATTTGCGTTATGTCTATGAAGACACAGCCAGTCAGGGAACATATCTTACGTTGACATTGCCTAATGCCGTAGAAATTCTTTCGGCAAACGTTACCATTTCAGGTGTAGTCTTTGAAGATCTGAATGGTAATGGTATTCAGGATGCAGGTGAGCAAGGTGTGAGTGGTCAGCAAATACTTCTAACACCTGACAATACTCTATTTACTACCAATTCAAACGGTGCTTATATGGTTAACACTTATCCGGGAATAAAAACCATTACGTGGCAACAGTCTTCGGGTTTCGTTATAACAGCAGGAAGTCAGGCTTCTTACACGGCTAATTTTACAGCTCCGGTAACAGGCTATAATTTTGGATTATCAACAACAGGGCCTGTTATTATCAGCATCTCGGCAGATTCAATGCTTCAAGGTACTACTTTAAATGCAGTTATTTCTTGTGCAGGTGTGGTTTTGCAAAATGGATCACCATTAGGGGCAATAATAAGCACTTATCTTACAACTCCAGGAGGAACACCGGTAGTTGGTGGCTCGAATATAACTGTAATTAATCCAACACAGTTTTCAGTTACATTTAATAGCAGTGGTAATTTATTAGCACCTGGTGTTTATAGTTTAGTTTTATACTATAGTGACTCGCTTGGAGTTATTCATACTTTAACCCTCCCCAATGCTGTAACCGTTTATGCAGCCAGCATGTACCTTTCAGGCACTGCATTTGTTGATGTCAACCCGGATGGCTTATTAGGATTTCAAGAACCCGGCATGGGAGGACAGACTATTACACTTCAACCCGACAATCAAACCGTTCAAACCGATAATTTAGGTAACTATACAATACCGACATCACCGGGTAATAAGACAATTACCATCACACCATCAACCAACACAGTGGTCAATCCACCGGGTGCCGCTACCATCAGTGGTAACTATTCCGTTACTACAACAGGGCTCAATTTTCCATTGAACACTACCGATCAGTATTTGACCTCCATGTCTCCTTTCTCTGCGCTGGCAGGTACTGGTTTTAGTGCCTATATTTCAGGTGCAAATACTGTCTTTCAAAGTTCATCACCACCCACAGGAGCAATATATGATGCCTACTTATTCCGTACAGATACTGCTGTTACATACTATGCCAATGCAAATACTTTTAATATTATAGACGATTTACACTTTTATGCAGATTTTTCAATTCCTGCCAATGCACCTATTGGTTGGTACAACCTGGGTGTAGTTTATGATCTTACCGGGTTTGGTAATTACATAACATTAAATTTACAAAATGCGCTTTATATAGACCAAGGTTCACTGTTTTTGCAAGGCAATGTGTTTTATGATGCAAACAGTAATGGCATTAAAGATGTCGGAGAACCGGGCTTTTCAGGTCAGAAAGTAATCGTGCAGCCTGATAATGTATTTGCGTTTACGGATAACTCCGGAAATTATAGTGTGGGAAGTTATGCCGGTACTCATACAGTACAGTGGCAAAATACTATTCCCGGCTTTAGTTTATCTTCAGGTAGTCAATCAAGCTACAATGTAAATGCTTCAGCCACCACTACAGGTCTCGATTTTGGTCTTAACTCTACCTTACCGGTTTATGATTGCAAAGTAGTTTCACGGGTTGGCTTACGTAGGTGTCTTATGAACAATGCAACTATAGTCAATTATAAAAACACAGGATATGTAACTTACGATGCTCGAATTACCATGAAATTCTCGTCCAATCAAACTTTCATTGCAGGAAGTATTACACCAACGTCTGTCAATGGACAAACAGTAGTTTATGATTTTCCGGGATTGACGGCACAGACAACAGGCTCCATCATATTCCAACTTGGAATGCCCGCAGCGGGTAGTGTAGTTTCAGATACCATCATTATGGAATCATTGATAAACGGAACTGTGATGGAAACGGACACATTAATTTCAAGTAAAATTGTTAGTTGTAGTTTTGATCCTAATGATAAATCAGTGACACCTGCCGGAATCCTAAGCAACCATTACACACTCATGGGTAGTCAATTGGATTATTTGATACGTTTCCAGAACACCGGAAATGATACAGCCTATACAGTGGTTGTCAGAGATGTTATTGATACCGGACTTGACCTGAATACATTTGCCTTGATTGATGCCAGTCATAATGTTCAAACACAAGTTAATCTAAGCAACCGTGAAGTGGTGTTTACATTTGCTAACATTATGTTGGTTGACAGTAACACCAACGAGTTGCTAAGTCATGGATTTGTGCGATACAGTATTATGGCCAATCAGTGGTTGCCAAATAACACAACTGTATTTAATGATGCAGCAATATATTTTGATCAGAATGATCCGATAATTACCAATGAAACTTTCAATACTATGGTAATTGGCTTGCCAACTTCTGTTGCGGAAATACCTGCTTCATCGCAGTCAATGGTTAGAGTAATACCGAATCCATTTAACAGTAAGGCCGATATTGTTTTTGATAATGAAAATAATCAAACGTATCATCTTGTTGTTTATAACACAGAAGGAAAAGAGATTTTACGCTCCAGCACCAAAATGAACAGAATTGGTATTGAGCGTAAAAATCTTGCAGAAGGTTTATATTATTTCAGATTGCTACCGGAGGGTAATGCAAAATCTTACTCCGGAAAATTTATTATAAGCAATTAAAATAAATAAAAGGACTAATTGAAATAATGGCTGTTCTAATCGAGAGCAGCCATTATTTTTTGTTAACTGATAACTGCAATAGGCTTTTTTGTTTATGATGCATCAAAGCCCCCAAAAAGCATCTGTTACTTTAAGCGCATGCAGTATATTAAACGGGAGCAATACATGCTGATAACAGAATCGGATTGCACAAAAAGCATGGGTTATAACCTCCACACTTTCTTACTAAAAAAAACAGACCAAGTAATTGTATGTTGGAACTTTTTCGTTGTAATTTTAAAATTATTTCTTCTTAACCAAGTCCATACCACAATCAGGACACTTACCGGGCTTATCTGAAATAACATTCGGATGCATTGGGCATACATAAGTAACTCCCGATTTTTCTTTTAGAAAACTATTCAAAGCCATAAAGCGGAAAGTAACGCCAATAGTAGCCTGATGTTGTGAACCCATTTGTGTGTAGTGTTCCGATGTATTTAAATACTGGTAAACAGGAATATCGTATGAGCCATAAACAGTAAATTTACCTTTGCTAAAGCTGAGTTGTGGGGAAATAAAAACTTTTTTATAGCCTGTAGCTTCAGGAAAATAGTTTGATGGTTTTCCGAACAGATAAATAGATTCATTAACTTTCATTCTGTCCATCCATTCATATCGCGCCTGCAAGGTTACACCTAAGTTATTGAAAAATGTTTTACCTGCAAAAATGCCTACACTGGCAAAGTCACCAAGTTTTTCTCCATTGGGGTTATATCCTTTTTTAATGTATAATGCATTAGCAAAAACCCTGAAATTTTTTTCAGTAAACCCTCTATAAAGGAAAGTGTAAAAAATAATATCATGTGCTCCTGACGAAAGCTGTACCGAAGTAGGATTGGTAACATAATATGTATTACCTGAAAATGGCTCTACATTGCCTGTTGAATCATTATAACTTCCGAGAGGAATTTTAAAACCTAAACCAACTGTCACTTCAGTACGGTGTTTTTCTTCCGTCCAGTTAATGATATCATAACGTGGAAAAAGTATTAAGTCACCAAAGCCTTTTGCATTGTATGTTGTAGTTGCATCTTTATTCAGACCTATTTCTTTCTTTTGATAATAATAGCCACTCTCAACAGAAAAAGTTAAATTTTTTGTAATACCATAAGCCACTCTGAAATATTCATAAGTACTTTTAAAGCCATCAAATGTTCTAACAGAGTCGGGTGCAACTATATTTTTTCTATAAAATTTATTGGTACTGATAAATTGAAAATTACTGCTGATTTCAACTTGTTTTTCCTGAAGAACACCTTGTGATGTTCCACCGGCAATCGGGCTACCGCTACCACCAGCACAGCATTGTGAAAAGGCATCGGAAACAGAGAAACAAATTAATAACAGAACTAAAGAAAACTTCAGTTGAACTTTATTGTGCATAGATATTTAATTTAAAATTTACTCCAACTGAAAAACAGTTATTCTATTAGTTGGATTTTATCAGATTAATAAACTGTGATTGTTTTCCGTCAGAAAATTTGATAAGATACATGCCATTAGTAAATGGTTCAAGATTTACAGAAATAGTATGCTCTCCTTTATTCAGGTTTCCGGAAAAAATTTCCTGTACTTTTTTCCCTTCAAGATTATAGCACTCCAGAATTACATCAGCGTTATTCAGAAGATTAAGTTTAATTTTTGTTTCATTTTGAGCAGGGTTTGGCAGAACAGTTAATGATGAGGCCGGTAAATTATTTTCATTTAAACCTGTTGTTGTCAAAGCATTGTTAATAGCGTTTTGCAGGTTAGTTGCATTAACAGTATTGTTTGAATTATAGAATACAGCGTGATTAGGTCCTAAAACTACAATCTTTGGCATTCCCGGTGAACCATAATGTGTCATGTTAATTGCTGCATTCGAAAACCGCAACGACCAGCTTTGTTGCATAACACCTATTCCGTTTGCCCAACTGTTTAAAGAGGTACAATTGGTGTTTGCAAAATCATCACAAGTGTACATAAACACTTTATTAGGATTGGAAGACTGAAAACTCTGAACAACATTATAGGTTGTTAATGTAGGCCCTGTACATGATGCACATGGCATAACCCAACATAAGACAATTACTTTTCCGGAATTTAATTCTGTAAAAAGATTGTGTGAGTTGCCATTACAGTCGTTTGCTGTAAAGTCTGTTGCTGTTTGTGCCATACTTAAAGATGTGATGGCTAAAAGAATAAGTGTAAGGAGTTGCTTTTTCATTGTATTATGTTTGTTGTGTGACTATTTGTTTTCACCACCGGAAGGTTGTTTAGGCCGGTCGTACTGACAGCATGAATGCAGTTTTTTATACGCTTTCTCAGTAGCTGTTGCATACTGATTGTCATAGCCTGCATCTGCAATTTTTTGCCCAATTTGTTCTTTATTAATTTTAGAAGCATCATAAGTTACTGTCAGCATTTTAGTGTCTTTATTCCAGTTTTTTGCAATGATGCCATCCTTCTCTTTTAAGGAGCCTTCAATAGTTTTTTTACACATATTGCAATTGCCATAAACCATCATGGTGTCGGTAGTGCTTACTTGTGCATGACTGCCTGTGTTAAACAATATAATGCTTATCAGTAAAAAAGTAAATTTGTAGATTGTGGATTGCATGATGTTACGTTGTTGATTATTCTGCTGCAAATTTAGGAAATTGACCAAGTTTCAGGTAGTGCCATGTGATGATAATAGTCATTTGTTGATATGAGTAATTTGCTGCACCAATGATGATTTTATGATGTTTGAGGCTACGATTTTTCTTTCCTGAAAATGTTTCCTCATACCATAGCAGATTTTAAATTATTATTTTGTAGTTTGGTCTTATGCTGACAGGGCTTTTATAAAGTAAAGTAGGAGAAAAACAAAAATTAGTAAGTCAGTCCACAGGGCAAATTTTTCATTCATGCCCAAAGCTTTTTTTAATCCGTGTTGCATACTTGCAAAACCATAATAGAGTCCGCTGGCAAAAGCGCTCACAATGCGCCACTCAGGCTTAAACAATGATACAATAGCAGTCAGTCCGAAACAAATGTTGGCAAAACCTAATTCGCGAAGAATAGGAAAGCTATCGGGACTGTCAATTTGGAAAATTTGTTTTGCTGTAAATTCAGGATTGATAACTTGTTTGATACCTGCAAGAAACAAACGTAGCCCAACAGCAGAGAAAATAAACCACTTGCTAAATAAGTCAAACGACAGGGTAGTGTCAATGGCAAAATGTTCTGCCCAAAAACCAATTGCCGGGAAAACAAAAGTAAGGACACTCACACTAATGATATAAAACTTGTTTGGTTGGTCTTGTGGTTTTTTTATTGTTGTCATACAATTATGCAGTCACATTTATTGCCATTATTTTTAAAGTGTACGATGTTGCCAACGAGCGGCAGCCAATGTTTTTTAATGGCATGACCTATGTTGCATTAATGAATCTGAAAATGTTTTTCTGCCATTTCCATCACGGCTGTTCCAATAGCTAATGAGGCTGTTGCTGCCGGTGAAGGGGCATTAAGAACGTGTATGGCATTGCCGCTGTATTCAATTTTAAAATCATCAATCATATTTCCATTGGCATCAAGTGCCATTGCTCGAACACCAGCACGTCCGGGAGTGATATCATCCATCTCTAATGAAGGAATAAGTCGTTGAAGTCTTTCTAAAAATAATTTTTTAGAGAAAGCTCTTTTGTATTCATCGAGACCAAAACGCCAGTGTTTGAAAAAGAGTTTCCATGTGCCGATATATGCTAATGCCTGAAGGGTATCTTTTAAATCAAAATCTGTCTTTCCATAGCCTTCGCGTTTAAAAGTAAACACAGCATTGGGTCCGCACTCTACACCATGCTGAATCATTCTTGTAAAATGCACACCTAAAAAGGGAAACTCAGGATTAGGAACAGGATAAATAAGGTTGCGTACTTTATTCATACCTTTTTCTGTCAAATCATAATAATCACCTCTGAAGCCTACAATCTGCATATTAGGATTTACACCATCAGCCTTGGCCATTCTATCACTGAATAATCCTGTACAACTGATAAGGTGCTTGGTGGTGAATTTTTGTTTATTGGTTACTACTGTTGTCTTTCCATCTTGCTTTACGAATGCAGTTACTTCATGACCGGTAAAAACCTTGCTTCCTGTAAATTGTTGTTCAATTAGTTCGGCAAGTTTATTTGTTAACCCAACATAATCAACAATGCCTGTGCAGGGCACCCAGATTCCTTCAATTCCTGCACAAAATGGCTCAATATCTTTTATTTGTTGTGCATTAATTTTTTCAATTCCTTCAACGCCATTTTGCAAACCATTATTAAAAACACGGTTCATGTGTGGCAATTCTTTTTCATCAGTGGCAACAATAATTTTTCCGCATACATCATGTGCCACACCATGCTCTTTACAAAATGCAACTAGCTCACGCCTGCCTTCTACACAGTTTTTTGCTTTATAAGATCCGGGTTTATAGTAAAGTCCTGAATGTATAACACCGGAGTTTCTTCCTGTCTGATGTGCAGCAAGACGGTCTTCTTTTTCAAGCACTGCAATTTTCAGATGTGGAAAACGCAGGTTAAGTTTATAGGCTGATGCCATGCCTACACATCCTCCACCAATAACTACCACATCATATTCTGAAGTATTGCTCATTTGCCACTAAATTTTGGCAAAGGTAAAAAGAAGCGTTCTTAATAAGTTTGCTTACAGCAAATTCAGCCCAAATACTTTTTTGGTTGTTTTAATTAAGCAGTAAAAATGCTGCTGATTACATGTTCAGAATAAAATGCTGCAAGACTAATTTTACGTCCTGACTGATGTTGCCCTGTGGATGATTGTGAAAGGTAGTGTAGGTAATGTGTCCTGCCGGCATGGCTCCGTTTAAATCACATGCAACGGCTAATGATCCCAATCCGAAATGCGTATCTTCAATGATGGTGGTAAATGGGGCGTCAACTAAGTTGATGACTTCCCATGCATTTAAATTGTAATAAATATCCATAGAATCTTTACCCAATACATTAATAATATCCGGATCAAGAATATGTGCATTTTGCACCGTGGTGACAGGTCCATATTTGGCAGTACATAAAGCACTGTCAGGTAAAAATCCGCCAATTAAGGGAGAGGTACAGGTTGACATTGTACTATAAGCTGCTTCATGTGATTGATTTTTGGATGCACTGTTGGTAAAAAAGGAAGAAGCGGAAGGTCTGAAAAAACCATCACCGGTTAAAAACTCAACTGACCAGTCAGAAGCATAAATATTACCACCACCAATCACATAATTGTTAAGATTGGCATATTTTAAACTATCTAAATTTCCGCTAACGCCACAATTTAAAAATATACCTCCAAAACTTTGCATAAAATTCAAGTTGTCAAGAGAGGGAACTGTAATTGCGGTTGCGGTATAGCCAAGTGTGTCTATAATGATAGTTTCAATTCTATCATAAACTCCTGGAATAAATGCAATTTGTTTTATTTGTTGCAGTTCTGTTTGTGTATCATCCAGATGAATGGTTTCATTGGTATTAACCTGCACTGTTGTAACGGTTTTGAATACATGCCCGCTTCCGGTTTGAATTATAAGATTGTGAAATCCAACAGGTAAACTAAGTGAAAACTCCCCCTGTTTATTACTTATGGTGGAGTATTCGCCTGAAATGATTTTAGCACTGGCTATCGCAACATTTTTGGGCGAATGTACTTTACCGGTGATAACACCATATTCTGTTGCCGGAGCAGCAGTGTTGTTATCTTTGTCTTTCTTGCAAGATACAAATACGATGCCTGTAAGCGATAGTAAAATGCAAATAGTGATGATTTGTTTTTGTAGTGTTTTCATGATATTTATTTTTTTGGTACCCAAATGTAATGGATTCTTTTTAAAAAGAAAATTTTTTTCAAAAAAATTGAAACTCTTTTTGATGAGAGCTGTTTTTTGAAAACAGCTAAGGTGGTTATTTAGACTCAGTCAACAATTATGAATCATCTTTATCTGTATTTTTGCGTTCCGATAAAATAAAAAACATTGATCATGGCATTTGATATAGAAATGATTAAAAAGGTTTATGTTGAAATGCCTGCACGCATTGAGCAGGCCCGTAAAAAACTGAACCGTCCCCTAACATTAACAGAGAAAATATTGTATAGTCATCTTTCGCCACAGTTTGAGGTAAAAAACTATGAACGTGGCAAGGCCTATGTAGATTTCAACCCCGACAGAGTAGCTATGCAGGATGCCACTGCACAAATGGCATTGTTGCAGTTTATGCAAGCCGGCAGACCCCAAGTTGCAGTGCCGTCAACAGTGCATTGCGACCACTTGATTCAGGCGAAAGACGGGGCAGCAAAAGATTTAGCCTCTGCCTTAGATAAAAGTAAGGAGGTTTTTGATTTCTTGGCATCGGTCTCAAATAAATATGGGATAGGTTTTTGGAAACCGGGTGCAGGAATTATCCATCAGGTAATTTTAGAAAACTATGCTTTCCCCGGAGGAATGATGATTGGAACCGACAGCCATACAGTAAATGCCGGTGGGTTAGGAATGATTGCCATTGGTGTTGGTGGTGCCGATGCCTGTGATGTTATGGCAGGATTACCATGGGAACTGAAAATGCCAAAACTTATTGGTGTAAAACTTACAGGTAAGTTAAGTGGATGGACATCTGCTAAAGATGTGATATTAAAAGTAGCAGGAATACTAACTGTTAAAGGCGGAACAGATAAGATAGTTGAATATTTTGGTGAAGGTGCTGAGAGTATGTCATGTACAGGCAAAGGAACTATCTGTAACATGGGCGCAGAGATAGGAGCTACAACATCTATTTTTAATTACGATAGAAAAATGGCTGACTATCTGCGTGGAACCGGACGTGCTGATGTTGCAGACCTTGCTGATGGTATTGCAGCTCACCTGCGTGGCGATACAGAAGTATATCAGCAACCCGAAAAATATTTTGACGAAGTGATAGAGATTAACCTCTCTGAATTAGAGCCTCACATCAATGGTCCTTTTACTCCGGATTTAGCATGGCCGCTTAGCAAGTTTGCTGCAGCAGTGAAAGAAAACGGATGGCCTGCTAAATTAGAGGTAGGACTTATCGGTTCTTGTACCAACTCATCTTACGAAGATATTACGCGTGCTGCTTCATTAGCTAAACAAGCAGCCGAAAAAGGAATTAAAGCAAAAAGTGAATTTACCATTACACCGGGAAGCGAGCAGGTGCGATATACTGTTGAACGCGATGGCTACCTTGGTATTTTCGAAAAAATTGGAGGTGTGGTTTTAGCCAATGCCTGTGGCCCTTGCATTGGTCAGTGGGCTCGCCATACCAACGATCCCAATAAAAAGAATTCTATCATCACATCCTTCAACCGCAACTTTGCAAAAAGAAATGATGGTAACCCCAATACACATGCTTTTGTTGCTTCACCAGAGATTGTAACTGCATTAGCCATTGCAGGTGACCTTACTTTTAACCCGGTTACTGATTTTATCACAAACGATAATGGGGAAAAAGTAAAGTTGGCCGAACCACAAGGAATTGAACTGCCAATTAAAGGATTTGCTGTTGAAGATGCAGGCTTTCAGGCACCGGCAAAAGATGGAAGTAAAGTTGATGTAATCGTGTCGCCTACAAGCGACCGCTTACAGTTGCTTGCACCATTTGCTGCATGGGAAAAGTCAGACCTAAAAGGCTTAAAACTTCTTATCAAAGCAAAAGGTAAATGTACTACCGATCATATTTCAATGGCAGGTCCGTGGTTGAAATACAGAGGACATCTGGATAACATTTCCAACAACATGCTCATTGGCGCAGTAAATGCATTTAATGATAATACCAACAGTGTAAAGAATCAACTTGACGGCAGCTATGATGAAGTGCCTAAAGTACAACGTGCTTATAAGGCAAAAGGAATAGGTTCAATCGTTGTGGGTGATGAAAATTATGGAGAAGGCTCATCGCGCGAACATGCAGCTATGGAACCTCGTTTCTTAGGCGTAAGGGCTGTACTGGTAAAATCTTTTGCCCGCATTCACGAAACCAATCTTAAGAAACAAGGTATGCTTGCACTGACATTTGCCGATAAAGCAGATTATGAGAAAATTAAAGAAGATGATACTTTTGATATTGTTGGTTTGACATCATTCACACCCGGTGTTCCATTAACATTGGTATTGCATCATTCTGATGGATCAAAAGAAGAAATCAAAGTAAATCATTCTTACAACGAACATCAGATTGCCTGGTTCAAAGCAGGAGGTGCATTAAACATCATTCGCAGCGAACAAGCCTGATTTGGTAATTTATTCAACGTTAAAACTCCGGTATAATTTTTTGTACCGGAGTTTTTCATTTTTATTTTCTTATCTTTATAGAGAAATTATTTAAACAGAAATGCTATGGCGAAAAAGTTTAGTGTAAAAACAAATCTCCATCGCAGAGACATAAGAGGTGTTTCTACCTATGTGGTGTTGAGAGAAGCAAGTGATCATTTTAAGGAAACAGGTATAATTGAGGTAATAGGATTTATAGACAATCATCCTATTGAAGGTGCCTTGCAACCGAAAACAGATGGCTCACATTGGCTGACAATAAAAAAAGAATGGCGCGAAGCTATTGGTAAAACCATTGGTGATAGTGTTGAAATTTCTATTGAGATAAAAAAGAAAATCCCACCGCCACAGAAGGTAAAGAAAAAACTATTCTGAAATTTTTATATCCTTAATATTAAGCTGCAACTCTGTGTTACCATTAAAATGATTCTCTTCAATATGGTAACAAACATCAAAGCGTTTTCCTGACTTGAGTAAGTCGGCATATTCGCCTAACTGAAAACCTATGGCAGAAAAATTCTTTCCAAATCCATCTTGCGTGAAGGCAAGTTTCAGATGTTTATTTTCCTGACCAACTGGTCGTGTTTGATTTTTGTCGGCAATGCAATTGCGGCTGACAAATACGGGCGACATATTACCTGGACCAAAAGGTGCAAATTGTTTCAGCACATTATAGAATGGTTTGGTAATACTTTCTAATTTTAACTCTGCATCAATTTCAATCTCCGGTGTAAGCATGTGCTCTTCAATAGTTGCACATACCACTTCTTCAAACTTTTGTTTAAAGGCTTCAAAATTTTCATGCTTTAATGTTAGTCCGGCTGCATACATGTGTCCGCCAAACTGATCTAAATATTCACTGCATGCTTCAATAGCATTATACACATCAAAATCTTTTACAGAGCGTGCAGAGCCTGCAATATGTCCGTTGCTGTCGGTAAGCACAACTGTAGGGCGGTAAAATTTTTCTGTAAGTCGTGAAGCTACAATGCCTATCACACCTTTATTCCACTCAGCACTGTAAACAACAGTACTTCGTTTGCTTTCAAAAGTATTATCGCGGCTAATCTGCTGCAAGGCATGTTCTGTAATTAGCTTGTCGGCATCGCGTCTGTCAATATTGTTTTTATTGATTTTTTCACTCTCCGTTATGGCATCACCAACAGAATCGCTGATGAGCAGTTGTACGGCCGACCTGCCATGATCCATTCTTCCTGCTGCATTAATGCGTGGCGCAATGATAAACACCACATCTGTAATGTTGAGTTCGCGTCTGATAGCATTTAACTCAAGAATAGCTTTTATTCCTGTACGTGGATTTTTATTGATAAGCTCAAGACCATAATACGCTAAGATTCTGTTCTCACCAAGAATAGGAACTATATCAGCAGCAATACTTATGGCAACAAGGTCAATAAGGTCCAGCACTTGTTGCTCGTCAATATTATTTTTTTTAGCAAATGCCTGAAGCAACTTAAAACCAACTCCGCATCCTGAAAGGTCTTTGCAAGGATATGCACAATCTACTCGTTTGGGGTCGAGAACAGCAGCAGCTTGTGGAATTTCTGCTCCCGGTCTGTGATGATCGCAGATGATAAAATCTATACCCAATTCTGATGCATACTTTGTTTTATCCATAGCTTTTATACCGCAGTCAAGCGCTATGATTAACGAAAAGCCGTTTTCTTTTGCCCAATCTATTCCCTGCAAAGAAATTCCATATCCTTCAGTATATCTGTCAGGGATATAAAAGTTGCATTCGGCAAAGCGATTTTTAAAAAAACGATATACCAATGCTACTGCTGTGGTGCCATCAACATCATAATCACCATAAATCAATACTTTTTCACCTTTAGCAATTGCTTTATCTATCCGGGCTACCGCTTTATCCATATCTGTCATCAGAAATGGATCGTGAAGTAGTGTCAATGAGGGTCTGAAGAACTCTTTTGCCTCGTCAAAGGTGTTTACACTACGCTGAATCAATAAGTTCGCAAGCACAGGGTTAATATTTAACTCTTTACCAAACTTTATTGACTTATCATTATCTGCCTGTTTCAGCAGTGTCCAGCGCTTGTTCATTTTGTTTTCTGTCAGCAAATATAAGTACCCTCACCTTAGTGTAAGGGTGGCGGCTGAAGTAAAACTAAAAAAATCTGATTAATATGCTGATTTAACGTTCCGTTAATCGTACTTCCGCTTGATAAACCAAAGCTCGTTGGCAGTAATTCCAACATAAAGTCTCACATATTGTTGCCTAACAAGGTTATTGCTTGTAGTACCCAACTGTCCGCCTTCAATGCTAAAGTGAAGCATGGTGCGGTTATCAAACAATCTTCTTTCTGTTGAGGTAAGACGCACAGGCACACCTACACCCAAAGAAATTGAGTAATCATTAACTCGGCTGTTATTGAGGTTGATGTACGATTGCTCAACTTTTATTCCTGCACGGTAGGCTAATTTATTTGTAGGCATGTATTGTGCACCTGCAGAAATCCTCCACGAATCTTTAAGTTTTTGATTGGAGTTGAAAGCTTTGTATCTGCTCCATTGCTGCGTTGCATATTCAGCACCCATCAGCCACTTTTCACCTTGCTGAAACATAAACCCTGCATTGATAAATGAGGGAATAAATGCTTTCCCTTTTTCGTTTTCAGATAAAGAAACAGTGTCAATATTTGCTTCAAAATCTGATGAAGAAACCAATGTCCACAGCACATCACGTCTTCCTTTAATGTTTGTTCCTCCTGCACCTGAAATGCCTATGATAAGTTTATTGTCTTCACTGAAATCATAGCGATATTGAATACCGTAGTCAAAATAAAAATCTGCATAGGCAGTGCTTTCAGTAACTTTTGTATTGATAAATGCTGAATTGCTAAACTTTACCCTACGCACGTTATTAAGACTTCCAAAAAGATAAGATGCATTAAAACCTGCTGAAAATCCTTTGACAATTTTTCTCCATCGCACTTCTTTACTAATGGTGACTGTGTCGCCTTTTTCCTTTAAGTCTTTATAATGTTGCGAAGCATAATATTTATCGAGCGTTTTTGAGTAAGGTGCAAATCCGTTGCCAATGTAAAAACGACTCAATCCGCCATTACCTTCATAATATTTAGTGAAATCTGTTGTAATGGTATCGTTAGGGTTAATTACCTGACCTGATTCTTTGAGATTGTAGCCTGTGGAACTTACAGGTATCAACCCAAAACTGGCACCCCAGTTGTCTTTCATCACCGGAAAACCTAAAGAAAGATAGTTGAGTAAAATGCCTTTTTTTGTCTGTTTTAAATCTGATGTTGATGTTTGAGCAAGCTCACCACGCAGTGCAGTTTCAAAAGTGCTTATGCGAATAGATGAATACGAAGCCGGATTACTGAAGTTAACGGCAGATGAACTCTGAAAGGCTGCTCCCAGTCCGCCCATTGCCGACTGTCGGGCAAAGCCACTATTCAGTAATTCGCCAATGCCATATCGCGAATAGGGTGTTTCTGTTCCCGTTTGTGCATGCAATGTAAGACCTAAAGCCAAAAAAAGTACTGTAAATAAATATTTTTGTTTCTGCATTATTAACTTGTTTTACTGCCGGCTCAGATTATAGTTCAAAATACTGTTTAACCCAACAAGGGTTAAATCCGGGGCTGCAAAGATGTGTGTTTTCAGCCTATCTGCAAAAAACGCCATATCGCCACCGGTAACAACCACTTTCAGGCCTTTGTAAAGCTTTTTATATTCAGCAATCAGGTATTCGGCTTCGGCAATAATACCGTTTTGAACGCCACTGGCAATAGAGGTTTGGGTAGTGTTTCCTGTCAGTGCAACATTATCGGTTTGCTTTACTAAAGGTAGCCTGCCTGTGTAGTCGTGCAATGCTTTGTAGCGCATATTTAAGCCGGGAGAAATTGCTCCTCCTTTATAGTGTGCATCAGCAGTGATTAAGTCAAACTTCAAACAAGTACCTGCATCTAAAGTCAGGCAATTTTTATTCTTAAAGAGCAATGCTGCTCCACAGGCATTGGCTAAACGGTCTGTGCCTAATGTTGCAGGTGTGGCATAATCATTAACTATGGGTAATGCTGTATTATGGTTTAAATAAAATACCTGTAAAATTTCAGATGCTCCTAATATTTTTTCTTCTTTTACTACTGATGAAAAAATTACAGCACGAATTGNNATTACTAAGTTCATTTTGCAATGTTACCGTATTACATGGCATTTTACAAACGCCTAGTTTTAAATAGAGAAGAAGCGTTATAGTTATTTGAATATTCATCAGTAAATCATGTCAAAGTTTAAATGTTGTCAGGAGTATTTAAAGCTTATTTAAAATTAAAAGCCATTCAGAAGCATAATTTGCTATTTTCGCACGCTTGTAACCTTCTTTGTTTTACATGAAACAATATACAAAATTCAACAACATTTCAGGCTGGGCAGTTTTTGCCATTGCAGCGTGGGTATTTCTGTCAACCATTGAAATGACAGGCAGCTTTTGGGACTGTGGCGAGTTTATTGCCGCAGCCTACAAATTGCAGATAGGTCACCCACCCGGAGCGCCTTTGTTTCTGATGCTCTCACGCATTATGACTCTTTTTGCAGGTAGCGATTTGCAATCCATTCCTATCATGGTTAATGCCTTTAGCGCCCTTATGAGTGCCTTTGCTGTTTTGTTTACCTTCTGGACAATTACTGCCATTGCAAGAAAAATTGTTTTTGTAAAAAATCAGGAGCCTTCATTAGCACAGATTTTAACCGTAGTTGCAAGTGGTGTTGTGGGTGCTATGGCATTTACTTTCACAGATTCATTCTGGTTTTCCGCTGTTGAAGGCGAGGTTTATGCAACATCACAGTTCTTTACCTGTATTGTTGTTTGGGCTGTTTTTAAATGGGAAAATGTTGCAGACGAAAAACACAGTATCCGCTGGATTATTCTCATAGCCTACCTCATGGGCCTGTCTATTGGTGTTCACTTGCTGAATTTACTTTGTATTCCTGCATTGGCATTGGTGTATTACTTCCGCAAATATCCTTTTTCGTGGATGGGTGTTGCCAAAACAATGGGTATATCATTGGTAATTTTAATGGTTGTACAGTATGGAATTATTGCAGGGTTTGTAAACATAGGTGCAAAAATTGATTTATGGTTCAATCAGTCAGGTTCATCCTTGTGGACAGGATTTGTTGTTTACTCACTCATCATTTTAGCGGCATTGACTTATGGCATTTACTATTCTCAGAAAAAACAAAAAGCACTGCTCAACACTGTTTTGCTGAGTTTTGCATTTCTGTTGTTGGGATATACTTCCTATGCGCAGATTGTAGTACGCTCTTTAGCCAATCCGCCAATGGATGAAAACAATCCGGAGAATGCATTTGCGCTATTAGGCTACCTCAACCGCGAGCAGTATGGCGACAGACCGTTAGGTTATGGGCAATACTACGATGCTAAAGTTGTAGGCCAGACAGAAGGTGCAATGAGCTATACTGCTATTGATGGAAAATATATTCCGACAGGAGCCAAGGTTATTCCCGAATATGATCCTGCACGATGTACAGTTTTTCCAAGAATGTACAGTCGTGAGCCTAACCATGTTTCGGCATACAAAGAATGGTCGGGAATAAAAGGTGAACAGAAACCTGAGTTCAGTAATAATCTTAAATATTTTTTCAGCTATCAGATGAACCACATGTTCTGGCGTTATTTTATGTGGAACTTTGTAGGTCGTCAGAACGATATTCAGGGGCATGGCAGCATACTAAAAGGAAACTGGATAAGTGGCATACCATTTATTGATAGTATGTTTTTAGGTCCGCAGGACAAACTACCCGACAGCATGAAAAATAATAAAGCAAGAAATAAATTTTACTTTTTGCCATTGTTGCTTGGTCTTGCAGGATTGGTTTATCACTATAAAAAAGACATGAACAATGCCAATGTTGTGATGTTGCTTTTCATCATGACAGGTATTGCAATTGTGATTTACCTGAATCAAACACCCTATCAGCCCCGCGAACGTGATTATGCTTATGCAGGAGCGTTCTATGCATTTTGTATCTGGATAGGTTTGGGTGTGGCAGCAATTGCCGATGCGTTAAAGAAGCGAATGCCGGAAACTACTGCGGCAATGCTGGCTACGTTGCTTTGTCTTGTTGTTCCTACGGTTATGGCTAAAGAAGGATGGGATGATCACAATCGCTCTTACCGTTATACATCACGCGATTTTGCATACAACTACCTCAANNGATCAGATAAAACGTAAGGCTTATGAATCAGATCCGGTTCCATTTACACTAAAAACAAGACAGTATGTTCAGGGAACGCGTGATTATATTCCGTTTTACGACAGAAGTGTACAAGGCTATAGCGACCTGAAAGATATTATTGAGTTTGTTACCAGCGATAATCCCGAGGCTAAGGTGCGCAGCGAAGGTGGCGATGAATTTAATTATCTGCCTACAAAAAAGTTCAGAATAAAAGTGGATAAAGAGGCAGTGATAAAAAATCATGTTGTGGAGGCAAAAGATACCAGCAAGATTGTTGATTATATTGAATTTGAAATCAGCAAAAATTATATCATGAAAGCCGACCTGATGATATTGGATCTTATTGCACACAATGACTGGACACGTCCTATTTATTTTGCAGTTACTGTGGGTAATGATTCTTATCTTAATCTTGAAAATTATTTTCAGACAGAAGGATTGGCATATCGTTTTGTTCCTATTAAAGCTGCTGCAGATCCATCAGGACAAACCGGAAGTGTTGCCTCAGAACGCATGTACGACAACATGATGAATAAGTTCATGTGGGGTAATATGAAAGATGAAAGAGTGTATCTCGATCAAAATAATTTGAATATGACAATGAACTTCCGTAATAATTTTGCACGTCTTAGTGAAACATTGCTTGCAGAAAACGAGCCTGATTCTGCAGTGAAAGTTCTTGATAAGTGTCTGGTAGAAATGCCTGATAAAACAGTTCCCTATAACATTATGATGTTGCGCATTGCCGAGCTGTACTATCGCAGTACAATGAATAATGTATTGCCTGATAGTTTACAGATGCTTAGCAATGATGTGGAATTAAAGAAAACGGATTCAAAAGAGAGTATTGAAAAAGGGAATACAATTGTTAAACGTTTGGCCGATATTTATCAGAACGATTTGCAATATTATCTTTCGTTGAAAGGAACACCTTATGCCAAAAGCGTGGAGCGTGAAACCAATCAGGCACTGGCAGTGTTTCAGGAGTTAATCAGGCTTTCGAAACTTAAAGACCAGAAAGCCATAACTGACGATTTGCAAAAACGATTCGAACAGTTGGAAGCACAGTATTCGAGATAAATTTTTCAGTAACGATAATAAAGAGGTTGTTGTTTAAATACAGCAACCTCTTTTTTTTCAGGGGTTCAGCACATAGTTTTCATAAAGAAAATTTATGATTTCGGTTAGGTTTTTTTAATAATTGCTATTTTTCATAATGTAGTTTGAGCAATGTGAGCCGAAAGGCTCAAATAAAATGAGCCAAAAGATATTTTTATGAACACCATTTACTGATTACATTTGTGATACCTATAGAAGATAAAAGGCAGGATGCCTATTAATGTATATATCACCAAAAAAACCAAACACCATAAAGACGCTATGCAGAAACAGATAAAGATTATATTAATAATAGTGTTGCTGAGCAGCCTGAAAGCTAAAGCCCAAAACACTTTTGAAAAAATTATTGATACGTTGGGGAGTGCCGGGGCATATAGCATTCAGGAAACCTTTGATGGGGGATATGTTTTTTGCGGAGGCAGCATCTATAATGGCAACGATGTTTGTATAGTAAAACTTGATTCTGCCGGCACCATTGAATG
>DKKR01000102.1:0-516 GCA_002455375.1 Bacteroidetes bacterium UBA6661
GCATTTTTAACTGTAGTTAATGCTGAGGCATCATGTGCTGCAGAATTGGATGCAGAGGTTGTACCCATGCGCATGGTGTAGGCTGATAAAGTGCCCGGTGCTTCAGTTACATTCCAGCCTATGTCTGTAATGGTCATGCCACCACTTAAACCGGCTGCCGAAAGTTCTGCAGCTGTGTAAACAACCTGATAACGCAGGTAATTATAATAATCATCAATGGGATCAGAACCTGTTCCATTGGTATTTCCGGCTGTACCACCCGTTGGCACAACGATGTTTGTTTGCGCCTGTGCGCCCGTTGTCCACATTCCCATCAGGAACATGAAACATGTCATCAGACTTAAAAATGGTCTTTTTAATGATGTTCGATTTTTTGTTTGATTTTTAGTTATCATAAGTAAATAATTAAGTGATTAATAGTTTTTTTTAAATTTAATGAGATAGTTTTGGTTTTATGTGAGCCACTGTGGTGGCTCAATGTAGCTGCCTTTGTAAAAAACATTGAGCAAGGCATGT
>DKKR01000102.1:569-2949 GCA_002455375.1 Bacteroidetes bacterium UBA6661
CAAAGGCAGGTTATTGCAAAGCCTATAAACTACGCCAATGGAATACTTCCTGCGTTTATAATTGGGATTGCTTAATGTAGCATGATGATTCATGCAATTCGGTTTTGGTTATTCTGTTGCGTTTACTTTTCTGAATAAGTACCAAGGCTTATTTCGTTTCCAAATATAAGATGAATATTCAATTAAGCAACACGCTTCATTATTTTAGGCTGGTTGTAAATATTAAACCATTGATAATCTATGGGTTAATTTTTAAAAAAATATTTTGGCATGGGTAACAAAACGCATATTTTCTTCCATTTAAGCAGTTGCACCGGCTATTCATGCAGTTGTGTTAAAACACACTGTATTTTCAATGCAAATGAGCGATTATATATTTGAAGAAACCAAAAAGAGCACTTTACACATTATTATCAAAACAAAATGCCCGACAAACTTTCGTATGCCGGGCATTGAACTTTCAAAATCAATTTTTACTTTTTACTCTCTTCCTTTTTCTCAGTCTTTTTTGCATGGCTTTTATGAGCAGCCGGTTTTTTGGCTTCATGCTTTGTTGCAGTAGCTTCTTTTTTCTCCATCTTCTCTTCTTTTACCTCTTTTTTCTGAGCAGCAGGTTCATGTGTTGTGGCAGGTGCAACCTGATGTGTTGTTGTAGCTGCAGGTTTTGCATTAGTTTGCGCATTGGCAAAAGCAGTGCCTCCAATTATAAGGGCAGCTGCGGCAATCATTACTTTTTTCATTTTATTATTTGTTTTGAAATGATGGGTCAAATGTTCAATTGCCAACATGATGATGCTATGAAAATTTATACATCTTCATTTTAACTAAAAACAGACTTCATAATTCCGTCATCGGATTACTAATGGTTAATCAGGTCGCCCTGAAGAGGATTTTATTACAAAGATTTTTATAGTTCAACCAAAACTGTACACTCCTGCAAAGCTTTATAGAATAATTAAAACAAGTCTTGTCACCCATGAGCTTTTTGAAATGTAAACATGGCTCACTTACGTACTTATTAATGACATGTTGAAATACTCACAGAATCGAACTCATGGCAAAAAGATGTAAAGAATAATTTTAATAGTCATTGAATAACGGCAAAAAAATATTGTCAAGATTATACTCTGTAAAAACAGTGACTAAAAACAACAAGAGGCCTGCTAATAAGAAGCAGACCCCCGATTGTACAAACACAAATTATCAGTTACTCAAACTAATTTTTTAATTAAACCCTGCTACAACAATTTTATAATCGAAGTTGGGCAGGCGTTTCCAAACCATTACAAAGTTTTTGTTTACGGTATTACTTTCTGTTTGCATTGTAAGTGTTCCTGTTTCATAAATAAATTTGCCGTTACCATTCATTTCGTCAACACTAATTTCCATTTTTTTTCTGGCTGTAATTTTATTCCAGAATTCAGACAATGCCTTTCGGCCTGTTACTTTATTTCCGTCTATATAAATTGTGGCATCGTCATCAAAGTATTCACTCACTTTTAGTAAGTCTGTATGATGAAATGACGCTGCCATTTCATCATTAAGCTGCAGCAACTGTTGTTGTGCCTGATCGCTTGTTTCTCTTTTCTGAACCACCTGTGCGCGCATTGTCGCAGTAAGTGCAAGGCATAGCCCTGCCAATAACATAATTCGCTTCATAATATTTGATTTAAAATTTAATTGATATTGATTGATAAAGGGATTAACCTTTATGAGTAGGACGATTACTAACCGGAATTGTTACAGTGTGTAATGCAGTATTTTATTTATCAGTTGACTTAATATGCACACCGTCTTTTCCGATGTTGATATTAACATCTTTATCACCGCTTTTTGCATCCTTGCCTTTTATGCGAACACCATTGTTATCTATACTGATGTCCACATTTTCAGGATTATGAATATCTGTGCTGTCACCTTTCTGAAACTCAAAATCTGTACATACCAATCCGTTTTCTGTCATTTTCCAGTTATGTCCGCCCATGTCGCCATCCCAGGTGTCGGTTACATTAGGAATATCATGAATAATTTCCTCCATACTTTCATCCAGAAAGATGCTGCTTCCGACAGGAACTTTTAGAATGAGGTTCACCTGCTGTGCGCGGTACTTGGTTCCTTTACCTATCGGAAAACGGTCGCTAAACATGAGTAAAGAATCTTTTTGCTCGAAGTTGTAAATGATAGCACGTGCACTTTCAACAGCAAGATTCTCTGTTGCGCCATTGGCAGCATATACTCTTATCAATTCAAACTTATCTGAGGGCGATTTTTGAACCGTAAACGATACATCATCAGAATTAAACTCAAAGTTACTTCCGGTGGTGATGCTAAAATTACTGCCTCTGCGATGAAAAATTTTACTGTTATCTTCTTCATCATA
>DKKR01000052.1 GCA_002455375.1 Bacteroidetes bacterium UBA6661
GTGGAAAAATCAAATACAGTATTTAGATGGAAATGATAAAATTAAAATAGCTGAGTATCCGGGTGATGGATTAGTGGTACAGGCACAGGCTTATATTACGTTCTCTACACCTACAGTGCCCGGTTTGAATACATTTATAGCACGCATTGATTCAACGGGCAATGTAATTTGGGCAAAGCGAACCGGCACTTTTGGCCCATCGCCTAGCACTATTCCTTATTTATATAGTGGAGATGTTAAAGTTGACCATCAGGGAAATATAATCAGCAGCTTTCAGTCAACGTATTGGAGTATTTTAGACTTTGACAATGTACTTCAAAAACTAGATCCTCAAGGCAATGAAATTGCATGTAAACGATTTGCCAACGTGTCCGGGCAGGATGCATTAGTTGATAATATTTCCATCAGACCTGATGGAAATATTATTCAATTGATGAACAAAAGAGAACATGTAATAACCGATGCTAATCTTAATTTTTTAAATAGAAGAAGATTGTCTACATCTCCTATAGGTGTTTTTTGGAACCAGCTGATAGATGAAAATAATCAAATAATTAATTCAGGAGCAACACTTTCCCCGTACGAGTACGGATTAGTTGTTAAGTCAGATAGTTCTTCGGCAATTGGATGTGGGAACAATCCGTATTTATCAATATCAGTACAAAGTGTTTTGTTTTCTAACACAGATATTACAGGTGACATTATTCTAAGTAATTTTATGACTGCTGATACGACTATTTATTTATCACCAAATAATGTTAGTGATATTTCAGATTCTGTTATTTGTAATAGTGCAACTCAATTTCAGGAGCTAGAGTTTAGAGATATAAAAATATACCCAACCATAGTGGACGATGTTTTGAATATTGGATATACCAATGGAGATGGAGCAACTATTGAAGTCATTAATACTATGGGTTCTGTGCTAATGAAATTGCCAATTAGAAGGTCTATTTCTGTTAAAGAACTTTCGAAAGGAATTTACTTTATTAAACTAATTAAAGATAATGATTTTATAACCTGCAAATTCATTAAACAATGAGAAAGATAGTTATCATGTTATGTTTAGCAACAACAAATTCTGCTGGACAAAATGTACTCAATGCTTATAATAATTCATTGAATGATCCAAATGATTATGATTTTGAAAACTTAAATTCTAATTATCTCAATAATTTTATCTATTCAATTCCGCCAGGAAGTGGTTATTACAGAGGAGAATTTGAAATTTATTTTGGCAGGCTTCCGTGGTATCAACTTTTTATTGACCCTGTTGTTGCACTAGGTGCAAATAGTAGCACTGCAGTGCCATACGTTTATTCAATGAGTTACTTTTATGAGGTAGTGTCGTTTCCATTTCATAAAGAATGTGCCTATGTAGGTACAGGAGACTGCACAGAACAAACACCTTGCAGTACTCAAGTAAGGAATATGAATTTGCCTGTTGAAGATCAAAACCATTTTACTTATATGCCTTCTGATAACTATTTTCAATTTGCNNGTACGGTTTTCCAAATGAGAGAAATATAATACCGCATAGTATAATTAAAACAACCATAAGACTTCATTGCGGACCTGACTTAACTTTTCCAGTTGTTAACGAACTTTCTTTTTATACAGATCTTACAAGAGCCCGAATGAGGTATTATCCATTTATCCCTTGTAATCAGAATATGGGAACTTCAAGTCTATGGGATGTGATTTTTATACCGGAAATTCTCTATTCAGATAATCAATACACCAACTCCTGGAACGACTTAATCTTGAGTAATGGTACATTAGATTATTTTCCATTTAGTGAGATTGCAGTTGCACCAAACAGTTGTCCTTCTGTTGTTAATGTTCCGGATGCTAATTTTGATTTCTATAATCCAAAAGAGTTGGTAAATTACTATAATACTAACTATGCAAATCCTACAATCAGATGCCAACAAATGTATAATGATATTGTTACAAATAGTCATTTAGTTTGGTCTAACCCATTTGCTTTAAATAGCTGTTTCCTTAGAAATAGCAATGGGGCTGTAATTGCAGGTACAGAACTTGCGGGAAGTAGCAATATTACCATTCTATCCGGTATCCGTCACAGTTATTTCATAGACCAAAACACCGATTTAAACATCATCAACCCAACAGAAAAAGAAATATACAACCCCAGCGAGGCTACCATAACGGCAAGCAACTTTGTGTTTCCGCAAGACTATACTTTTAAAACAATACGTGGCGTGTATCCCAGCGAGGCAGAAGCCCTTGCCTCAAGAATACTTGAAAATGGCTGCGATGCCAATACCGATTTAAGAAACGTGCCTGTTAAGACAGACCTAACCACAGAAAACACAACCGATGCAACAAATTTTCCACTTTCTGCACTGCCGGCAACGCAGCATCTTTATGCCTCGCGCTATTACCTTGAAAACAACAGCAAGCTAACGGTGCAGAATTGTGTGCGCCTGTTTGACTGCACCTTTGATGTGAAACAAGGTGCCACCCTGCTGTTTGACGATTATCCGGCACACTATGGCAAAGAAGACCACAGCTACGACAGAACCAACACGCGTTTTAAAATTCAAACCTTAGGCGGTGCTGTGCTGCGCAACTACAACGATGTGCAATATTTGCAAAATGGTGATATTACGCAAACCCTACCGCTACACTATAAAGCCATTCGCGAAATATATGCAGGCAGCAATGTTGACCCCGATCAGGATATTCCAAAACAAGATTACATAGCACAAAGTGGCAGTAACATTACCTTGCAGGCAGATGAGGTAATTTATCTCAAAGAGGGTTTTCATGCCATGAGTGGCAGCAATGTTCACATTACGCCCACATCGCCCGGAGGTTCGGCAGGGCCATGCAATTTGCCAAATGCTGCACGTATGGCTGCTCACATCCAACAGCATCAACAAAAGAAAAATGAGACCCTACCCGGTCTTGGTATTTATCCCAACCCTACTTCAAATGTTGTTAAGCTCCATAACCGTTTTATGCCGCTAAAGGCAGCAAGTGTAATAATACTGGATGTTTATGGGCGAATTGTTTATGATCAGACAAACTTTAACAGCACATTACATA
>DKKR01000081.1 GCA_002455375.1 Bacteroidetes bacterium UBA6661
GTAAATCAACTTTACGGTCAAAGCCGCACCTTCTTTTCTCTGTCAGGAGGTATTCTTTATTACAATGGCGATCTTAACGATAAAAGCCCTGTTCCATCAACAAAAATTTTCAGAAACTATGGTAATGCAGCCATCGGTATTCATCTTACAAGGCATGTCAATTTACAGCTAAACTACTATCATGGTAGTATTGAAGGTGCAGACTCTTTAACAAAGGAACGCGACAACAAACAGCGCAATCTAAGTTTTGAAACCCGAATTGACGAAATATCTTTTCAACTCAGTGCTAGTTTATTCTCCAACCGCACAAAAAAACTTGCCATACCTTATGTATTTGCAGGAGGTGGTTTGTTTTTCTTCAATCCCAGAGCACGTTATTATGGTAGCAATCCTGAGTATTATGGAAAATTAGTTTCATTACAACCGTTAGGCACAGAGGGACAATACATCACTGAAGGTGATTATCCTAAACCTTACAAACTATATCAGGCTGTATTTCCTATCGGCATTGGCACGTATATCAGAATCAATCCTAAATGGCGACTGAAAGTAGAGTTCTCTGAGCATTTTACTTTGACAGATTACTTAGATGATGCCAGTGGAAAATATCCAAACATGGAAGCATTATCACTGACACCTAAAGGTGAATTGGCTTCTTACTTTGCTGACAGACGGCTAAACAGAACACAGGATCCTACGGGACGAAACCGCTCCAATGCAACAAAAAACGACAACTATATTCACTTTGGTATTGGTTTAGTTTACAACCCACAGGCTCAACATCCTACCCGATACAGAGGTCCCGGATTCTGGAAAAAACTTTTCAGCGGACGCAAAGGCTGGTGGGGCAATGCCGGCAGTGGCCTTTAAAAACAATCATCATATCGTCATCAACTGATTTAACTTTTCATGTTGTGGAATGTTATCATTCTAAATAACATGTATATGAAAATTTTAGTTCCGGTTGACTTTACCGATATTACTGAAAAAGGATTCAAATATGCATTGTCCCTACCTTTTGCAAATGAAATAATCCTTTTTCACGCTGTTGATGACATAAAAAAGTCTAAAGAAGCACAACAGCAACTCAGCAACATAACCAACAAATATTCCGCGCCTGCACATCTGACTGTTCAGAGCAAAGTAAAACAAGGTGCCATTTTTGAAATAATAGGTAATGTTTCAAAAGAAGTTAATGCCGATTTAGTTGTGATGGCTACACATGGTATTAAAGGACTTCAGCATTTTTTAGGCAGCCATGCCATGAAGCTGATAACACATTCAAAAACTCCATTTATTGTTGTTCAACAGAAAGATTTCAGTCCACTGAAAAAAATGCTTGTGCCGGTTGATTTCACTAAAGAAGTAAAACAAGAGTTACCTGCTGTAATTCAATATGCACAGCTATTTAATGCAAGCGTGCTTTTACTTAAACAAAATAATCACGACCCTTACATTCAAAAAAGAAGTGACCTCAACACCGGATACTTTGAAGACGAACTCGATAATGCAAAAATTAAATATGAATTGATTGAGCAGACATTTTCTTTAGATGATAAATATGAAGTGCTAACCAAACAAGCTGCTGCTCATAATGCCGACATTATTGTTACTACTATTGAGCCTGACCTGGATGTTGCCGACTATGTAATTGGTGTTGAAGAGCAAAAAATTGTAGCCAACGATCTTCAACTGCCTGTTTTATGTGTAAACATTAGGCATTTTACTGTTGCCGGTGATCAGTTCAGCGTTTCTGTACAGCAATAAAGTTTAAGTACAATTCTTTCAACTTCGTTACTTTGACATTTGCCAAATAAAAAACAATTTTGACCAAAAGGTTGCCCCTTCTGTCAGTATAAAACTGCAAATTGGTTTAACAATTAAGTCAACAATCGTTAAACAAAGAAGTATGTCATTGGTAACCTGCAAAGAATTCAATAAACTCTCACATGATGAACAAACCTGGTATATATGGAATGGAGCAATCCATCTTCATATAAGAGAAGTGTATGGCTACAGAGTAAATCTGTTTTATTTCAATGAATTTTACATTGAACTTTGGTACAGCATCAATGAGAACAGTATTAAAAAGATTAAGTCCTTTGACAATTCTGCACTGTTGGCACCTTATTTAGAAACAATTAAAATTGATTCCTTGTTGAATATTGATTCAGGTTTTGAATAATATTACTGTCCGCTAAAAACGTATTGCAGAATATTAGCGCCCATCTGCAAAGCTTTTTGTCGCATTTCTGGCGGGTCGTTATGTACTTCTGGGTCTTCCCATCCATCGCCAATATCACTTTCATATTCATAAAAACAGACTAACCTACCCTGATAAATCAGTCCAAAGCCTTGTGGCGCCTTCCCATTGTGTTCATGAATTTTAGGCAGTCCATTCGGAAAATTAAAACGCTGATGATAGATAGGATGAGTGAATGGTAATTCTACGAAGTCAAGTTCCGGAAAGACTTTTTTCATTTCAGGACGGACAAACTTATCCATGTCATAACTGTCGTTGATATTTAAAAATCCACCGGCAATCAGATATTTTCTAAGATTTTCGGCTTCCTGATTGCTGAACACAAAACGACCATTTCCTGTCATGTGCACAAACGGATAATTAAACAAGTCAGGGCTGCCGGGTTCAACAACTGCCTCTTCGGGACTGATGTTGGTATTAATATTCTGATTGCAGAAAACTGCAAGATTATGTAATGCTGTAGGGCTTACGTACCAATTACCGCCACCTGCATATTTCAGTTTGGCAAGCTTAAGTGTAAAATCAGGTGCTTTAAATGAAGAAAGCAGCAATACCATCACGGCCATGATTTTCAACCCACAAAGTTTACGGAAATGCTTCATTTGACCCCAAAAATATGTTTAATCAATGACACAATCTTATTTGCACCTTAATTTTATATGAATAATTTTGTCAGTCCAAAAAATCAAATCTATTTAATTATGACTTTGCGAATTTTACTCGTTGCAATTTTTGCACCGTTGATGCTTAATGCAGCCCATGATCACAACGGTTTCGACCGTAATGAAGATCCCAATCTTAAAGTGTTTGTTAAAAACAGAAAACGTTTACCTGATGTAAATCGTCAAGAAAGTCTTGCACAACAAAAATCATGGCAACAGTTTTCAGAACAAAACAAAGGATGGTCTGTAGTTTTTAGCGAAGAGACAGGTCTTCCACACAATGCATTCGGAAAACCAATTTCAGTAGGATTACCTTTAGATGCGCAATCTACAGCATGGTCGTTTATCAGCACTAAGCTCAATGCTTTTGGTCTGCCGCTGAACGATTTATACTTCCGCAATACAGCACAAAACAAAAAATACTTTTATGTAAACTACATTCAGCGTTATAACGGACTTGAAGTGTTGTGGTCTAAGGTGCAAATTAAAATCACCAAAGACGGCAAGGTGAATCAGTTTATTTGTGATGCTTATAAAGATATTGCTGTAAATATTGCTCCTGCACTTAGTTCGCAGACAGCCACTGCAGCGGCAACAAATGGTTTAAATCTTACCATCAACGGCACTTCAGTAAATAATGACCTTAAAATTTTACCCGTTCCGGATGAGGGAAAAAACCACTATCATTTGGTATATGAAGTAACAGTCAAAGCTACCGATGCAGAAAGTTTTCCGAGAGAATACTATACGCTTGTTGATGCACATAATGGTGAAGTACTTTATCGTCATAATAAAATAAATTATTTTGCTGCAAATACAGATGTCAATGTAACTGCAACTGTTTATCCTACACAACCCTATTTGCCCACAGCAGTAGAGCCATTAGCCAACATGAATGTTACCATCTCCGGTGTACCTTTTCTGACTGATGCAAATGGTTATTTAGGACTTCCAAACACATCACCTGTAACTGCTACTTTCAGATTAGAAGGTAGCTGGGCTAATGTAAAAACAGGTGCTACAACGCCACAATTTACAGCAACTTTAAATCCCGGTGCCAATAATATTACTTTCAGCGCTGCCAACATCAAAGAACTTTCTGCATACAATTCGGTAAATGAAATTCATGATTATTATGTAACAAAACTACTTGGATCAGGTGCTGAAGCTATTATGGATTTTCAGATGCAGACTATAGTTGATGTTGCCGGAAATTGTAATGCATTTTATGATGGCAATTTAAATTTTTATGCAGCAGGTGGGCAATGTAATGCTACTTCGATTATAAACGATGTAGTTTATCACGAATATGGTCATGGTATTAATTATGATTTATACTCCTACTATGGCGGCATATTCAGCAATGGTGCTCTTGGTGAAGGTTATGCCGACACCTGGGCAAACGGTTTAACCGAAGATCCTATTTTGGGAATAGGATTTTATTCCAACAGTACCACAAACTTTGTAAGGCGCTATGATATAGGCAGAAAAGTTTATCCTGATGACATTATGGGCGAAGTACATGCCGATGGTGAAATTATTGCCGGTGCATGGTGGGATGTTGGTGTAAACTTTAACAATGTGCAACAACGTCAGGATTTATATGTACAGACTTTTGCAGCAACTATTGATTATCCCGATGGACAAGAAGGACAACTCTACACCGATATTTTAGTTGAAGCCTTAACCATTGACGATAATGACGGTGACCTTACCAATGGTACACCCAACTATTGTGCAATCACTTCTGCCTTTGGCTTACATGGCATCAACATGTTTGTTGTTGGTAAACTTATTACTCATAATAGTGTACTCAGCGCTGCCGGTCAACAGAGTATAAACCTGAATGTTTCCGGTTCATCAACTTTTGCCAATACTACGGGAACAAGCATCAACGGATATTACAGTCTGAACCATTCTGCCACCTGGAACCCTATAAGCTTTACTTATAATGGCTCTATCTTTCAGGGCAATATTCCTGCTCAACCTAATGGCACCCTGATTTCTTATTATCTTGATGCTACCGATCAATGCGGCACACACTTTAGCACCACTCCTTCTAATGTTACAGACACCAACCCTAATGTTCCTTATTATATTTTGGTAGGGTACAACTTAGTGGATAATGACTATTTCGATGCCGGCAACAGTCAGGGTTGGACATTGGGTATGCC
>DKKR01000009.1 GCA_002455375.1 Bacteroidetes bacterium UBA6661
TCGTAAGTATAGCTAATGGTTCCACCGCATTGGTCTTGTCTCACCGCCCTGATTTTTTTCTCACGTGCCACAAAAGTTGGGTTAAAATAAGTAGTTGCAACATTTAAAAAGCAGATAGGTAAATTAAATGAGTATTTAAATTAAACCCGGCAATTCCGATTCGTGAGAATCGTTTTTGAAATCATCCACACTGTCCTGCGTTTCAAAATATTGACTAAGTCTTATATTCAAATCAACTCAGCTAATCCTTGTTATTAATTGGCCTCAGCGTATAACCTTCCTTCCTTAGCAATTCTATCAATCCTTTTTTACCCACTAAATGGCCGGCACCCACCGCCATAAAAATGTTTTCTTTTTTAAGAATGTCTTTCAACTGTACTACCCAGTTTTCATTTCTTCTATCCAGCAAAAACTCCATTCCTTCCTGCAAGCCAAACTCCGGCTGGTTAAACATGGCTTCTATTTTATCAATCTTCTGTGTTTTATAAACTTGCAGCATGGTATCAAAATACAATCGGTATTGTTGTATGCTGTCAATAGTTCTTATCAAACTCTTTGCCTGCATTTCGTAAGGAATACTGTCGAAAACCGATGCCTGAAATTGAATGGTTTCAAAACCTTTTATTTCTTTTTTATCTTTTTTGGCAAGCTTCATTAACTCCTGCTCTACTCCGCTCATGGTTTTGCAGAGCATCATTTTAGGATACAAAAAAGCTTCCAGCATAGAAGGTTTCATTTTTTGAAATGTTTTTAAAGAAGTACGAAGCGAATCGGTAAAATATTTTTCCAATTTTAAAAACTCCGTTTCAGAAACTAAGTCTTTAAGTGTTTGCCCATCCTTCATATTCATAAACATCAATGCGCCCAGGGTATTGGCAGGATCGTCCAGGTCCATTTCAAAATATACATCATCAGAATTTTGTAAGGCAAGCAACAGGTTTTTACTAAACAGAATATCCTGCTTACACATCATGTGAAAAGTGCCAAAGAGATAACTGGGTTGTTGTAAGCCATTCCCCGATATTTCCCATAAAAGGCTGTTGTTGTCTTTATTAGTAGGTAAATTTATCTTGGGTTGACTTTGGCAGCATTGTTGGCTAAATAGTAAAACAATGGCTATAAATAATTTCATAGTGCTAATTGAATTACTAAAATAGGCCATTTAATTACAAATTTGTGCTATTATGATAGTTTTGACATCTTTTTAAAAAAATCATTTCATGTGAACGAAATACAAAACCGGGTGTACAGCAATATATGAAATGGATTTTAAACCTGTTCTTAGTAACAATTTCAAGCATGTGTGTGGCCCAAAGTATCGGTAATACAGCAAACAATACCGTTCAGATGGGTACAGCGCTTATAATAAACAAACCTGCCATCGCCAATAATAGTAATTACCGTTTAATAAACAACGAACCCGGCAATGCCAATGCATGGTTACAGCTTTATTTATGGCTTACCAAGACCAAAGAAGAACAAATTTTTTTGCAACAAACATTGCAATCTGCAAAACAATATATAGGGCAAAGCTGGCAGTTGTCTTTGATGCAGTTTATTGCTTCCGGTAAAAAAGACTTGAATGCAATACAATATGCCATTGATCATGCTGAAAACAAAGCATTGATTTATCCCTATGCAATTCATTATGCAATTATTAATAACAAGAAGGATTTGTTGAAAGAATATGCAATAGCGTTAAACAACCTCGCTCCCATTCCTGCTCTTTTGTACGAGTATCATTACAATGCATTAGTATCAGCAGCGCCCGATGCAAAAATTTATGGAAAAGGCTTAACTGATTTGGCACCCATGGCTATTTTACAGCAGGTTTACAATATAAGGCCTGATATTGAATTAAAATATTATGAAGGAGAAATAAGAAATAGTGCAAATACCTATATCTGCCTTTCTGCCGGAAAAGAAATCATAGAACGCTATCCGGATGCGGATTACAGCGGACTATTAATAAATCTATCATCGCAAAATAATATGGAAGCTGTAGAGAATAGTTTAAAATATTTTTCATTGCAAAAATTATTAACAGCTGTTACACTTACTGAGGAAGAGTCGGGTTTTTATAAAAACTATATCCCTTCATTTGTACTGATGTACAAATGGTCTAAAAACATGCAGCAATTGGATAAAGCAGAAAAGTGGAAAAACTATTTACAAAAAATAGGCACATTAACCGGCAGTACAAAAGCCATAGAAAAAGCGATAGAAGATTAGAATGGCTGCAAGCACAATATTATACCAGCAATACAGCGATGAAGAATTGATGCCGTTATTACAAAGCGGCCATCGAATGGCATTTGACGAGTTGTACAAAAGATACAGCCAGAAAATGTTCAGTTACTTTTTTCGTATGCTGTGGAAAGATAAAGAACTGGCTGAGGATTTTACGCAAGACCTTTTTGTGAAACTCATTAAAAATGCAGAGCTGTTTGTATCCGGAAGACAATTTTCTACCTGGATATATAGCATTGCACACAATATGTGTAAAAACGAATATAGAAAACAACATCTAAGAAAATTGCATGCAAACCAATTGTACAAAGAACCTGTATCTAATATGATTAGTCCCGATATAAAAAAATTCAAAGAAGCCGTACATCAATGCAGCAATGAATTATCGGAAGAAAAGAAAACGTTATATATACTTCGCTTCCAGGAAAACTTATCAGTTCCTGAAATAAGCAGTATCATGAATATTCCCCAAGGCACTATAAAATCGAGAATATTTTATTTGTTAAAAGACATGAAAGAAAAATTAAAAGATTTTGAAACCTTACCAATCTATCCATAATATGTTACACCCAGACGAAATAATTATCAGTAAGGAATGGCATCAATTGAATGATGCCGAAAAAGAATCGCTCAAAGAACTGGCGGATTCAGAAACTTCTTTCAATTTATTGAAGAAGATGCTGATGGTATCTTTCGAACAAAATGAGGATGTACCCATCATCAGTCAGAATATTTATAAAAATTTGGAGGCAGTATTACCTGCAAGGAGGATGAATCAAGCAAAGTATTGGTATGCTGCGGCAGCAGCGCTTGTTATTGTGTTAACCGCAAGCTTGTTTTTGGTTAAAAAAGATGCTAAAAATAATTATGTAAAAAACAATACTATGTCCTCTAAAACAGACAGCATCATCAAAAGAGTTGAGTTAGCTATACAGCAAAATGCGGATTCATCATCGTTCCAAAAAACTGTGGATACTTCTGCTGATAAATTACTGGTACAATCTTCCAATAAAAATAAACCATTGGCAAAACAGCAACCTGTATTCATTATTGCAGATACAACTTTATACAATGCTTATGCATTTCAAACAAAGGTTGGCTCAGCTCCTTCATTGCTAAATTTTATTACAGAGGCGGATTAATTTGCATAACTAAGTGTGCAAAGAGGAAACGAGTACATCCGTAATCAGCATTTGCCTTTTACTTCTTAATGCGCCTATTTAATACTTGAGTTATTAATGGTGGTGCCGAAAAAGTGATTAAAATATTTCCAATAAAACTTCTTACATTTCTCTATTTTACAGCTTTACATTTTATACCGATTTAATTTAAAAATTAATCTTTATTGCTAACGTAAAATGCCAATACAACAGCTATTTAGGTTAAATATTACAGATGTATAATCGGCATTGGTCCATTCTATACTATCAATATTTATTTCTCTTTGTGGATGATTTTCATTGAACCTTTTCCAAGCTAATGTGTACAGATATAAAAATGAATTATGAAAAAATTATTTGCACCAATTTTATTTGCAACTATTTCTTTTAACAGTCAGGCACAAATTGCCGGTAACGCCGTTGCATCCGGCAATATCAATTACAACAATCCTGGATATAATTCCAATCCCGTTGATCTGAGCATCAATTCTTACAGCAGTAATTATTCTTCCTTGCTTGAAGCCAACGTAATGATAAATGTAAAAGCTACTTCTTTTACTGCCATCTTTAGTCTTACACAGATTGGCGAAACCGTAGAATCTGCCGAATCTGCCATGAAGGCGAGAGTAGAATTATTTAAGGCTATGCTAAAACAAAGCAATCATGGAGCACAGTATGTATTTGCCGATCCTGTAAGCATGGTTCCAACCTATGAAATGGAACTGACAGAAAAAAAACTCAGCAAAACCTACAATGAGATACCTTCCGGCTTCGAAATAAAAAAGAATGTACATATTACCTTCGGCGAGCAGGATCAGATCAATGATATAGTTAGTGTAGCTGCTAAAGCAGAAGTTTACGATCTTGTAAAAGTGGATTACAATGTAGATANNGAAAAGAAAAAAGTTTTGGAGCAGGCAGGTATTTATACTCGTTTCACAAACGTGGGTGAAAAACATGGGTCTGCTTTTCCAATGGAACGATATGCACAATATGTGGCTTACAAAACTGGTACTGCACCCTATCAGTTGGCCAGTTATCAAAAAAACAAGCCCACTCCAACGGTGCAATACAACTATGCGGATAAACAAAAAACTATTTATTACGAAAAAGTTAGCGATAAACAGTTTGATAAAGTAATGAACCCCGTTGTTTATGAACCAATGGTACAGGTATATTTTTCTTTAAAAGGACAGTATGTAATTTATGATCCGGTAAAAGAAAAAGAAGACAAAGCCTATAACGACAAGATAAAAGAATTCCAGTTAAAAGAAATGGAACTCAATATCGATTTGAAAAGAAAACAATTGAATCTGCCTCCTGCAAAACCGGAGTCAGTTAGAACCACTACACCAAAGGTAAAAGTACAGATTGACTAACATAAACAGGCCTGTCAGAATTTTTCCGGCAGGCTTATTTTATTTTACCATACAAACTACCACCCTTCTCAAATAATTTATCAATCGCCTTTTCGGTAGCTGAATCTTTTTCAAGCACGGGAGCATGATGTGGCTTTTTGCGTGCATCTAATATTAATGGGCCTTTACAACCCCAATGTTTGTGATGCGTAAAACTATTTACTCCGTAAATATCATGGCTGGGGTTGCAACGGGTAAATGCAGCCCATAAAAAATTGTTCAATTTTTCGGCCATAAATGCTGCATCATCGGCCAATACTATCATAGCAATGCCGTCCAAATTTTTCAATTCCTTTAATTGTTCATTCAATATTTCCATTTCTTTGGCTGCATCATCATAATTGGTAAAAGCATTTGACTTTAAAGCAATCACAGCAGGCATTACCAATTTTGCTTCTCCAAATTTTTTAAGCAATGTAAAGTCGGCAGGTATTTCAATAGCAAGCTTTCGCAATTGCTCGCCATAAGCAGCAAACACTACCTTGCTACCACTGTTTAATCCCGTGCCGGAGTAATCCAATGTATCAATGGTACTGTTGGTATAAAAATGAATATCCCTGCCAAAGTCAATCCTTTCTAAAACAAATTGCAAGTATGTTTCTACATCATGCGTACTTAATTGATTGCTATCGTCGGCAGTAATAAATAAAAATTTAGCTAGGCTCAGTTGCCCCGTTCCAAAAATATGATTGGCAATGGTTAATAATTCGGCCGGTTGTTTGCTGGTAGTATAAGGTGTATAACGTTCGCTGCCGATGGCTAACAGTAATGGGTGAACGCCTGCAGCATCTACTGCATGTACTTCTTTTAATCCCGGTATTTCCTGCGGAATAGCAGCGCCTGTAATTTCATGAATCAGTTTTCCAAAACTGGTATCTTCCTGCGG
>DKKR01000091.1 GCA_002455375.1 Bacteroidetes bacterium UBA6661
TTGAGTGCCTTTGGGCGTTGGTACAAGCAGATTGCGAATGTCATTCAGGTTTTCTCTTTGTTTTTCGTCCAACCGAACGACCAAATCAAACCGTTTTTCCCCTTCATAAACTTTACCTGTACTTTGTCCTGCAAAAGCAGTGTTCACCACTTTATTGACCTCTTTAATATTCAGTCCAAACTGTGCCATTTCGGCTCGGTTGTACTTGACTACCACCTGCGACATTCCGGTTACAGGTTCTATGTACAAATCCTCTGCACCTTTTACGGTTTTGATGATAGTGCCTAATTGTGTGGCATAATGTGCGAGACTGTCTAAGTCCTCACCAAAAATCTTACAGACCACATCTTGTCGTGCTCCGGTCATCAATTCATTAAAACGCATTTGCACCGGATACTGAAAGCCTGTGCTGATGCCGGGTACAGCTTCCAAAGATTTTCCCATTTTCTCTGCCAATTCGGGAAATGATTTAGCGGAAGTCCATTCTTTTTTGTTTTTCAAAATGACCATCATATCGCTGGCTTCCATNNGTTAAAACTCTTGTGTCCACTGCAAAATCACCTTCTTCCAATGAGGGAATAAATTCACCGCCCAATCTTGAAAGGATAAATACTGCAATTACAAAAAGTACAGCAACTGAAGCAATGACTGTTTTGGGAAAATGAATTACCTTTCTCAACAACCTTTGATGTGCGTTGGCAATTTTATCCATCACTCTGTCCGACAGATTGGGTTTGTGTTTCAGTTTTTTACTCAATACCAAAGAGCTCATCATCGGAATATAAGTGAGCGAAAGAATAAAAGCCCCAATCAACGCAAAAGAAACTGTTTGCGCCATCGGTTTAAACATTTTACCCTCGATACCTTGTAAACTGAAAATAGGCAAGTAAACAATCAAAATAATTATCTGACCGAATACAGCACTATTCACCATTTTAGATGCTGAACTTTGAACTTCTTTGTTCATTTCTGATTGACTGATTTTGGGCAAGATTTCATATTTTTTACCGTGATGCAACTGATGCAAAACGGCTTCGACAATAATCACTGCACCATCTACAATCAAACCGAAATCCAAAGCTCCCAAGCTCATCAAATTGCCGCTCACGCCAAAAACATTCATCATAATGATGGCAAAGAGCATAGAAAGAGGAATAACAGATGCTACCAACAATCCGGCTCTTAAATTACCCAAGAACAACACCAGCACAAAAATGACTATCAAAGCACCTTCTGCCAAATTGGTTTCAATAGTCCGAATGGCATTGTTGACCATTTTAGTTCTGTCTAAAAAAGGTTCTATCACGACACCTTCGGGCAATGTTTTTTCGATGAGTGCAATTCTTTCTTTCACATTTTTGATGACATCATTGCTATTCGCTCCTTTCAACATCATTACTATGGCTCCGGCTACTTCGCCTTCATCGTTATAGGTCATTGCTCCAAAACGAGTAGCATAGCCGATATTCAATGTAGCTACATCTTTCAGCAAAACAGGAATCCCATCTGAAGTGGATTTAACGGCAATGTTTTCAATATCCTCTTTGTTTCCAATCAACCCCTCGCTTCGGATAAATAAAACAGTCGGACCTTTTTCAATATAAGCTCCTCCTGTATTTTGATTGTTGTTTTCCAAAGCCTGAAAAATATCATTGATAGTGAGATTAAAGGATTGTAACTTTTGAGCATTCACCGCAATTTCATATTGCTTTAGCTTGCCACCAAAACTGCTGACTTCTGCCACGCCTTTTACCCCCAATAATTGTCTTCTTACAATCCAATCCTGAATCGTGCGTAGTTCAGTCACATCATATTTATTTTCAAAACCCGATTTTGCACGAACCACATATTGATAAATTTCACCTAATCCGGTAGAAATAGGGCCCAATTCTGGTGTGCCGACACCTTCCGGAATTTCATCTTTTACGGATTGCAATCTTTCGCTTACCTGTTGCCTTGCCCAATACACATCGATATTGTCGTCAAAAACAATAGTAACTAAGGACAAGCCAAAGCGAGAAAAACTCCTGATTTCGTGAATACCGGCAATATTACTGCTCGCTTGTTCAATAGGGAATGTAACCAATCGCTCAATGTCGGTAGCTCCCAAAGCAGGAGCTACGGTGATGACTTGTACCTGATTATTGGTAATATCGGGAACGGCATCAATCGGCAGTTTGGTGGTTTCATACACACCAAAAATGACAAGGGCAGCCGTAAACAGCCCTATGATGAGTTTATTCCTTACGGAAAACTCGATGATTTTATTAAGCATATTCTTGAATTAATCATTAAATTAAATTTTGAAACTTGCCCGAAATTCAGGCGCAACAATAGAAAGGCATATTAGCCTCCTTCAATAAAAAATGATTAACCCAAGCGGGGTGGTTGCCAGATTTGGCTGAGGTAGTTATTGATAAAATTCCCTTCCTGATAAAGAGGAATTGCAGATTGAATACTTTCAATAAAAGCTGTACTAACTACATTAAAAGTTGGAATAGGTACTACAAGCGATGTTGAATGAGCTGTGAGTGTTTTTAAAGGAAGATTATCGTGATGGTGATGCGGAATATCAGGATGAGAGCTTGGATTGGTATAGTGTTCTTTTAAAAAATTAATGAAAGAAATATCGCCTTGCAAGTCCTCATGCTCCAAATAATGTTGTATCAATGCCGGCAATTTTATCACCTCTCCAAACATGGTGTTTGCAGAAAGAAAGGTGAATAAAAAGAATATGGCAATGGTACGCTTCATGGATACAAAATTACAATTTTCAATTAAAATAATGATGATATTGCTGATATGAATGTTG
>DKKR01000073.1:0-284 GCA_002455375.1 Bacteroidetes bacterium UBA6661
GATTGTCATGGTGATTGGGGTGGTACAGCTTTCTTAGATTCATGCAACACATGTGTTGGTGGTAACACTGGATTACAACCTTGCACACAAGATTGTCACGGTGACTGGGGCGGTACGGCATTTATGGACTCTTGCAACACTTGCGTTGGCGGTAACACAGGACTGCAACCTTGCATACAAGATTGTCATGGTGATTGGGGCGGCAATGCATTCATTGATTCATGTAATACTTGCGTTGGTGGTAATACAGGCCTGCAACCTTGCATACAAGATTGTCATGGTGA
>DKKR01000073.1:297-6742 GCA_002455375.1 Bacteroidetes bacterium UBA6661
GGCACTGCATTTATAGATTCTTGCAATACATGCGTTGGTGGTAACACAGGACTTCAACCATGCATACAAGATTGTCACGGTGATTGGGGTGGTACTGCATATATTGATTCCTGTGGAATATGCGTTGGTGGCAACACCGGACTTTGGGATTGCGATACAATAAATGCAATAAATAATATGAGCTGGTACAATGAGGTTTCTATTTATCCAAATCCTTTAAGCGGACAAGATATTATTGTTAAAGCCGGCAACTATTCCGGTAACATAGAAATCTCAATAACAGACTTAACCGGTAAATTAATTTTCACTTCTGATTGTTATATGGAAAAAGGAAAGTGCCAGGTAAATATCAATCCAATGCCTGTTGATGGTTTATACCTTTTCAGAATACGCTCAAGTAAAAATATGATGGTGGTTAAACGCCTTTCTATATATGGACAGTAGAGGATTACTCCTCTACTTCTTCCGTTGCACTTACTCTGAAAGAGAAACTTTTGTGAACAACAAAACTTATCAATCCTATACTCACAGCAGAAAATGCACGCGCAATTGTTGGAAACCAATCCATCTGGCGGATAAGGAATTTCATCAACACATAGTTTAAAAACAAAACACCAATAGCTACCAATACAAAACGCAAAAACTGATGATGCCCCTTCAAATCTGATTCTTTAAAGACTAAAGTTTTTGTAAGAAAAAAGTTGGTCAACAATCCACATGAATAGGAAATCATCAGAGAAACTGTTGGAGCAGAGAACGTATAGAATGAAAAGACAATATCCTTCTTTTCGAATAAATAATTAAACGCTAAAAAATAAATTCCTACATCAACAATTGTTGCTGATGCTGCTGAAAAAAAATACCGAACCACTTTCAGGTTCAGAACACGCATAGTGAATTTTATCATCAGGGTGCTAAAATAGGTTTTCCTGATTTGCCGACACTCATTGTTGATAAACTATGGATTAATAATATTTTGCCGGTAACAGATAGTTAATCACATAATCTGACACACCATCTTCAAGTGAATAAAATGGCACTGCGTATCCGATAGCACTGAGTTTTGCCATTTTTGCTTCTGTAAAATACTGATATTTATCTCTTATATCAAGGGGCATATCAATAAACTGAATGTTGCTCTCCAATGACATTGCCTTGAAAGTACTTGAAGCTAAATCATAAAAGCTCCTTGCCTTTCCGGTACCAAGGTTGTAAATGCCTGAATTTTTACGATGATTCATCAGAAAAAAACATACTGATGTAACATCTTTCACATAAATAAAATCCCGCAATTGCCAGCCATCTTTATATTCAGGACGATGCGATTTAAATAAACGAATGATACCATCTTTTCGCACTTGGTTAAACCCATGGAAAATAACTGATGCCATTCTACCTTTATGAAATTCATTTGGCCCATACACGTTAAAAAATTTTAACCCAGCCCAGAAATATGGCTTTTCTTTTTGTTGAAGTACCCACTTATCGAACTCGTTCTTAGAATCGCCATAAGGGTTTAATGGTTTTAATAGATTGATTTTACTTTCATCATCATCATAACCTGCTTCTCCTCCACCATAAGTTGCAGCCGATGAAGCATAAACAAGCGGCAATCCATATTCTGCACACTTTTGCCAAACCTTTTTGCTGTATTCAACATTCAGCTCATCAAAAATCTTTTTGTTAAATTCAGTTGTATCAGTTCGCGCACCTATATGAAATATGAACTGAGTAAGTTGATGATTTTCATCTAACCAATTGAAAAACTGTTTCCGATCTACTTTGCCGGTAAACCTTTTTCCCTCAAGATTTTTATTCTTTTGATCATTGCTGAAATCATCTACAAGAATCAAATCATTGAAATTTTCTTCATTGAGTTTCTTTACCAGACAACTCCCGACAAACCCTGCTGCTCCTGTAACTATTATCATTTTTTAATTTACCAAATTTTTTAATTCATCTACAAATACTACTTCTGCCTTAGGCAATAATTCTGCAACTACTCCTGCTTCCAATAACTTTCTGATTGCCATTTTTCCCATCACTCCCAAATTTAACGACCATTGATTAACATACAATGCAATGTGTTGCTGTTGCACTTTTTCATTCATATCCTGAGCATGATGTCTGATAAAATCAGCAGAAGCCTTAGGAAATTTCATTGCATACGTAATGCTATCTTTCATCAATTTATTTAATTGAATTTTTACTTCTGGCGGAAGGCTTTTTTTTACTGCAATACAACCCAACGGTAATGGGCATTTATAATTACGCTCCCAAAGCTCACCCAAATCAGCAATTTTTTTTAATCCACGCTGATGATAAGTAAAACGACTTTCATGTATAATCAATCCTGCATCTGCACGCTTATTCATCACTTCTTTTTCAATATCTGAAAACAGTAACTCTCTTTTATTTTTGGCATCGGGAGCAAACATTGTGAGCAATAGATTTGCAGTTGTATATTTTCCGGGAATAACAATTTTTAGTTGCGGTAATTCTTCCCATTTAAAATTATGTTTACTTACCAAAAGTGGTCCGCAATTATGTCCAAGTGCAACTCCTGAGGTTAGCAACTCATACCTATCGGCAACATGTGCAAATGCACTAAAGCTCAACTTAGTAATATCTGCCTCTTCTTTAAATGCAGATTGATTTAACGCTTCGACATCAGCCAGCTTAATTTGAAACTGATGGCCTTGGGTGTCAATCAATCCATTAACCCATGCATGAAACATAAAGGTGTCGTTAGGACAGGGCGAAAAAGCTACTGTAAGTTTATGATTCATGCAACAAATTTACATAAACCTTGTTTATTAATTTAGCCCACCATAAATATTCTCTGAATCATGTCATTCGTTCTGAAAACCAATCAGGCAGCCTACCTTCTTGACCCCAACAATGATAGTCTTGTGCTGAAACGCAAAGGTAAATGGAGCTCTGTATTTTTAGGTTATCGTGTAGAAGATAAATTGCCTGTGGTGATTAAAAAACTACACAACCCAAATGAAACACAAACACAATTAAGGTTTCAGCGTGAAGCATTGATGGGCTTTAATTTTGACGGTGTACAGCATACACTTGATGCATGGAAAGATGATAGCGGCTATTACATTATTAAAGAATTTATTGATGGACTTTCATTACGTCAACTGTTGCAAAAGGATATAAAAAACAGAGCAGAATTCAGTATCAAGTGCGTACTTGCCACACTCGATATTCTCGAAAAAATACATAGTAGTGGAATTGTACATGCAGATATACGCCCTGACAATATTTTAATTCTTGTAAATAAAAGAGGCAATCCTGATTTATTAAACCCGAGTATTCGAATCATAGATTTTGGACTTTCGGTCAACATGGCAGAGCCAATAGTAACACAAAGACTTCCTTTCTCGCTTCTTTATTCTCCACCTGAACAATTATTAAACTTGCCGGAACTTATTAATCCATCAACAGATTTGTTCAGCCTGGGGCTTACATTATATGAATCTGTGGCTAAGTATCCTCCGTTTTTTAATGAAAACCCGGAGATGATAATGCACATGCAGTTAAATACAGCCGTAGCCGAGCACAGAAACATACATCCTCTGCTTTTAGCTTTTATACGTAAAGCATCATTTAAAAAACAACTCCGACTTCCTCCATCAAAATTAACTATGGACGAAATCAGACAAACAGTTTTCGAAGGACAGCAAGACAGATTTACAGATTGCAATCAAATGAGAACAATCTTACAGGAAGTAGTACCAAATATTTCTGAAACCGAAAAAAAGAGTTTTTTCAGAAAGATTTTTAATTGATTTTTTCATTCTTAACAGAGAAATAAACATTAGAATACTTACATTTTTAGCTCGAAGAAACAATAAGGTTTTACGGTCATTAAAATGTAAAATAATTTTCAATTAAAAATAATATGGAATGTTGTTGCGTCATACATCTATAAAGTAAAAGCAACATTATGGAGTTCATTTATTCACAGCGGTGGTGCGAACTGGTTTTCGAAAACCGCAACAAAAATTATGGTGCATACCATTTAAGACAAAATGAATCAAATCGTCTTCTACATTCATGGTTGATTGCCATGATAATTATTGCAACAGCAATATTTGGAATTGCCATATCAGGAGGTCCATCTGTTGAACTTATTCAGCAATATTCAGATAAGACACATCAACCTGAAATTATCTATAACTTCAATAAAGTAACACCGCCTACGCTACCAATGCCTATAACTCATACTGCTGCTGCACCAACAATCAAATCTAACGGTAACGGCATTCCCGTAGTGACAGATAGAAAAATTCAAAATGTTGAACCAATAAAATCTGTACCCGTTACTACCATGGCAACTCTAAATTCAACTGGTGGCAACACTTCAATTGTTCCAGTCTCTTCAGGCAATGGCACTACAGGTGCAGGAGCAACTGTCACCGGAGCTTCAGGATTCACATTAATGCCAGAAGTATTTCCTGAATTTCCGGGAGGTGAAGAAGCCCTAATTCGTTACGTTCAAAAAAGTATTATTTTTCCATCTGATTTAATCAGACGCGAAATCAGTGGAACTGTTTATGTTGGATTTATAGTTGATAAAAATGGTCATGTTAGCAATATCAAAATTCTTAAAGGTATTGATAATGCACCTGAGTTGTCACTTGAAGCAATAAGAGTACTTGAAAAATCTCCGGTTTGGAAACCGGGACTGCAGGGAGGAAAACCTGTGGCAGTTGCTTATACACTACCGGTAACATTTATTACCAAATAAAATCCGATTCAACAAAAATCTAATAAATAATTTCGTGTTTTTTAATAAAGGCTGTTGCTTTTTCGCAACAGCCTTTTTATTATGTTTGTCACCGAAAATGGGAACCATATTTACAATCATTTTACTGATACTTGTGGGCATAGTTCTGTTGATTCTGGAGATACTCATTCTACCGGGATTAATTGCAGGAATAATTGGTGCATTAATGATTTTGGGTGGCATCTGGTATTCTTTTCATGAACTGGGAAATACTGCAGGTACAATCGTAGCACTGAGCACGCTTACTGTAACATTAGCTACAATTTACCTTGCTTTTCGTTACAATGTGTGGCGCAGATTCAGTCTTCAACAATCAAGCGATTCAAAAATTGAACGTGTTGATGAAATGGATATAAAGATTGGAGATCAGGGTAAAGCACTTTCTGTATTAAGACCTATGGGCACAGCAGTATTTAATAATAAAAAAATAGAAGTGCAATCACTTGGTGAAATGATAGAGGCAAATGCTACAATTGAAGTGATAGAAGTATTGACAAATAAACTTATTGTAAAAAAAATATAAACTTAAAAATCAAAAAAAATGGCAAGTATTCCATTACTCATTCTGGTTGTTGCAGGCATCATTCTGTTTTTTCTATTTCTTTATTTTGTTCCTGTTAACCTCTGGATAACTGCTACTTTCTCCGGTGTGAAAGTCAGTATTCTGAATTTAATCTTGATGCGTTTCAGAAAAGTCCCACCCAGTGTAATTGTAAATGCTATGATTACTGCAACTAAAGCAGGACTTAATGTTACAATTCCGGATTTAGAAACACACTATCTGGCAGGTGGTAATGTAAATAATGTAATAAAAGCACTCATTTCTGCCGATAAAGCCAACATACCATTATCATTTAAAATGGCGGCAGCAATAGATCTTGCCGGTCGTGATGTTGCAGATGCTGTTCAGCTTTCTGTAAACCCAAGAGTTATTGATACCCCTCCTGTTTCTGCTGTGGGTAAAAATGGAATTCAATTGGTAGTACGCGCACGTGTTACAGTTCGTACCAACATCAACCAACTTGTTGGTGGCGCAGGAGAGGAGACTATTCTTGCACGTGTTGGTGAAGGCATCGTTACAACAATAGGTTCTGCACATGACCACAAAAGTGTTTTAGAAAATCCTGATCAGATTTCAAAAACTGTATTAAACAAAGGTCTTGACGCAGGTACAGCATTTGAAATATTATCAATAGATATTGCAGATATTGATGTAGGCGAAAACATCGGTGCTAAACTTCAGATGGAACAGGCAACAGCAGATTTAAAGGTGGCTCAGGCAATGGCAGAAGAACGTAGGGCTGCTGCAGTAGCATTAGAGCAGGAAATGATTGCCAAAGCACAAGAAGCCAGAGCGAAAGTTATCGAAGCCGAGACACAGATTCCCATGGCGATGGCAGAAGCTTTTCGCAGTGGTAAGTTAGGCATTATGGACTACTACAAAATGGAAAACATACAGGCTGACACATCAATGCGTGAGTCAATCGGTAAGCCACCAAAAGGAAATTCATAATTTCTCTTTTGAAATATGCTAATTTGGTTATCTTTGCGCCACTAAAAAAATGGTTCCGTAGCTTAACTGAATAGAGCATCTGACTACGGATCAGAAGGTTGGGGGTTTGAATCCCTCCGGGACCACTT
>DKKR01000011.1 GCA_002455375.1 Bacteroidetes bacterium UBA6661
GAGGCTGGTAAACCATTATTCTCTATAATCCCCGGTAAAGGTATTTTAATTGCCCGTGCTGAGTTGCCTGTACAAGGCTCCGGCAAAGTAAAGGCTGGGCAACAGGTAAATATCCGGTTAGCGAATTATCCCTACGAACAGTTTGGGTTGCTGCGGGGCACGGTGCAATCTGTTTCTGAAATCCCAAACGAAGCAAAGTATTTTGTAAACATTGAACTGCCACCCAGCCTTATTACCTCGCAAAAGAAAGTTATACCCTTTAAGCAGCAGTTAAGTGGAACAACTGAAATAATAACGGAAGACCTGAGGTTGCTGGAACGGTTTTTTTATGAGTTCAGGCGGTTAATTCCGGTTCGGTAATTTTTTCAGCCAGCCTGCGAAGCTGGGATTTCAAGTGGTGGTTTACCCATTAGTTCCTCGTATTTACACGTTTAAATTAAATGCATCGAGGTAAACACAATCAAGCTGACATAAGCTCTGTCTTCTTTAAGTATTTAAATAACGGTTCAAAATCATAGAGTCCTAAAAAATTCGGTTTCAAAGAGTTTTTCAAAAAAATAGTGGGGGTATGGTTAATACCATTTTGAATCGTCCAAGAGAACCAAGTCTTAACTATTTTTTCTGCAACTTCTTCAAACTCTGTATCTCCATCCAATTCATTAGGGGTTGATTTTGCATACCAGTTTTTAAGGCAATCAATAGCCGCGCTATCGCCATATTTAAGTTTCATTTTTACAAAAGTCTTTGCTTTTTCGATTGTTGAATGATCCCCCGTGAAAAGAAGTATGTTAAACTGAATGTTTTGATATCGTGATGCTATATCCATTATTTCATTAAACGCAATCATGCATGGCGAGCATGAAAGGCTTAACACAACAATAATTTTAAAATCACCATTATTAACCTTGATCGTTTCTGGGACTTCTCCTCTAAATACAATCTTGCTTGCATCAATCGATGCTTGCATCAATTCTGGTGAACTTAAATAATTTAGCTTTTTTTTGATATGGGGTAAAAACCCACTTTGAGCAATTTCAATTTTAAAGGTGAGCCAGAATATTACCGGAATTGAAAATGAAAAAAATGCAAGGCCAATACTGGTTGATGTCAACCTGTCAAAACTAATATTAGAAAAATACATTACAGCAAACTCAGCCCAAAGAACAATCATGACTGCCGCACAGAGGGGGCACAATTGTTTAGCAATGCGCCATTGATAATAGATTGAAAAAAATGTATAAGGCAAAGCCAAAATTGATAATAAGAAAAGCAGAAACAGAATTGAGCCCTGACCAGTTAAAGCACCAAATGATAAACAGATAAATCCTCCAACAAAATAAAACACACCAATCTCACTCATCCTGAAAACCCAAAAACCACTTGCCTTTGAATATGAAACTCTATCGCAACCTATATTCTTACTAATACCCCACATTGTACATGCAGAGTCAGCCAGCTTTGTATTCAAACCAATGTCTTTAAAAAGAAGCAACAAAGAAAAGGTGACACCAAGTGCCAATAATATAAAGAGTACAATAAAAATCACAGAAAATTCTGAATTTACTAAAAAGAATGTAAAAAGAATTGATAAAAGTACAACGGAGATCGTTTTAAAAACTCTCTTATTCTTTCTCTCCAACATATAATCTGTGTTTCCTCGACTTACTGAATACTCACCACTTTCTATCAGTAGGGATATTCCCAACCATTTTGATTGAAAATCTGAAATAGATTCAGTCACATCTCCAAGTTCAGAATCGAAATAAGTAATTGAATCATATTCTTCTCTCTTTCGGATTACAATAAACTTATTTCCCATTTCTCCATTTAAACAAGTCACCACAGGGCCTTCAACTTGATTTAACTGGCTTATTGAAAGTTTAACGGGAATGTTTTCAATATTAAAATCATCCAATAAGGCTACAATCGATAATAAAGTCGGAAAATCTTTGTGTTCCCTCAAAAATTCTTTGACATAAAGAGCAGAAAAGGGTACTTTGAGTTGTGTTAGAAGGTTAATCGCAATGTCAACAAGATTCTTCTCTTCAGGATTCACGTTAGTCATAATACTATGTTTATCAGGTCCAATTTATTCTCAGAACAAGGAAGTAGTGGGAAAAATCATCAATCAAAACGCCAAGGCGTTACAGGGTGTCAATATCCTATTAAAAGGCACACCCATTGGGACTGTTTCCAATAGCAACGGAGAATTTAATCTTATTCTTAAAAGCGATTCTATTTTAATATTAGTCGCTTTGGTTGGATATAAGCAATTGGAGGTACCTGTGCTTTTTGAACACAATGTGTATTTTTTAGAAATAACCATGATATCCACGAAGCGTAGGTTCAGAAATATGGAAAGTTCTGTTCTCATTACTCCTTTAATCAAGGAGCAGTAATTTACTCTTTGATTTCAAATTTTTTAGGGTCAATAAAAGCGTTCAAAGAAATCTGAACTATCTCAGAAGAATAAAAAACGGAATTATTCCTTTTCTTTAGTTCTGAGAAAGGTATCAGAACGTTTTCAACCCTCTTATAATTATAAACCTTTGTCAGAGCAGGATTTTCTTCATCTGTCTGTGAGTTACTCCAATATTCAAGTAAGAATGTTTTTGTGTTAAAATAAAAGTGCCAAACCAACCCCTTTGTAACTACACGCAGGTTGTAACATTGAACACTATCCATTTTCTCAATACCCATTAGTCTAACAGATTTGCTTCTTTGCACAGTATGTTTAACCATCACAGGGTCAAATTCAAAATAGGGTTCATATAACCCATCGCCTGCCATCTCCACGGGGGGCATATTGTTATAAACGAATAGCTGCTTTTTGCCGACATGATACAGTCTGCTTACCTGAAGAGAATCTACAAATGATTCAATAACACAAGAGTCTGGCCAAATTCTATAAATAAATCCTTTTAACAGTCCATTCTGACTTGAGTTTTTAGTTCCTTCGAAACTATTCTGATTATAAAAAGAATTCAATTCAATGCTTGCTGTCCTAATCTTGCTCCAATTTTCAAAGTCACCAAAAGAAACCGTGTCATAATATTTATTTAATATTTCAGTTGGAGTTTGAGCTGCTAATTGCAGATGACTTATTATCAGGAATACACCTACAAAACAATTTCCAAAAACAAGCATGGATCGTTTTTCAAAGTTAACAGTCAATCTAATATTCATTACAGCAAATAAGAAGACACTCTCTGCATCATCCTAATCACTCTTGGCAATAACAACCAACCGATGCACTTGAAAAATGTGCAAAACATTGGCTGGTAATATTTTGAGCACACTGAGTCCAACATCCACAGTTATTACACCCACAACTCTGCGCACACGCCCCACCGTTTCAATTTTGTCCAACAGCTGTCCAGACACAGTTAAAACATGTTTCTACATTACATGCTGGTACACCACCTCGGATATTAAACAGCTCTGATATACCAAGCATGTTTTCAGCATTCAGTTTCAAAGATTTGAGTAATTCTTTCATTTTGAGAAAAATTTCATGCGTCCTACTCATTCGCTTTTCGGTGTCCGCGGCAACTTAGCCTATGCCTTGTTGCACTTCAAACTTGCAAAATCCCATTCTAATGAGATTGGAATGAGCACCTTTATCAAAAATATTTTTTCCACCCTTAATCTTGCCCATGGCATCTCTGTCTATTTCATACCCAAAAATCAGCCGGCAGGGGCGGGTATAGTAATAGGTCTGCTTCAGGGCATCGTACTGTATGGGGCCGCCTTTTTCTTTCAACTGGGCCAGGTTTATCATCAGCATGCTTTTGCTGATGCCCAGCTTTTCAGAAAACGTATCGGGTGTTCCGGTTGCGTTGCGGCATATCAGGTCGTGCATCCGCTCAAGCCGTTCAATATCTACTAAGCTCATACGTTAATAAATTTAAAATTTCAGATTCAACATTCAAATCATGTAATCTTTCATCAATTCCCCAGTTCCAATTGATTTTTCACCAGTTCATAATATCGGCCTTTAGCGGCTGTTAATTCGGCATGTGTACCATTTTCCACAATCTTTCCTTTTTCCAGCACCACAAT
>DKKR01000002.1 GCA_002455375.1 Bacteroidetes bacterium UBA6661
CGAAGGCTCACCTTGTGGAACAGTCATAGAATGGGACAGTTTATTACCCTATGTGGTGTATGGCTATGCTGTGGTTGATAGTTGTCTTACACTAAAGATTAATGCCGGAACAAAAGTTTACTTCTACAACAATTCAGGTTTATGGGTTTACAGGTATGGCAATCTACAAGTTGATGGCACTTTGGAACATCCGGTGTTGTTTACCAGTTCGCGCCTGGAAAATTCCTACAGCGAGGTCCCCAATCAGTGGGACAGAATCTGGATTAACGAAGGTGGTGTCAATACAATCAATCATGCCATCATTAAAAATGGTTTGTATGGTGTGCAAGCCGAAGATGTACAGTATGACGGCACCATCGGTGATGCACCTACACAATTGAACATCTACAACAGTGTTATTCGAAATATGACTGTGGGTTTGCTGGCACGAAGTTTTCAAATTACAGCCTATAACAACATTATCAGCGACTGTAAAAGTTACGGTGCAGTTTTTTCGCAAGGAGGTAATTATACCTTAAAACAAAATACCATTGCCAATTATTGGCGCTACTCGCAGCGCAGCACGCCTGCATTTTTTATGAATGATTTTGTGAATGATGGCACTGCCAATGTTCACATTCCACTAAACATCACCGTTGACAATTGTATTATTTATGGCAATAACGACAATGAAATTGAAAAGGATTTGCTCGACAGTCTGGCAGATACTTACAGTTTCAGAAATTGCCTGATAAAGGTTGACGAAAAAGTGACTCCTGTGAGTGTAATACCTGCTTTTATCAATACATTTAAAAATCAGGATCCGCAGTTTGAAGATTATGCCAAGTATGATTTCAGATTAAAAGATACGTCTCCTGCCATTGATGCCGGTGATGGTGCCTTGCTGACAGTTCCTGAACTCAACACAGACATTGACGGAAATATCAGACCGCAAGGTGCTGCCCCTGATATTGGTGCATTGGAAAAAAAATAGGCCCTTGACCTCAAGAATTTTTGATTAATCCTAATTCTCAATATAAAACTAATCTACAATTTTAATTAAACTGAATATGAAGCTCGAAAAAAAGATTATAATTCCTATTCTTATTTATACACTGATATATTCCTTGATATCATTGGTAAATCATTATAATTTCAGAACCTATGCATGGGATTTAGGAATATCCAATAATGCTATTTACGATTATGCGCATTTCCGATGGAACGATTGTATGATATTACAACCTCAGTTTAAGAATATTTTAGCAGATCACTTTACACTTTTACCTGTTTTAATATCGCCCTTGTATTGGGTTTTCGGATCTTATACTATGTTGATTTTTCAGATTACAGCAATAATATTTGGGGGCATTGGCATTTATAAATATTTTATTAATAAAACCTCTGATTCTAATCTCGCTGTTATTGCCATGGTACATTTTTACTCCATTTGGGGAATTTATTCTGCCTTGAATTTTGACTATCACGATAATGTAATTGCAGCGATGTTTGTCCCTTGGTTTTTTTATTTGTTTGAAAAACAAAATTGGATAGGCTCATCGTTCTTTTTCTTACTGATTTGTATAAGTAAAGAAAATATGGCTTTATGGGCAATATTTATTGCATTAACTGTTTGTCTTTTAAATTACAAATCACCAAAACACCGCAACTTTTCCTTATTCCTTAGCTTGTTTGCTTTAGTTTACTTTATCACGATTGTTAAAGTTGTTATTCCATCATTAGCTAACGAAGGGCGTGATTATTTGCATTTCAACTACCATGCAATAGGAAAGAATTTTTCAGAAGCAATACATACATTTTTCTACCGACCTCAATACGTTTTTAGTTTATTGTTTGAGAACAATACTGGATGGAATGATGCAAATTTCAACAAATCTGAATTACACTTTTTTGTCCTTTTATCAGGCGGATATGCTTTGTTTTACAAACCTCAATTCATACCGATGCTAATACCGATTTATGCTCAGAAGTTATTAAATGACGATGTAGTTAAGTGGGGGTTAAATGCACAGTACTCTATTGAGTTTGTGCCTATTTTAACGATTGCTCTTTATACTTTTCTTTTTGAAAAAAATATAAACAAAAAAATCTATATTTATATTTTACCCTGTTTGATTACCATTGTAGCAACCGCATCTTCTATGGATCACCGTGTTTCTATTTGGTATAATCCAGAACAATTACAATTTTATAACAAGAAACACTATGAAGTGCCATATGATGTTTCAAAAGTTCAAAATATTCTTAAACTACTACCAGAAAACGCAAAAGTTTCAGCTACCAATTGCTTAGTACCTCATCTAGCTTTCAGAGATTACATATATTCATTCCCAGTAATTAATGATGCTGACTATATTGTCATTTTACGATCCGTCATTAATTTTCCATTTAACAAAGAAGAACTTGAAAAAAAAATTAACGAGCTTGAAACATCAGGCGAATGGGTAAAAACCACAGATCAAGATAATGTAGTTATTTTTAAGCATGAGGGCTTATAGTTTTAAAACACTTAATTTATTAATCATTTGCTATTTTATAAATATTAAGTTTAATATTTTTAATCTCAGCTTTTTTACTTTATTTGATTAACTCTTTTTTGTGGTAGAGTTAAGTTTTTACTTATTTATTTCAGGATTTCAACCTTCATATCATTCATTATCTTTGCCCACATGGAGAATCATAAACATGCTCAAAAAGTTGTTAACCACATGATGGAACATGACCGTTTCAGTCAGTGGTTAGGCATTAAATGTTTGGTTATGGAAGCCGGAAAAAGTATCATTCAAATGCAGGTGCGTGAAGAAATGCTCAATGGCTTCGGCTTAATACATGGTGGCATTGCATTTTCTTTAGCCGACAGTGCCCTGGCTTTTGCTTCCAATGCCTATGGTAGGTTATCTGTGGCTTTAGAATGTTCTATTTCCTACCCTGCTCCGGTAAACAATGGCGACACACTCACTGCAACAGCAGAAGAGCTTTCATTGACCAATCGCATTGGAGTCTATCAAATTACTATCAGCAATCAGCAAGGTGTCAAAGTAGCTTTTTTCAAAGGCACTGTTTATCGTACCAGCAAAGAATATTTTAAATAAAAATGAAACAAGCTTATATAGTTGATGGCATTCGTACACCAGTGGGTAACTATGGTGGCGCATTGTCTTCAGTACGTCCTGATGATATGGCAGCACATGTTATTAAGGAGTTGATGGCAAGAAATTCCGGACTTGCGCCTGAAAAAATTGAAGATGTAATTTTAGGTTGCGCTAATCAAGCCGGTGAAGACAACCGTGATGTGGCAAGAATGGCTTTATTACTTGCAGGATTACCTGTTACTGTGCCCGGTGAAACTATTAATCGCCTATGTGCTTCAGGAATGTCAGCAGTAATAAATGCTTCAAGAGCAATTAGAACAGGAGATACCTCATGTATGATTGCAGGTGGCGTTGAAAGCATGAGCAGAGCTCCTTATGTTATGTCAAAATCATCATCAGCTTTTGCACGTGATGTTCAACTTTTTGACACAAGTATTGGCTGGCGTTTTGTTAATGTACGCATGAAGGAAATGTATGGCACCGACTCAATGGGCGAAACCGCAGAGAATGTTGCAGCACAATATAAAATCAACAGAGAAGATCAGGATCTTTTTGCATTAAATGCACAAAAGAAAGCTGCCAAATCACAACGTGAAGGCAGGTTTGAATGTGAAATCTCTCCTGTAATCATTCCTCGCAAAAAAGGTGAACCTATAGTTGCCTCTAGTGATGAATTCATCAAACCCGATACAAGCATTGAGATTTTATCCAAATTAAAACCTGCATTTAAAAAAGAAGGAAGTGTTACGGCAGGAAATGCTTCCGGTGTTAATGACGGTGCATGTGCTATTCTTTTAACTGACGAAGAGATGCTTACTCAGAATAAATTAAAGCCTATGGCACGTATAGTGTCTTCGGCAGTGGCAGGTGTTGAACCCAGAATTATGGGTATTGGGCCTGTACCCGCAGCAAATGCTGCATTAAAAAAGGCAGGACTCAATTGGAATAATATTGATATCATTGAACTTAATGAGGCATTTGCAGCACAAGCATTAGCATGTATCAGACAATGGAATTTAGATGATCGTGATGAACGTATCAATCCTAATGGTGGTGCCATTGCAATAGGTCACCCATTAGGCATGTCAGGAGCACGAATTATTCTTACAGCAGCACATCAGTTAACGCTTACTAAAAAGCAATATGCCCTCTGCACCATGTGTATCGGTGTTGGACAAGGTTATGCTGTAATTATTGAAAGGTGCTAAAGTTTCTATTGTTTACGCCTGAAAAGATAAACTCTGCTCTCTGTTTTTTTAAGAAGGCGTTCAATATTTTTCTGATGTGTAACTAACACCAAAATAGGCACTGCTATTGCAAAAACATTCATACTCGTTACTGTTTCATTTAGCCACCACATTACAATAAATGGAAAAGAAACAGCAGCAGCCATTGAGCCTAATGAAACATAGCCTGTTGTTAAAAAGAAAAGTAAAAATACACCCATACAAATTACAGCAGCAGGTGGGTTCACGCCCCATAGGATACCTAATAATGTTGCAACCCCTTTACCTCCTCTGAATCCTGCGAATACAGGAAAAATATGTCCTAATAATGCGGCCACACCCAACGTTAGCTTAAAATTAATAAACTGCTGTGTTGCTGGCATATATTCTCCAAAATAAGTTGCTAATTGTACTGCCATCCAACCTTTTGCAATATCCATCAACAATACAGGCACACCAGCTTTTGGTCCTAATACACGAAAAGTATTTGTTGCACCGGCATTTCCGCTTCCATATTCGCGAACATCAGTATTGAAAAACACTTTACCAATCCACACTGCTGATGGAATAGAGCCCAATAAGTAGGCTGCTAATAATAGAGTGATGTTCTCGGCATTAATCATTCAACAAAAACACGCATAAAGATTTCAGGCAAATATATTCTTTCTGAAAATAATGAGCCTTTGTAGTCCGGTCATTCATCCATCGCGATGTGTTGATGATGTATAATTACGCCATTTTTCTAACAATTGCTTAAAATTCTCCGGCAAATCTGCTTCAAAAAATTTTATCTCACCGTTAACAGGATGCATAAAACCAAGCGACTGTGCATGTAAAGCCTGATATGGCATGAGTTCAAAACAATTATGTATAAAAGACTTATACTTATTTTCTGTTGTTCCCTTCAGAATCTTATCTCCTCCATATTCAAAATCGCCAAACAAAGGATGGCCGATATGCTGCATGTGTACCCGAATCTGATGTGTTCTTCCTGTTTCTAATTTTAGCTTAATTAGTGTTACATAACCAAAACGCTCAATAACCTCGAAATGTGTCTTGGCATACTTGCCGTAGCTGCCATCAGGAAAAACATCCATAACTTTTCTGTTAATTTTATTTCTCCCTACATGACCCTCAATTTCACCTTTTTGTTGTTTTATATCTCCCCATGCCAATGCAATATAATTTCTATTAATGGTGCGTTCATAAAATTGCAAGGCCAGATAGTTAAGTGTATCCTCATCTTTGGCAACAACCAATAATCCTGATGTGTTTTTATCAATGCGATGCGCCATGCCGGGCTTAAAAACATCTTTTGACAAAGCCTGGCCTTTAAACTCAGGATAAAAATGCCCTGCCATTGCATTTGATAAAGTACCTGTGTAGTTACCATAGGCAGGGTGCACCACCATGCCGGCAGGCTTATTAACTACTGCAAGATACTTATCCTCATAGACAATATTCAATGGGATATCTTCACACAGCAATTCTATTTCGCGAACCGGATACGGCAAAACAACCCTGATCATATCTCCGGGCTTAACCTTATAATTTGCCTTGGTCGGCAGATCATTTACCAGAATACTTCCACTATCAATGGCTACCTGCAATCTGTTGCGGGTAACATTGGCCATCCTTGCTGTGAGAAACTTATCTATTCTCATCTGCACTTGCCCATTATCAACTACTATGCGGTGATGTTCAAAGAGTTCGTCCTGCTCCAGATGCTCCTGTGCACTGCCTTCTTGTTCTAATTCAGGTTTCATTCACCGCAAATTTAAAAAACATGTGCAAAAAGATTTTTTTTCTGATTTCATTACATAATTTTTTCATCAAACCTCGCCTTTTACATTTCTCTGCAAATTCCTGTTTTTCAGAGGTGTTGTTAAGGTTTTTGTCATAAAACAATCGCACTTATTCTTTTTACTTCTCAATGATTGTGGTAGAATAATTGAAAATATTCCGCTTTTCATACAAATACCTTTTCTCTGTCGTGTAACCGTAATTGTGTAGTTGCGTTTCACTATTCATAAATATTTTCAGGAGAACTATTAAACTATGCGTCAGTTAAAAATCACGAAACAAGTTACCAACCGCGAAACCTACTCATTAGACAAGTACCTCAGCGAGATTGGTAAATTGCCATTACTGACATCGGAAGAAGAAGTCAAATATGCACGAAAAATAAAAGAAGGCGATCAACATGCATTAGAAATGCTGACAAAATCCAACCTTCGATTTGTAGTTTCTGTTGCTAAACAATATCAGAATCAAGGTCTGACTCTTGGCGACTTAATTAACGAAGGCAACCTTGGTCTTATAAAAGCAGCTTATCGTTTTGATGAAACCCGTGGGTTTAAATTCATTTCGTATGCTGTTTGGTGGATTCGCCAAAGTATTCTACAAGCTATTTCAGAACAGGCACGCATTGTCAGACTGCCTGTAAACAAACTTGGTTTTATCAATAAGATTAATAAGACATACGCACAACTTGAGCAGGATTTTGAAAGAGAACCATCAAACGAAGAAATTGCAAATGTGCTACATGCCAATCTTGATGAAATAAACGACACACTTCGTTCGGCCGGAAAACATATTTCAATGGATGCACCACTCTTACAGGGAGAAGATGGCAATATGCTTGATTTAATCCCTACAGAAGACGGACAAGGCCCTGAAGTTTCGCTGATGAGCGAATCACTTAAAAGAGAAATTGAACGCGCACTAACCACTTTAACACCCCGCGAAGCTGATGTCATCAGGCTATATTTCGGACTGACTCCCGAACCTGCAATGACACTTGAAGAAATTGGAGAAAGATTTGAACTTACACGCGAAAGAGTAAGACAGATAAAAGAGAAGGCTATTCGCAGATTGAAACATACCTCAAGAAGTAAAATTCTGAAGGTTTATTTAGGATGATTTTTTCATTGTATATGGTTAATGACGGTATTCTTTAATTAGGGTACCGTTTTTTTATCGCTTTTTGTTTTGTGATTTTATTTATTTTGGTCGCGAAAATTTAATCATTCTAACACAAAGAATTTATGGCTTACGAATTTTACGATGCAACAATTGTTGACATAATTGATGAGAACGATGTAGTAAAACGATATTTTATAAAAGTACCGGATGATCGTCCATTCAGTTTTAAAGCCGGACAGTTTGTGATGCTTGATTTGCCTATTGATTCTAAATATACTAACAGGAGCTATTCTATTGCATCAGCACCTTCAACAGACAATATTTTTGAACTTTGTATAGTTCTAAATCCCAAAGGAATGGGTACTCCCTATATGTGGGAGAATTATAAAGTTGGAACTACAGTAAAGCTTTCAAGAGTTTTAGGTAAGTTTCAGATTCCTGAACCTATTGATACCGACCTTTGTTTTATCTGTACAGGCACTGGAATTGCTCCATTACGTTCACAGGTTATTGACATACTTAATCGTAAAATTCCGCATAAAAACTTATACATGGTTTTTGGCAACCGCTGGACTAAAGACATCCTTTACAGACAAGAAATGGAGCAGTTAGAAAAAGATTATCCTCAATTTAAATTTATCCCTGTTCTATCTCGTGATAATGAAGGCTGGACTGGTCGTAAAGGTTATGTGCATCAGGTATATGAGGAGATTTTTGCCGATAAACGTCCAGCAAAGTTTTTTATCTGTGGCTGGGCTGATATGCTGAAAGAAGCACGTCAGCGCTTAGAAGCTATGGGATATGATAAAAAAGCCATTAAGTTTGAGTCGTACGACTAAGCGCATTTTCCTGACTTTCATTTTTGATTCATAAGTAACCGTCTATTTTAGCCCGGCTTAGCAGTTTAATCTATTTTTTTAAATTTGCACCTCCTTAAATTTCAAGACAATGAAAAACTTTAACGCATTGGGAATTATTTTAATTTCCTGCTTTTTTACAAATGCCTATGCACAAAAGAAAACTAACAGTGCAACGGTAAAACCCACAAAAGCTGTTACTGCACCTGTTGCAATCAGCGACCCTGTTTTAGTAAATGTTGCCGGGCAAAACATCACCCGCTCAGAATTCGAAAGGGTTTATTACAAAAACAATAATAAAGGCACCGCTAACGATGAAAAATCCATCAGAGATTATATGGAGCTTTTTATCAACTACAAATTAAAAGTTAAAGAAGCCGAATCTCTTAAAATGGATACTTCTGCAGCTTTTAAGGATGAGCTAACCGGCTACCGTAAGCAATTGGCTCAACCCTACCTGACCGACAAAGATGTGAATGACAACTTAGTTAAGGAAGCATATAACCGACTGCAAAACGATGTCAGAGCAAGCCATATTCTGATTAAATTAAGCAGTGATGCTTTACCAAAAGACACTTTGGCTGCATATAACAGAATCATGAAAATCAGAGAAAAGATTGTAAAAGGTGCAGATTTTGAAAAGATGGCCCGCGATAGTTCAGAAGATCCTTCTGCAAAAGATAATGGTGGCGACCTTGGTTATTTTACAGGCTTACAAATGGTTTACCCTTTTGAAACTGCAGCCTACAATACTAAACCCGGTCAGGTGTCAATGCCTGTGAGAACACGCTTTGGATATCATATTATAAAAGTTAGTGATATTCGTCCTGCTGTTGGAGAAATACACACTGCACACATCATGATTAAGGTTAATAAAAGTGATAATGACTCTGTGCAAAAAGAAGCTAAGCGCAAGATTGATGAAATCTATACTAAGTTCAAGGCAGGTGAACAGTTTGAAGATTTAGCCAAACAATATTCTGATGATAAAGGCTCTGCTGTAAATGGCGGTGTACTTCCATGGTTCGGCACAGGTAAAATGGTTCCTGAATATGAAAAAGCATCTTTTGCCTTGTTAAAAGACAACGATGTTTCTGCACCGATTAAATCTGCTTATGGATGGCATATCATAAAGCGTTTAGAAAAACGAGGTATTGCATCATTCGATGAAAAGAAAAATGAACTGAAAAATCAGATTATGCGTGACAGCCGCAATGAAATGGGCAAAGCATCTTTAGTTGCTAAAATCAAGAAAGAAAACAACTTTAAAGAATTTGCTGCTAACAAAGACGAATATATTAAATCGCTTGACACAACGCTTGCCGATGGTACCTATAACGACTCAACTGCAATTAAAAAAACAAAGCCTTTGTTTAATTTGGCAGGTAAAGATTATACGCAATTTGATTTTGCGGCTTATCTTGCAAAACATCAGACAAAAAGAAAAGACATAACCTCGCAGGCAATAGCACATTCACAATACGAAAATTTTGTAACAGATGCATGTATTGCACTTGAAGAATCGCAGTTAGATAAAAAATATCCTGATTTCAAAGCATTGATGGATGAATACAGAGATGGTATTTTGCTATTCGACCTTACTGATAAAATGGTTTGGAGCAAAGCTGTGAAAGACACCTCAGGATTAGAACAGTTTTATGAGAAAAACAAAAACAACTACATGTGGGGTGAGCGCTTAGATGCTGTAATATACACTTGTAAAAATGCTGATGTTGCAAAAGAGGCAAGAAAGATGATTAAAAAGAAAAAATCTGACAGTGAAATAGCTGCAACTTTAAATAAAGATTCATCATTGAACATAAACATTAAAGACGGAAAATATTCTAAAGGTGATAATGAAATCATTGATAAAGTTGAATGGAAACCGGGTTTATCGGCTGACATGAAAGACAACAATCAGGTGGTTTTTGCAGATGTAAAATCTAAACTTGCAGTACAGCCTAAAAAATTAGACGAAGCACGTGGATTAATAACTGCCGACTATCAGAATTTTCTTGAAAAATCATGGATAACTGAACTGCGTAAAAAATACAGCTATTCAGTAAACGAGGATGTTTTAAAATCTATGTTTGCCAAGTAAGAAACTGCATATTGAAAAAACAACACATAACATTTAATGGTTCCGGCTTGCTTTTAGCATTTGCCGGAACTGTTTTTTTAATGAGTTGTAACAATCTGCCTGTTGACTTCAAAAAGGATAAGAATAAAAATGCTATTGCCCGCGTTTATGACAAGTATTTATATTCTTACGAAATTAAAGACCTTGTGCCTAAAGATGCCACACCGCAAGACAGCGCAATGATTGTAAAAAGTTTTGTGGACGATTGGATAAAACAAAATATTGTATTGCATCAGGCAGAAAACAATCTCCTTGATGAACAAAAAAATGTAGAGAAGCAATTGCAGGAATATCGTAACTCGTTAATCACTTTTGCCTACGAACAGGAGTTGGTCCGCCAGCGACTCGACACAACAGTTACGGATCAGGAAATTGAACAATACTACAACGATAACAGTAAAAACTTTTTGTTGAAGAGTAATATTATCAAAGCAACTTTCATTAAAGCAGCTAAGAAAACACCGAAGATTGATAAACTTAAATCCTGGTTTAATTCTTCAAAAGAAAAAGACAGACAACTTCTTGAAGAATTTTGTTTTCAATATGCCATTGACTATTCGCTAAACGACAACGACTGGATGCAGTTTGATGATTTATTGAAAAGAGTTCCGATTAAAACATATGACAAAGAAGAGTTTTTGCGTAACAACAGAAATATTGAAACTGCTGATTCTGCAAACATTTACCTTGTAAAAATTACTGACTTCAAAACTAATGAAAACGTTTCGCCTCTTGCCTTTGTAAAAGACAATATAAAAAACCTGATTATTAACAAAAGAAAACTTGCACTCATAGAGCAAATGCAGAAATCTGCATTTGATCAAGCACTTAAAAATAATGATTTTGAAATATATAAATAGAACATTTCTCCTATTGATGGTATTCATTATGCCATCACTGTTGTATGCACAAAAATCCGACACTGTCATAGATCAGATCATTGGTATAGTTGGAAATAAAATCATTTTACAATCTGACCTTGAGGCACAATACCAACAGTATCTTGCACAAGGTCATTATAAAGATGAGTCTGCAAAATGCGATGTACTGGATCAGTTGTTGTTGACCAAATTACTTATTCATTACGCCAATATTGACAGCGTTACAGTGAGCGATGCACAGGTAGAAGGTGAAATTGAAAAGCGCATTGCCTATTTTACTGAACAGTTTAACGGCTCAACAGAAAAGTTGGAAGAATATTATCAGAAATCTGTTCCGGAAATTAAAGATGAGTTTCGTCCTTTAGTTAAAGAGCAGTTACTTGCTCAAACCATGCAACAAAAAATAATTGGTAAGGCATCTGCATCACCTGCCGATGTCAAAGCATATTTTAATTCCATACCCAAAGACAGCCTTCCATACATTAATTCCGAATTGGAATATGGTGAGATTGCATTTAAAATTGCTGTCTCCGATGAAGAAAAAAATAAAGTTAAAACCAGACTTGAAGAAATCAGAACCCGCTTGTTAAAAGGTGAAGATTTTGCAACACTTGCAATTCTTTATTCGCAGGATGCAGGCTCTGCAAAGAATGGTGGAGAATTAGGTTTTGTGCCACGTGGACAGTTTGTTCCGGAGTTTGAAGCCATTGCTTATAAATTGAAAAAAGGAGAAATTTCACCAATCATAGAAACAAAATTCGGCTATCATGTTGTGCAATTAATTGATCGCAGAGGAGAAACAATCAATGTACGTCACATATTACTGAAACCTGAGGTCAGCAATAAAGATTTGTTAGCCACAAAAGCTAAAGCAGATAGTATTGCATTTGATATCAGAAGCGGAAAAATAAAATTTGAAGATGCAGCAATACAATTTTCGGATGCAGAAGATTCTAAAAACAATGGCGGCAATGTGGTGAACCCCGCTACAGGCAATACACGTTTTGAAGCCAATCAGGTAGATGCTATGGTGTTTTTTCAGCTTGACAAACTTAAAGAAGGCGAAGTGAGCAATCCTGCATTAATCACTTCACGCGATGGCTCACAGTATTATAAAATTTTTCTGCTCAAAAAACGCACACAACCACACGTTGCAAATCTGACTGACGATTATCAACGTATTCAGCAGGCTGCATTAAGTCATAAACAAGCTAAATTGATGGATGACTGGATTGTGAGAAAGAGGAAGTCAACCTATGTGAGAATTGACCCTGAATACAGTCATTGCGAAGAGATAAAAAAATGGTCAAACTAACATAAAAAATATTCAAAAATGAATCAACACTATACTTCAGATGTTGAAGCAATAAAAGACTTAGTCAACAGCTATCAGAAACTAAGAACAGAGATAGGAAAAGTAATTGTCGGGCAGGATGCAGTTGTACGCGATGTGCTAATTTCTATTTTCAGCAAAGGACACTGCCTTCTTGTTGGTGTACCCGGCTTAGCAAAAACGCTTTTAGTAAACACTATTTCACAAGCTTTAGGTCTTTCGTTCAACCGCATTCAGTTCACTCCCGATTTAATGCCAAGTGATATTACAGGGATTGAAATATTAGACGAAAACAGACACTTTAAATTTATCAAAGGACCCGTCTTTGCCAATATTATTCTGGCCGATGAGATTAACCGTACGCCTCCTAAAACGCAGGCAGCACTTCTCGAAGCCATGCAGGAAAGGTCTGTAACCGTTTCCGGAAAACGTTATGAGTTGCCAATTCCATTTTTTGTTTTGGCAACACAAAACCCCATCGAACAAGAAGGTACTTATCCCCTTCCTGAAGCACAGCTTGACCGATTTATGTTTAACGTTTTTCTTGACTATCCTTCGTTTGAAGAAGAAGTTCAGGTTGTAAAAAACACCACAGGAAATAATATTGGTAAAGTGGAGAAAGTACTTGAGGAAAATGATATTACTTTTTTTCAGGAACTGATTCGTAAAATTCCTGTAGCTGATAATGTATTGAATTATGCCGTTGGACTAACAGCCAAAACGCGTCCGGGGGCAGCAAACAAATCTGTTATGATAAACGATTATGTTGCATGGGGTGCAGGTCCGCGTGCATCACAGTTTTTAGTTATAGGTGCTAAATGTCATGCAGCAATTAATGGTAAGTATTCTCCTGATATTGAAGATGTAAAAGCAGTTGCCGTTCCAATTCTACGCCATCGTTTAGTACGTAATTATAAAGCCGAAGCTGATGGTGTTTCAGTCGAAAAAATTATAGACAGCATATTGTAGTCTTTTAATTTTCTTTGGTCTTTATCAATCTTATTTTTCAGATAACATCAAATCAGTAATTTTTGTTTCATATCACCATTATTGGTGATTGGTGATTTTATCTGATATGATTAGTTTTACATTTTATTAAACTAATAAAAGATGAGAACTAAAAGATTGATTGGATGCGGATTACTCATTTCAATTATTGCATCTTGCAGCAATGGTAACTCTTCCGGACAGGAAACTGATGAAGAAACAGAAACAAGTACAACATCACAGGCGACTGATAAAAATTCCTCAAGTAAAAACAGCAATTGGGAAAAATTAGTTGCAGTTGAAAATCGTGATGCTAATGGCAATTTAGTATCTACAATTCCCTTACCCTCAAACTGGAAAATACATAACATCAGGCAAAAAGGCGATCCTACCTTTACAGGACCTGATGGAATTGTTGTTAAAGATTATCCGATTCAGATGTTCAATTATCCTTTTGACCAAAACACACAGTATCTCTATAGTCAAAGCGGGCAACAGGTTAGAGATTTTCCGGGTGTAGAACAAGTTATTCAACAAGATTTAATTCCTGTTTGCCGCAATCAGGGTCTTTCATTCATAAAATATTATGAGTTGCCGGACGTATCGCGTATCGAGAAATGGTATAGTGATCAATTATATCAGGCTGTACCCAATGACAAAAAAACATTTGCTATTGGAACAGATTGGCAAACTGCTGATGGCAATCCATACTTTTTAATAGTACATTTTTCAATCAGCACAACTGAGCAACTGCGTATGTGGAGTTATTTTGTATCCAGCCTTGAAGCAGACAAGGATGTTTTTGAAAAAGCAAAGAAGCAACTCTTGTTTTCGATTTCAAATGTACGTTATGAACTTGAGCCTATAATGGCATATAACAGATCTGAAGCTGAAAAAGCCGGTAGAAGTTGGGCGCAGTTTAATGCAAGGATGGCACAAAATCAGGCAAATTTTGAAGCATCACAACGTGCGCACATCAATAAAACAAATGCAATAAACGATGCCATTATGAGTGGCTGGCGCGAAAGAAATGCTGCATCAGACAGAATGCAAGAACAACGTATAGATGGAATTTATGAAAGAACCAATGTTGTGGATGAAAGTGGGCAGAAGTATAAAGTTGAAAGTGGTTACAATCAATACTGGATGAATAACGATGGCGAATATATCAGTACCGATAAAGTTGATTACAATCCAAACCTTGATGATAATATGAACGACCAAAAATGGCAGGAGTTAAAAGAAATTAAATAGCGGCCGTACTATTTTGCAAAAAGAGAATCAACAAAACTAACTCTGTCAAAAGCCTGAAGGTCGGTAAGCTTCTCTCCTACACCAATATATTTTACAGGTATTTTAAACTCATCAGAAATACCAATAACTACACCACCTTTTGCAGTACCATCTAATTTTGTGAGCGCAAGTGCATTGACTTCTGTTGCTGCAGTAAACTGTCTTGCCTGTTCAATGGCATTCTGACCTGTTGAGGCATCAAGCACCAACAATATTTCATGGGGTGCATCGGGCACAACTTTCTGCATTACACGTTTTATTTTTGTTAACTCATTCATGAGGTTAACTTTATTATGCAGGCGTCCTGCCGTATCAATAATTACCACATCACTGTTTTGAGCAACACCTGACTTTACAGTATCAAATGCAACTGATGCAGGATCTGCATTCATTCCCTGCGAAACAATTGGCACCTGAACACGCTCTGCCCAAATGTTTAACTGATCTACTGCAGCAGCACGAAAAGTATCAGCAGCACCTAACAACACATTTTTTCCTGATTGTTTAAACTGATATGCCAGTTTTCCAATGGTTGTTGTCTTGCCTACTCCATTCACACCTACAACCATAATGATATAAGGCTTTTTGCTTTCATCAATAAGATTTGCTACAGTAGCCGACTTGTTTTCGGCAAGTAATGCTGCTATTTCTTCTTTTAAAATCGTGTTCAACTGATCGGTTCCCACATATTTATCACGTGCAACCCTATCCTGTATTCGTTTTACAATTTTTAATGTTGTATCTACTCCAACATCAGAAGATACTAAAATCTCCTCAACATTATCGAGCACTTCATCGTCAACAGTTGATTTACCAATTACTGCTTTGGTAATTTTTGTAAAAAAGTTCTCACGAGTCTTATTTAATCCGCTGTCGAGTGATTCTTTATCTTTTTTCGAAAACAGTCCGAAAAATCCCATAGTCTGATTCTTTTTGTTGTAGTATTAAAACAAAAACAGCCTTCTCCCTGAAGGAAGAAAGCTGTTTTTCGATTTCATAAATATTATTTCTCTTTCAAAAAATCTTTTACGTGATCGTTATGCACAATCTCTTCTTTGAATGAATAGGCTCCATTGGCACCTTTCACCATTTTAATCACCTTGGAAAACTCTTTTCCTTTACCGGTTTTAAGTGTTGCAACTACTTTCTTAGCCATTTTATTTAAGCTTTAAATTATTTAATTTCTTTATGAAGCGTAACTTTTTTCAGAATGGGGTTGTATTTTTTCAACTCTAGACGCTCTGTTGTGTTCTTCTTGTTCTTTGTTGTGATATAACGTGATGTTCCGGGCATACCGCTGTTTTTATGCTCTGTGCACTCCATGATAACCTGAACTCTGTTTCCTTTTTTTGCCATGATGCTAAAAGATTAAATGTGTCCTTTTTTTATCAGACTGTTTATGCAGGCTGAAATTCCTTTTTTATTGATGGTACGGATAGCAGAAGCTGATACTTTTAAAGTTACCCACTCTCCGGTTTCCGGAATAAAAAACTTTTTAGTTTGCAAATTCGGATTGAATCTGCGCTTTGTTTTACGATTGGAAAAAGAAATATTGTTTCCAACAATACTTGTCTTTCCGGTCAAATCACATATACGGGACATAACTACTCAATTTTATTAAGGGAGTGCAAAAGTAATTATTTTTTGTTTAATGCCAAATGCTTTTCATAATTTTTTACTACAGCGACCCTTTCTCTACTTCACAATATAAATAACTACAAATCAGCAATTTAAATTGGAATACATTGTACTATTCTAATGGTATTAATGTATAATCTTTAATTTCTATAAGATTGATCCCCTGATTTTCTTTGATACCATGAGCTGCATCGGTCACGTATTTTATATTTAGAGTTGGTAAATAGCCCGACTTTAAAGGGCCATGCCCGGTATTTGATTTCACATATTCCATTATGGCTTCGTAACCCTGAAATGCTGATATGAATGGTTCTGTCTTGTAATGGTTAATAAAACTATTTCTGAAACTTTTGGTAGAAGCAGCATGGTAATCTAAATATGTTGAAGTAAAAAAGGCAATGCGTAAGTTTTTAAGAACGCTGAAGTCTATGCTTTCAAAATTTTCCCATGTAGGCAGTCCTATTGCTAATGCAGGTTTTTCTATACAGGCATTTACCTGATTGAGTATGGTATTGACATAGGCCTCGGCAGATGATGTTATTATCAGAACAGCTTTTTCCGATTTCAGTATTTTACAAACTGAATCGGGAATAAAAGAACTGCTGATAAACTGTTTCAGATGCTTTGCAGGCAAATGATCCTTAAAAATCTGTGCAATGTCTTTATCCGGCTTAACATCGCGTGCAAGCAAAACATACTTGAAGTCAGGAAATCGTGTCGCAATTTCTTTAGCTGCAACCATACATTGCGTATAAGTCGAAGGTGAGAGCATAAAAACATGCTCGTTAGTTGATTTAAAATTTGTGTTGGAAGGTTGTGTAAGTATCAGGGTTTGTTTATTGTTGACACTAAGGCGTGCAACAGCAGGAATAAAAGATGACGGCACAGAGGATATTACAGCATCGCACTTAACAAAATTGTTTTGCCGCCACAAACGCCATAGCGCAAAGCTATCTGCAGGGGTCTCTGCAATGTTTAAATTAACATTGATTCCTAATTGCTTTAAACTGTCCGCAGCCAACTGTGCTCCTTCAACAAACTGAAGGTTGCTCAAATTATTATAATCAGGTATGGCATTCCCTGAAGTATCATCAAACATTTGAATCTGTTGTTCAAGATTCAATGGCAACATCAGACCTATTCTAAACTCTTTCTTTTCAAGTTTTTCATGCACAACTTCAGGTTGCTTTACCGGTTGTTCAGCAGGCTTGGGTGCTGGTGCCGGTGGTGGCATTTGCGAAGTTTTCCTGCTGCTGCTGCAACCTGACAACAGCGTAAAGACCAATACCCAAATCACATAATCTCTGTTGCTTCTTAAATCCATAGTCCTATTCCCATTCAATTGTTGCAGGTGGCTTTGAACTGATGTCATAAACAACCCTGTTTATTCCTTTAACCTTATTGATAATTTCGTTAGAAACAATACTTAAAAATTCATAAGGCAGATGTGCCCAGTCAGCAGTCATACCATCGGTACTGGTAACCGCTCTGATGCAGATAGCATTTTCATAAGTACGCTCATCGCCCATAACACCAACTGAGTTAACAGGTAAGAAAATAGCTCCTGCCTGCCACACTTTCTGATAGAGGTTATGTTTGTGTAATAAGGAAATAAAAACATGATCGGCTTCCTGTAACATGCGCACCTTTTCAACACTTATATCACCTAATATTCTAATTCCTAATCCGGGACCCGGGAATGGGTGACGGTTCAACAACTCTTCTTTTAACCCCATCTCCTTGCCCACCTTTCGTACTTCATCTTTAAAAAGTGATCGCAATGGCTCAACAATTTTAAGATTCATTTTTTCAGGAAGTCCGCCTACATTATGATGTGATTTAATTGTTGCCGAAGGTCCTTTTACAGATACAGACTCAATAACATCAGGATAAATAGTGCCCTGAGCCAACCATTTTACATCAGAAATTGTATGCGCTTCTTTATCAAAAACTTCAATAAATACCCTGCCAATGGTTTTCCTTTTTTGCTCCGGATCCGAAATGTTTTTTAATGCTTCATAAAATACTGAGGCTGCATCTACACACTTTATATTCAACCCTAATGGTTTGAAAACTTCCATAACATGATGTGCTTCATTTTTTCGTAGCAGCCCATTATCAATAAAAATACAATACAGATTTTTTCCTATGGCTTTATGAAGCAGTAATGCTGCCACACTTGAATCAACACCGCCTGATAGCCCGAGAATAACTTTATCGTTCTTTAACTTCTCTTGCAACTGTGCAACTGTTTCATCTACGAATGACGAAGGTGTCCAATCGCCACGGCAACCACAAATATTATAGACAAAATTGGCCAACATTTTTTTACCATCCGTGCTGTGATAAACTTCGGGGTGATATTGAAAGCCATAAACAGCCAAATGCTTATGTCTGAAAGCTGCAACCGCAACATCATCAGTCTGTGCTATGACTTCAAAGTCATTACCTGCACTGCGTATGGTGTCTGCATGCGACATCCATACCTGACTGTTGTCGCTGACATCATTAAAAATTTCATCATCGAAATTAATTTTAAGAATTGCACGCCCATATTCTCTGATTTTTGAAGCCACCACTTCACCCTGATGCTGATGTGCAAGTAGTTGTGCTCCGTAACACAGGCCCAACACAGGTGTTTTACCAAAAAAACTTTTAGTATCAATAAAAGGAGCCAGACTGTCCCGAACAGAAAATGGGCTTCCGGAAAAAATAACTCCTTTAATAGAATCACTCATTTCCGGTAGGTGGTTATAAGGATGAATCTCACAATATACATTAAGCTCACGCAGCCTTCTGGCAATTAGTTGTGTGTATTGTGAGCCAAAGTCAATGATCAGTATGGTTTGGTGCATGGGCAAATGTAAGCAGAAAAGCAGAAACAGAAATATCTGTTTTTTTTAGCGACATGGATAGTTAATTATCTTTGCGCAAATTTTTTAAGAATGAAAATAACTTTTCCGGATAAAAATGTCAGAGAATATCCTGATGGAACCACCGCAATGGATATAGCCAAGAGCATCAGCGAAGGGCTTGCACGCAACGTTCTTGCTGCAAAAATTAATGGTCAGGTGTCAGACCTTTCAAGACCTATAAACAATGATGCATCTTTAGAATTATTGACATGGGATAGTCAGGATGGGAAAAATACGATGTGGCATTCATCGGCACATTTAATGGCAGAAGCGTTGGAGTTTTATTTTCCGGGAATCAAATTCTGGGTTGGACCTCCTGTTGAAAACGGCTTTTATTATGATGTGGACTTAGGCGGCAAGCAAATTTCAAGCGATGACTTTAAGAAGATTGAAGACAAAATGATTGAGCTTGCCAGAAAAAACAATGTCTATATCAGAAAAGAAGTTCCCAAGCAGGAAGCTATCGCTTATTTCACCGAAAAAAATGATGAGTATAAATTAGACTTACTTCAGAACCTTGAAGATGGTAATATCACTTTCTACACACAGGGTAATTTCACTGACTTATGTCGTGGACCTCATATTCCACATACAGGATATATTAAAGCGGTTAAGTTGATGAACCTTGCCGGNNGAAGAGGCCAAAAAGCGCGACCACAGAAAGTTAGGCAAAGAACTTGACATCTTTATGTTTGATGATGAAGTTGGACCCGGCTTGCCTTTATGGCTGCCTAATGGCGGTGTCCTAATTGAGCAGTTGGAAAATCTGGCCAAACGTACTGAAAATGAAGCAGGCTACAAGCGTGTTCGTACACCTCATTTAGCCAAGGAAAGTATGTATTTAACTACAGGGCATCTTCCATACTATGCAGAAAGCATGTTTCCGCCAATGGAAATGGATGGAGAAAAGTACTATCTGAAGCCAATGAACTGCCCGCACCATCATAAAATTTTTGGAAATCTGAATGCCAGCTACCGTGATTTACCCATTAGACTGGCTGAATATGGAACTTGCTACCGCTACGAACAATCGGGTGAGCTATTTGGACTGATGCGTGTACGTTGCCTTCAGATGAACGATGCCCATATTTATTGTACCGAAGAACAGTTTGC
>DKKR01000055.1:0-5382 GCA_002455375.1 Bacteroidetes bacterium UBA6661
CCTGTTAAAACAGTAATATCAAAGTGTGTGTTTGTACCGGTATTGGCAACAGGTCCGTTTTCTGCCGATTGTATTTCATAAAATTTATAATTACCGACATCATCCGGTTCAACTTCAAGAATATTACCTGGTAAAGTATTAAACCTGTGTGCGGCAAAACCATTGGTTACTCCTACTCCGTTTATATTAGTAAAATCACCCGTTCTGTTGCCGTCATCATCCAATTTCCCTTGGTACAAATTACCGGGGGTATGAGTTCCATCGCCATTCTGATCACTAATAATACCATCAACCGTAGCTATGTACTGGTCGCCTGCCACCAGCGCATAGTTATGCTCATTAAAGGTGTTGCCCATTAAATCGCTTTCCACCAATCCGTCAGCAGCGCAGTTTTGAATAAACACCATGCCCTTTTCCGTTAATCCCGTAACATTGCTGGTAATTAAAAAACCGGGGCAGTTGTCCAACTGTAAGGCGGTTTTATAAGCCATGGTTTCTTCAGCATTGCCGTATAAATTATTGCAACTGATAAAAGGCTGCTGCACATTGCTAAGATAAACACCTGTCATGGGCAATGCCGATGCATCCTGCCTGAAAGCGTAAGGATGTCTTAAATTTATCCTGTTTTCAGTAATTGACGGAGCCAATTCATTGCTTATTTTAATACCATAAGTCCCTTTTGTGTTTATGAGGTTGTCATTTATGGTAATCAGATTGCTTGATGCCACGCTCTCAATATCAATGCCTGTGGTGTAATGATTTATATCCGGCTCAGGAAGAACGCTTATGTAATTGCCTGTTATGTTAACCGTATTGCCAATGCAGTTTACCAGCAGTATTCCACTTTCCGTTTCGCCAATGCTGTTATCGGTAATGTTTATTCCTGTACTAAAATCAACATCCACTTCATTCATAACTATGGCGTTAACGGTATTGGTGAATACATTCTCTGTAATGTCGGCATAAGACCTGCTGCAATTTATAGCGAACGGTATGTAGTCAAAAAAGTTTTTGGTTATAACATTATTACTACTCGGAGGCGCATGATAAGGCCCTGCACAGCAGGGGCAGTTAGGGTCAAGCAAAATACCGGTTCCAGGAATGGCATCAGGATACAGCGGATCAGGAATTAATTTTCTGAAAGTGTTATTGGCTATAACCATGTTAGAGGAGCTTCCTGCCTCCATGCCTAAAGAACAATATTCAAAAATATTTCCTTTGGTGGCATCGGCAACATCACCTATGGTAAATCCGTCATTCAATATCATTCTGATGTGAACAGAGCTTTTTCTTGAAAGTGTTTTTACATCTCTGTCGCGGCAGGTAAACAGGTTGCCCTGAATGATTGCCGATTGAGAAGAACCATGATGACACATATTAAAGAAGTCAATGGCAATATCATTATGGTCAAACACATTATTAAGTGCCGTTATATCGCACCCGTCAGGCGCGGAAATGGCGGCAGTAGCATCTTCAATAACTGAATTTTGTATATCAAGAATTGCACCGTCTTCCAGTATTATGCCTCCCCAAAGATTATTTCCGCAAGTAGAGAAATGGCTGTTGTCAATAGTAAGCGTTTTTCCGCTCTCTACGGTTATTGTTACACCCGGGTCAATGATTAAAGTTTTACCGCTGATGTTAAAATCAGCATCTACGGTAAAATCGGTTTGTAATTCAACTGTCTGGTCGGGAAAGCCCGTAGGGAAATGAGTTGCATCAGCATGGCTGCTAACCGTTGTAGGAGTTACACTGCACATTAAACTGCATTTATCTCCGGGTTGCATATCAAGATTTTTATCCTCCGACAAAATAATCTGATCAATATCAAAACTTCCATCCGGTTGTATTAAAAGAGTGTAATCTATATCTGATGAATTGGTAACGGTAAAGCTGATTGGTTCAAGCGTGTTGGGTTTATAATGATACCATTGCCATCCGGCACTGTTATCTGCTAAACAAGATATGGTTTCAACAGATACAGGGGTGGTTCCATCACTGTATTCGATATTAATGTTTGCACTAGCAGAAGATGCGGCATTTCTGGCTCTTATCCAAACATAGTAAGTTTTTGCCTGCGTACTGCGCGGATGAAACCGATATTCCATAACTGAGTTGGTTGAACCGTTGCCACTAAACTGCAAATAGCTGGTAAAGTTTGAATAATCTGGAGCAGATGAAGCATCTGTTTTAATGTCAACATTTGCTAAAGCACTGGTGTTATCATACACTTCCGCTTCAAACCTGAAATCTTTTGTCCATCTTTCAGGGTGCTTGGCTTCATGCCATGTGTCAAGCTGGTAGAATATAGGAGGATTAACTGTACGGTCATAAATGTAAGTGCTTCCTTGCTTTCTGACATTGAAAGTTAGTGGATAATGAGGGTTATTCGTATTTGGAAGAGTAAGGTCATTATCATGCAAATCAATTGAAGCCACTGCTTCATCATTTGCATTGCCCTCAATGGTAGAATAAGCCTGAAGCGAACCACTGATAACATATTTATCCTGGCCATTCATTTTNNCTTGTAAGAAATGTTTCATACCTGCTTGCTATAGCCTGAGCATAAGTTGGAATTGCCGCCTGCCAGATATATCCCTTGGGATCTGCAGGTAAATAATCTGCATTATATTTTTCAATTTTAAAATGCCCAGTATGAAAAAAATCAACCCCTAACATAGCAACATTTTTTAATATTCCAAGCCAATGTCCGGGAGTAAAATTCTCTTCTTCAATTTTTGACCAGCCTGCCGCTACATATGGTGCAAATCTATAATCGCCATATTGCAACTCAGTATTACNNACGCCAGAAATAAGGTCTTCTAGGATAAAAATCAGGCGTTGGGTAATATTGACTACCAATAGCTTTTTGTGTACCTCTTGTCCAATTATAAGGGAATCGCCCGCTTGAAGGAAAATCAGCACCATCTACAGCATAATTCAGGAATAAAGTATTGGCGAATTTTGATTGATTCATAAATATATCTCTGAATTGATTATCAAGCAACATACGTTTTATACCCATATAATTATCCCAACTTTGCGTTGCCTGTACCGGAGTAGGACTAAAGTCATTATAATTAGAATAGTTTAAATTATTATAATCAAAATCTATTTCAGCATCCATGCCTATAAGATTAGGATTCCCAAATGCAAGCACTTCATTATTCTCGGCAATATAGTCAATGGGAATAACGGACCCTTGGGGATTGACTGTATTATCAATTACATCCAGAAAGTACTTTAATGCTTCCCCGTCTAAGTCATAAATGCAATCACTAACAGTATTATCAATAATATTAGAATAATCTATAAATCTTGTATCTATATCTCCTGTTGGGTTGCCGTCAGGAGTTACAAAGTAGGGAGGATTTTGAGTATTATCATCAAGATAATATAACCTGTCATTTGAGGAAATGGTAATAGTACCGCACGTTGCCGGTGCATTATCTTCAATATGCTTTTCTGCAACCAAGGAATATCCACCGCTTGGGACAAAACTGCTTAAGCATGGAGAATATGTTGATGAAACACTGCCATAACTGGATAATTGCATTCGGGACGATATAATTGCATATTTGAAGCGATTGCTACCAACGTTTGCTTGAGCATAATTTTTAAACTCATCATTAAATAGATTGCTTGCCCCTACGTTTTCCCAAACATTAAAATAATAATTCCAATGCTTTGCCATTTCAATTTGAAGATTTAAAGCTAAAATTGGATCACCACCACCACCTGATACACCGGGCTGCAATCCAGCAACATAATTTGTCTGCATATAACTCAGGTTAGGTTTTAATGAGTGGTTTTGCTGATATCTTGCCAAAGGATATTCTTCTAATTGCTCCAAAACACCTTTTACATTTTGATAATTTCCGCTTCCAACACCATAATTTATTGGAAAATCATCGGAATTATGATTGCCGTCCAAGCTAAGAATAGGAGGCAAATCAACACTCATTAAAGTACCAGTAAAATCGTAAGCCGTTAAAGGTGATGCAGAGCCTACTGTTTGATTATAATGTTCCACAATTTGCTGAGGGCATAATTTGTTAAATGCGTAAATACAAATTTCATCGTAAAGGCATGGTGTTATGCGGAATGGGTTAGCTGAATAATAATTAATTATAAATTGTGGATCAAAAGGAGAGTAATCATATGCATCTCCTGGAAATAAACTCTCATTTTTTATTATGTCAGAATAAAAGCCTTTATTTAATTGTCCGTCAACCCAAACTTCTTTTTTCGCTTGCCCTGCATCAAATATAAAAACAAAATGATGCCAGTTGTTATCCATATAGTAGCTTAAACTTTTTCTCCCTTCACCATCTAAGTCAATATAAAAATCATCATCTTTATAATCATTCTGATCACTAGGGTTAACAGAAGAAGTAAAAAAACGAAATCTGTTTGTTTCTGTTTCTAGTGTAACAGCCATAGCACCCGGTGCATTATTAGTGGGTCCGAATCTGAATAATTCAAGCATTTCTTGTTTAACCATTAAATCAGCATCAAATTTTATTAATAATTCAACAGCTAAATAATTTCCCAAGCCACCTGCTGAAAAGTTGTATCCTTTAATTAACGGGGGGGGTAGGTATTGTATTATCTAAGCTATTGCCATAAGTGGTAGGGATGGTCTGTAGTCCGGCAGGGCTTAATGTTGATTGAGTTGTTGGCATTGAAGCATCACATGATTCTTCAGCAGGACCGTTATCAAAACAATAGTAAATATCGGGATCACTTTGATTCGGGAAACCACATGGTTGAACCGGGTTAGGAACTCCGGCAAGAGTAAATGTACCAAAACTGCTCAATGTATTCTGGCTGCGTACAGAACCAACAGCATTATTACCCGTAACGGATCCATTACCCAAATCTAACCACTGGCTACCTGACCACCTTGCTATGCGAAGCTTGGATGAATCCAATTGTGAAAAAAATCTGCTCCAACCCAATGAAACATAAACATCTGTTGAGCCTGAATTCCTTGTAACAGACCAATAATAGCTTTTAGTAACATAACTTAATGAAGATTCTCTTGCTGCATTGGGATGTGCAGATGTATCAAAAGATTCAACAGTATATGCCTCCGTTGAGTTAGAGGGCGCACTGATGGATAATGGGAATAATTTATTTCCCTTTCCTACCGGAAACACAAATGCACTGTTACCTATTTTCTTAACAGGTCCGTCAATAAAACTGCTGTCGCTTGCTCCACTCACTGTGCCACCGCTGTTTATCGTAAGCAGGTTGCTGCTTGTGGTGGTGAGCGTTCCTTTTGTAAACGTTACCGTTCCGCTTACTACCAATGCTGTTGACAATGCTGCACTGCCACCGCTCTTGTTCAGCATCAGATTTTTTACAAGCGTATTGCTA
>DKKR01000055.1:5446-27299 GCA_002455375.1 Bacteroidetes bacterium UBA6661
TAAAATGTATTGCCGCCATACCAACTGCTGCTGCCGCTTCCTGTGGCCGTAAATGATGCCGTGCCGCTAAACGTGCAGTTTTTAAACAGCAATACATTGGAAGTGATGCTGAAATTACCTCCAAACATTGCNNGAGTAAGTGTATCATTACCTAGCATAATTCCTCCCGCTCCGGTGTTTATTAAAACTATATCGCCATTGAACACATTAATGCCCGCACCGGCAAAGGTGATTTCTTTTGTTCCCTTGTTATGTATGGTAACTTTACCGTTAAAGCGGTGTCCGGTGCTATTGTTCATCACCCAAATTCCCGACCCCGTGTAATTATGATACAGGTAAACACTGTCATTAAATACCGCTCCACCGCTTCCCGTGCCGGGAACATTGGTAACGGTTTCAAAATAACAGTAATTGTTAAACGTGCATCCGTTCAGGTTAATGCGGTCAACCACTGCATCAATGGGAGCATTAAAAGTGGTGCTGTTAAAAGTCATTTCCGTGCCGCGCAGTTGCAGCAATCCATTGGTAACAGTACCACCACTAAAAGTGCTTGTACCGGAGTTAAGCAACAAAGTATCGCCATTCAAATTAAGCGTGCCGCTGTGCATATAAATTCCGTTTAAGGTTAGATTTCCCGGAAGTTGCGGATTGTATGTAGCACTGTAAATGTGTACAAAATCGCCTGTTGTAGGTGTTCCTGATGGTGACCAGTTAGACGTAGTGTTCCATGCAGTGCTTGTGTTTCCTGTCCATGTATAAGTGGTTGCTATTGCAGAATATGTTTGTATAAACACAATATAGATAAGGAGTGAATATATTCTTTTCAAGGTATTTGCTTTTTAAATGTTAAACTTAATTTTATTAATTCTTCAATGGATTAGTTTGAAACAAAGGTGTAATTATTACTCCAAGTTGCACCATTTTTTGTTCTTACGTTTCCGTAGTAAGAAGCCTGTGCGGGAAAATTACCCATGTCAATGGCAATGATGTTACCGTTGCGTGAGTAGCTGTAACCCTGCGGCAGGCTACCGGGGCTGTCATAAGTAAACACTACATTTACCAGATCGATAGTTGTCCAGTCGGTGCCGAGTTTGATTTCAATTTCGCTCACGCTGTTGGTGTCCGTCAGTTCAATGTAATATACTCCATGTACAGTACCTACAACAGCAGTAGTCTTCATGCTTACGTAAGCATCAGATGGTTAGGCTTTGCTGCTTATTGAAAACAACAGTAGCGCAGCAAGCAAGCTCCAGCATGCTTTGCCGCTTTTTGATTTGGTTGGTTCCATGATAGTTGGGATTTTAGTTTGGTAGTAATGTTATTTTTAAAGATTTGTAAAGTTAAAGGGATTTTATTTTCATATCCAAATTAATTTACAATAAGGTTTAAGGGAATTAATTTTTTTAAGTTTGCACATAGTTTAAAATCCTTCCTTAATTTGAAAATCCTTCAACTGTGTTTGCGTGTTCCGTTGCCGCCTTATGATGGCGCGAGTGTGTCGCTCGTTGCCTTTCATTTTAATGGCTTGCAGCCATAACATTAATATATCTTTCGCCAAAAGTGAAAATAATAAAATGACATGAGCGACACGCTCGCGCCTACTGAGTATAGAAGCAAACAGAAGAATGCAATTGAACCATTAGATGAATTAAACCAAAACAATTTTATTTTGTTTATTCGTGACAGACTTCAAAAATGTATTACATGAAAGGATTAATCGCATTAATTATGTTTGTAGGTTGTCAGAATCATGCGCAGCCATCTCAAGAAAATTCTAATTTTACAAATATGGAAACCAACATAGCTACAGACACAGCTTTATTTGGCACAGGATGTTTTTGGTGTACAGAAGCTGTTTTTGAAACAATTGATGGCGTCATCTCAGCAACATCAGGCTATTCCGGTGGTACAGTTGCTAACCCAAGTTATCAGCAGGTTTGTATGGGAAACACCGGACATGCAGAGTGTATTCAGATAGTATTTGATCCAAGCAAAATATCCTATGATGAATTGCTGGAAGTGTTTTGGGAAAGTCATGACCCAACTACATTGAACAGGCAAGGTGCTGATGTAGGTACTCAATACCGTTCTGTTATCTTTTTTTATAATGACATGCAGAAGCAAACTGCAGAGAACTACAAGAAAAAACTGAATGAGGAAAATACCTTTGGCAAACCAGTTGTGACTGAAATTTCACGAGCGCAACAATTTTACCCTGCAGAAAATTACCATCAGGAGTATTTTAAACTGAATGGACATGAACCATACTGTCAGTTTGTAATACAGCCTAAGGTAGAAAAGATAAGGAAAATTTTCAGTTCAAAAATCAAGCAATAAATGAAGCTATTTCTTTTTTAATAGAGCTTTGCGCAGTTGTGCACTTGTTTTTCTGTTGCCATCATGACTCCATCCCGGAGGGCCAAGCAAGTACATGATTTTATTTTTAAAAGATGTTTTCTTTTTCAAATCGCAGATGATATCCTGCCATTCGTGAAAAACAATTTTGCCAGGGTTATTAGATTGAAGGTTTTGTGTCAGACCATACTTAACAGGTTCATGCTCCAATTCCTTCTGGAAAGTACCAAACAATTTATCCCAAATAATCAAAACCATTCCCATGTTTCTGTCAAGATAACAAACATTGCTTGCATGATGTACTCTGTGATGTGATGGCGTTACCAGAAAATATTCGAGCCACCCTAATTTACCCACGGTTTGTGTATGAACCAATATTCCGAAAATTTGCGTTGCGCTGTATATAAACATGATGTCAATAGCCTTAAAGCCAACGACACTAAGTGGAATAAAATAGATGAACCTGTACAGTGGTTGCAAAACAGAAGAACGGAAACCTACAGTTAAATTAAATTCTTCGCTGCTGTGGTGTGTTACATGAACAGCCCAGAACAACCGACAAAAATGGTCTATCCGATGCAGCCAGTAATACATAAAATCTTCTGCAAGAAATAAAGCTACCCAGTAAATCCATGCGGTAGGGTAGGAGTTAATAATCCTGAAATCGAAAAAATAATTTAGAACTAACAGACTTACAGTTCGCATTAAAATATCAATCCCCAAATTCAACAGCATGAGATAGAGATTGACAAGAGTTCCTTTTTTTGAATAGAGCTGTAAATGATTAACGGCAGAAAAAAATATTTCAGCACCAATAACAACAAGGTAAATAGGTGTTGAAATCAAAATCAGCAGCGACTCTCTGAAATGCTCCATTTAAATTACTGAAGTAAAACTTTATTCAGCAGCATGCTTCTTATTACGTGGCACAGCAGGCTTTTTTGCGGCTGCTTTCTTTTTTGGTTTACTTTCTTCTGATAATGTTGATTCAAAGTCTGAAAATGCATTCATGTAAAATATGTAAGCATCGTATGGTGAGTTATAGGGGCTGAAATATTTATGTACATCGCCATCGCTCCAAAACTTAGTACTCATATAATAAAAATGATCGCTGGTTTGCAGTTTGCCCCATACGTCAATTAAATCTTTATTGCCCGATCCAAGCACTCTTTCGCTTATAGAATAAATTTTTGTGAGAGCTTCCTGCTGCATGTTGTTTCCCAGCCATGCTGAAAGATCACGCTCGCTATCAGCCCAACTGATAAACTCATGTGCATCATATACACCACGAGGGGTGTAGGTTTCAACTATCTGAGATGGTGTCATAAATCCAAAGTCAGGATGTTTTAATATTTCACGTGGCAGATGATCCATAAAATCAAAAATGCCTGTGCTTTCCCACTGATGTTCGCCAAAAGTTTCATAGTCCATAAACAGGTTTATCACATCACCATTCCCGGCTACTTTATGTACCCAACTTGCAAATGTATCTGCATGCAATGGCCATTCGCTCCAGTTTTTGTCGGAGAATCTAAAAGCAATGTCGTCACTTAAACGATAATTTTTCAGCAATGCTTTTATTGATTTTGTTCCTGTTGGTTTCAATAAATGATTAGGGTGTTTTTCTTTCAATAAACGGTCAACACCTTCGCACAATATTCCTTTATAGCCTAACTTTTCGATATAAGCTGCAAGTTCATTATTGTAAATTAATTCGGTATTTCTGAAAACAGTAGGCTTCTGTTTAAAGTACTGTTCAATTTTCTGATCATGTTCTTTTACTTGTCTCTCAAATTCTTCTTTGTTATATAAAAAACTGAGCGAATGAAAATAAGTTTCAGAGAGGAATTCAACACAACCTGTTTTAGCAAGTTCAACAAAGGACTGCAACACATCCGGTCTGAACAGTTCCATCTGTTCAATCACTGTACCGCTTAGTGAATAACTTATTCTGAATTTGCCTTTATGGCGCTTAATCAGCTCAAGCATTTTCTTGTTTGCAGGCAGGTAGCATTTCTCAGATACCTTATCCATAATCCATTTATTTTTTTCGCCATCTTCATAAAAATGATCTTTACCAATGTCGAAAACACTGTAATGTTTTATTCTGAAGGGCTGATGCACCTGAAAGTAAAAGCAAACCGATGGCATAAATTTGTTTTTATAAATGGTCGTTGTGCCAAAATTAAACTTTTGCCTGAAACAAAAGAAAATTAGCTAAAAGTGTCATCATAAATTTATGTTTGTAGTAGGGTACAAAAATCAAAAAGCCGCTTTTAAGCGGCTTTCTGATTTTATTGATGTCAATGCAGATTAGTTATTTTCTGCTTCGTTCTTCTTCATTTCATCTTTAAGTGCAGAAAGTACGCTCAAATCACCCAAGGTTGTTTTTTCCTGTGATTCTTTGATTTTCTTAACAGACTTAAATGCATCACTTTCATCTTTAGCTTTTTCGTTATCACGAGCCATCTTTTCAGATGCTTTTGCTTCTTCAAACAAACGGCTGTGTGATACAACAATCTTCTTGTTCTCTTTGCTGAATTCGATTACTTTAAAATCAAGTGTTTCATCAGCTTTAGCAGGAGTGCCGTTTTCTTTCATCAGATGACGATATGGAGCAAAACCTTCTACTCCAAATGATGGGAAAATGATGGTTGCACCTTTATCGGTTACTTTTCCAACAACACCGGAATGAACAGTGTCAACATGGAAAATTGTTTCATAAGTATCCCATGGATTTTCTTCTAATTGCTTATGTCCAAGGCTTAATCTGCGATGCTCTGAATCAACTTCAAGAACTACAACTTCTATGTTTTCGCCAACCTTGGTAAACTCAGCAGGATGTTTAATTTTCTTAGCCCATGAAAGGTCAGAGATATGAATTAAACCATCAATACCTTCTTCCAACTCAACAAAAACACCAAAGTTTGTCAGACTGCGAACTTTTGCAGTATGCTTTGAGCCAACCGGATATTTCTCCATGATGTTAACCCAAGGATCAGGCATCAGTTGCTTTAATCCAAGTGACATTTTGCGCTCTTCGCGATCAAGAGTAAGGATTACAGTTTCAATTTCATCACCAACTTTGAGGAAATCTTGTGGGCTGCGTAAATGTTGCGACCATGACATTTCTGATACGTGTATCAAACCCTCAACGCCTGGAATTACTTCAATGAAAGCACCATAGTCAGTCAACACAACAACTTTGCCTTTGATTTTGTCACCAACTTGAATATTTTGGTCAAGTGCTTCCCATGGCTGAGGCGTAAGTTGTTTCAAGCCAAGTGCAATACGTTTTTTATCCTCGTCAAAGTCAAGGATTACAACGTTAATTTTATCATCTAACTTCAACACTTCATCAGGATGGTTGATTCGTCCCCATGAAATATCGGTAATATGCAATAAGCCGTCAACGCCACCAAGGTCCATAAATACACCGTAAGATGTGATGTTTTTAACAGTACCTTCAAGAACCTGTCCTTTTTCAAGTTTTGACATGATTTCTAACTTTTGACTCTCAAGTTCCTCTTCAATAAGTACTTTGTGAGATACAACTACGTTCTTAAACTCATGGTTGATTTTAACCACCTTAAATTCCATAGTTTTTCCTACAAACACATCATAGTCACGGATTGGTTTCACATCAATTTGAGAACCCGGTAAAAATGCTTCAATGCCAAACACGTCAACGATAAGTCCGCCTTTGGTACGGCATTTAACATAACCCTGAATAATTTCATCTTTTTCGAGAGATTCATTAACACGCTCCCAGGATTTAAGAGCACGAGCTTTTTTATGTGACAATATCAATTGCCCGTTTTTATCTTCACGGGTTTCTACATACACTTCAATTTCATCCCCAACTTTCAGGTCGGGCATGTGGCGGAATTCGCTCAGCGGAACCATTCCATCTGATTTGAATCCAATGTTTACCACCACTTCTTTATCAGAAATGCTGATGATTGTACCCATTTTCACTTCATGTTCTGTAAGTGTGTTCAGGGTTTGATCGTACATGGCCTCCATACGCTGGCGGTCATCTGATTTGTAAATGTCGGCTGTTTTACCAACGTTATCCCAATCGAAATCTGTCGGTGGAATGTTGTGTTTTACTTCACTCATTAATTGTTTTGTTTTTTTAAAAATTGAAATTGTTAGACTTTATTTATTATTTATGAATAGACCTATTAAAACGGGCGCGCAAAGATAGGTATTTGCTTTGATAAATAAAACTAATATGCTTGATAATTATTCAGTTCCGTTTGTTGAAGATGAGTTAGCCGGAAATGGCCAAAAAGTCAATAAAAAAGGGCTAAACTTGTCTGCTTAACCCTAAATCTTTATGATTTTAATACAAAATCAATTAATCTGATAGTAAATATCTGTCTGCCATTTGGCAGTGTCTTTCTCAACAGAAGGGTCGGTAATATAAAACTCAAGAGGTGCATCAGAGATTTTAATACTGTTATCTTTAGCGTAGTTAACGATTGCTTCATGAGCTTTGTTGCTATTATCATAATTGCCAAAATATTGAGTCATAAGATATTTCCCTGTTTTGACTTCGCCAGCAACAATATTTCCTGCTGATTTTCCTTTTGCTGCCAAGGGCATACAAACATCATATTCAAATAGATTATTTTCCCACTTGTAATATATGGCAAATGGATGAACGGTTTTACTCATTTCCAATTTCTGCATTTTCATTTCTGCATCTATCAAGCCATAACTTGACCCGATAAAATAGCCTATGGAGTCCAAACCGGATGTACATCTGATAGCTAAATATGGAATAGTTGTAGTGATATCTACTTGCTGAATGTTGTACTCAAATCCGGGCTGTGCGGGCATGTTTTCTGCTAATTCTTTTATAGCTTTCAATCCATTGTCAGTCATATCAATCATCATACCTTTAAACATTATCATCAGGTATTTGTGTAATGGATTCCAACCGACTTCACTTTCAAAATAGGTGGTAAGCTTAACACTGTCACCGGCAGGCTGAATATTAAAGCCATTAACAGCATTTCCTTCACCTTCAAAAGTCAGCTCAGATTCTACTAACTGATCTTGCACACTTTTTTTAATCTGCATAGTGCCATTCCCAACATTCTTATTGCTGGATGTCCACTGATATTGTGCTCCAACACCGGCTTCAATATTGTTATACGTAACTTTCATTGTTGTATCCATTTTAAGCCAGGTATTCCATTTGCTCCAGTTCTTCAGGTTGTTAATCTGATTAAACACGACAGAAGCAGGAGCTTTTATATAAATATCGCGTTCAATCTTATAGGTGTTTGAGATGAAAAGGGAGCCAACACATAACAGCCCGATGAGGACGACAAATCCAATTAGAATTTTCTTTAGCATAACAATTTGATTTAGTAGTTTTACGAAGGTAAAAGTAGCATTAATGACTATGCAAAAGCATTTCGAATACAATAAAAATGGAAAATGATATTAATAGGAGGAATTGCCTTTAGTATTCTCTAAATGCAATATATTATGTTAAATATGAATTATTGAATTAGTTTCAATAGCTGTTGCGAAATCATAAGCTTTATTAAAATTGTCAATTAAAAGTTCTTTTAACTTAAAACAAGTTCTTTATGTAATATCCGGAACAATTCATTTGAATGTTCTATACATTTAATAATTAATTAAATATGATTAATTAAATCAAAATAACTTTAAGTATATTTTATTATTGACTTGATAATTAAAATAATACAATTTAGTATTGGAAAATGCCTGTTTAAATTCATCACGATAAAATTCATTTAACCAATAGGGGACTTTAAAGTGATTTGCCATAAACTGATTTAATAAACTTTAGAAATAATCAGATTAAATAGATACTTCCAGCTTAGTTTTTATACAACTTTTTCTGAGAGAAATTAAAACTCAAACAATAATATGGTGTATGAAAAACGATGCAAAAGCATCAGATTGGAATTTTATAAAATGCAGGTCAAGTGATGTAAAAGCAACATACTTATTAGAGAATCCTATCCCGCTATCCTCAATATTTCAATCTTATAATTAATATTATGTTAAATAGTAATTGTTTGATTATTACCTCTCATCTCTAATTCTGCTTAAGCCGGCTTTAGCCTTTTGGTCTAAACTGTTCTGGTATTCATGGTCGCGTAAACTAAGACACTTTTTATAATACGTTTCAGCCAAAGCATAATTCTTCTCTTTCTCATAAATCTGCGCCAAAAAATTGCAGCTGGCAGCAGCATAATAAAATTTTAAATCCTGCCCGTGTTCAATAGTTTTCAGATAAAATTCTTTGGCCCGATCTGTCATATCCAGTTTGTCCAACACCCTTGCCAACCTATATTTATATTCAAGCTGATCTTTAGCTGTTTTAACTTCGCTTGACCCTTTAGCTAACAATTTTAAAGCCTCCTGATAGTAGCCGCCATCAAACAAGAGTCTGATTTTTAAGATAAAAGTATTGGGTTTCTGATGTGTAACTAATTCATTTAGTGCTTGTTTATCTTCGTCAGTAAAGTCGTTACCCACTGTCTTAACTTCAGTAATTAGTGCTGTATATCCGTCTATGTCATTTTGCAATAGTTTTATCCAGGCCATTTTCTGATAAGCAGCTTTTATGAAGCTATTGCCCTTATGCAATTTAACATAATTATTGAAATTAGAGAATGATGAATAATCCAAATTATCAAGTTTAGACATTCCTAAAAGAAATTGAAAATAATGTATTGGATAAACCGCATCATCTGCATGATAATTTTCAAGCAGTGGAATAATCTGTGCACTGCGCCCGGTTGAATAATAAATGTTGGTAGAAAAGAACAAGTCCAAAGGCTCGTTCTCCAATTTCAACCCTGACAAAAACTTGATTACCCACTCCGGGTCAGGTTTTAATTGATTACGTGTGAAAATATAGGTAAAGGCAATTTCTTTATTCATAAAATGAAAAGCATCACTGTCTTCTCTAGTCATCATAAAAGATTGCTCCAACTCTTTTATACCATTCGATACACTACCATTCATTCCGGCAATTTTTACTAACCATTGATAGTTTTCTGGCACTGCACCAATAAATGCATGTAGCACACCAAGACTCTTTAGATTCAACTCAAATTCAGGAAATTTTTTTTGATTCTCCGTAAGTAAACCGTATGCTTTCTTTACTTGTAAAGCTGCAGTCAGATACTCTTTAAATTTCAGTTTCGACAATGCTGTCATCAGGTAACATTCTGCAAGACAAAAATTACGTAATGGTGAAACTGCAGGTATGGTTTTGATTTGTCCGGTAATAATTTCATGGTTATGTTTCAGCTCGTTAAAAGAAGCCTGCTCCTCCCCTATGAATGTTTTGATGAATAAATGATAGTGATAAAGATATCCGGGAATCAGATTGTCCGGATGTTCTCTTTTCTCTGCATCAAGACTATCTAATGCCTGATCGAAGCGCAGCTTAAAAATCAGTTCATAAGCATTCTTACATCTCTCGTTATAATCAAGATTGGGTGCTGACCATACACTTAACGGCACACAGAAAAACAAAAAATATAAAATCAAAAACCTAAGGCTCATCAGTCTAATAAAACTATCGTGTTTTGCAATAATACAAAGACAAAATGACAAACTGAATCCTCTTTATAAAGTTGTATGTGATTGTAAACATTCGAAAACATTTGTGGTCGTATAAAAAAAATATATATAATTTTAATTTTGCAAAATGTCTGGAGGTAAAATCATAAACCCAATACGTAAGCTTGCAGTTCAAGGCAAATTAGCCGGTCTTTTGATTATTGTACTTACAATGCTATCGCTGCTGTTAAGTAATTTATCAGCAACATCAGAATATACAAACCTTTGGCATCGCCACATAAATTTATTGAATTACGATGTTAGTGTGTTGCACATCATTAATGACGGATTAATGGTTGTGTTTTTTCTGGTGGTTGGCATGGAAATAAAACGTGAGCTGTATGTTGGTGAATTGGCCAACAAACGCAACGCAATGCTACCGGTAATTGCAGCTTTTGGTGGAATGATTGTTCCGGGAATTATCTATGCATTGTTTAATATCAGAGATACTCACCTGATGCATGGCTGGGCAATACCCACGGCAACAGATATTGCTTTTTCTCTTGGCGTACTTTCAATGCTTGGTAACAGAGTCCCGTTTGCTCTTAAAGTTTTTTTAACTGCATTAGCAATTATTGATGACCTCGGTGCAATTATCATTATTGCATTATTCTACACCGAGCCGGAAAACTTTCATCTTTCATTTTTAATCAGCAGTTTACTCATTGTTGGTGCATTGATGTTTCTTTCAAACAAAGGTTTTTTTAATTTATTTCTGTGGATTATTGCAGGCATTGTCATTTGGTATTTTATGCTGCTTTCAGGCGTGCATACAACTATTGCTGGTGTACTGATAGCTTTTACAATTCCATTAAACAAACTTTCATCATTCGAAAATAAACTTCAGCTACCGGTGAATTATTTTATTCTTCCTGTTTTTGCATTGGCTAATACTGCTATTGTTCTTTCTCTTGATAATGTTTCAGGATTGTTTTCTACGGTAGGTTTAGGGGTGAGTTTAGGTTTGCTCATAGGAAAGCCATTAGGCATAACTTTAGCATCATGGGTTGCAGTAAAAAACAAATGGTGTTTACTCCCCGGAAAAATTAGTTTAAAGTTGATTTTTGGTGCAGGTCTAACAGCCGGTATAGGTTTTACAATGTCAATTTTCATTACTTCACTTTCATTTAAAGAACCTCTTCTTCTCGACACTTCAAAAATTGCAATTATTGCAGGCTCTGTTTTATCGGGTTTGGCGGGTGTTTTATTTTTGAAATCCAATCTTAAAACAAAGCAATGATTTAATATCAATCATCTTCGGGATATCGTTTGCGTTGTTTATTCAAAGGGTCTTCGTGAAAAAAATAACGAATATCAACAGTCAGATAATTCCCGGAAATATCAGTTTCAAATACTTTATAATTTCTACCTGATATTAAAGTTCTTGAGCGATAAATAAAACTATACGGACGATGAAATGAAACTCCAAGATAAAAATANNAGGCCTTCACTTTCAAAATAATCATCACCAATGTAAATGTCTGAAGGATAAAAATCGAATGAATTGCCTAAAGAAGCATCAATATACATTTTCTGTCCAAGCCTGATATATACCAATGCACTAATTGGTATTTCATATCCTATAAATTTATAATTACGTTTATGGCTCAATGCTGAGTCAGTAACTTGAATCTGATAATTTCTTCTTGCATAATTTATTCCCGTTTCAAGAGAAAGTCGCTCTGTAAAACCACGTCTGATAACCATGCCTGCACAATATCCTGAATTGGGTTGAATGGTTACCTCAGCAGTTCCTTGTGTGGCAGATTGTGAGCCAGTACGAAAAAAGTCATTATTAAAAATCGGCTTAAACTGAAAGCCGATTGTAGCAACACCTTTTTGAGAAAATACGTTGCCGGAAAACATACAAAACATGATTACTCCAAAGACTAAAAAGCGTTTTACAGCGTATTGTCGCCTGAAAATTAGGTTGAAAAATTTCATTCCTGAAAATAAATTAATAATTCAAATTCTCGCATTTACACTTTTTCTTTTTATAAAAAGGTTCGCAAAAATGTGGGTCGTCTTTATCGGGTTTCGTCAGATATTCAAATAAATCTCTTCTTGCATCATAACGATATTCTGAACCATCAATCATAAACGTTGCATCGGTGTTGGTTCTGTTGTAAAAATCACTGATGTCATCTTCAATAGTATGAATGCTGCCTTTGGTTTTATAGGCCAAGTTTATATACTGCGGATTGATGCCACTATAGGTTCCACAGAGGACAACCTTAACCGGAACTTTTATATATTTTGTTAAACAATAATCGCGCATACAGGAATTGTTATCGGCAATTAAAATCAGGTTCTTAAAATCAGGATACTTCTGAATGCCTTTCAATATTGCTTCTACATCATTTTCTTCGGGGTCGCCACCATTACCTTTGGCTTTAACCTTACTCAACAAGCCAATTATTTTATTTATGTTTTCTGCTTTTTCAAAATAAACACCTCTGGTCTTTCCAATTTTTTTCCGTTTTTCCATATTACCATCATTAAAGAAAACGAAATATTTTATACCTGATTGTTTAAGATTCAACGAATGCCAAAGTACAGCTTGTGCACCATAGGGATACATACTGCCTGTCCAATCCATTATCACCAGGCAATTGTCCCATTCCGGATGACGCGAAAAAATTTTATACACCACACTATCGGTAATACCGCCATTGTTGGCAATAAAGCTGTTTATCTTTCTGGTGGCAATTGTATTCTGATCTGAGTGTTTGGTGTTTTTTAAAGAATCGTCATACACTTGTTGTTTGATAATATTTTCCTGCTGCTTTGCAAATTCGCTTTTTATTGGTGCTAAATGAATGGCTATACCATGAAACATTTTTTTTGCTTCATCATCAGTATCGCAGTCAGTTTGAAGCAGTATTTTATATACAGTATGTTCATTATTGAGATCTGAGGAAAGCTTAAAAAGATTTTTCAAGCGCTGTGCTAATAGCGTGTGATAGTTTGTCAGCCAAAAATTGATATTCTTAGGATATTGTGTATAAACAAAAATGATGGTGTCAGCATAAAATCCGGAAGGAATACCTTTCCAGTCGGCAGTGTTTTTTATTTGTGATTTAGCATAACCATTTTCCAAAATTGTGAATGTTTTATATTCCTCTTTTTGAAATGCGCGCAAGGTGTCACCGGTAAAAACATCTTCAATTTCAGAACTGTATTTGGCAGGATTGTCGAGCCACTCCTGATGGAATTTCACTTGCTGCGAATTACTTTGTAACGCTATAAGCAATATTATAAAAGTATTCAGAAGTTTCAACGACATGATTTATGAAATATAAACTACATCTTTTTTCCCCTTCTTCAAATCGGCAACAATATGCTCGTGATTGGTTGTAGAAAGCGTAAGTCCAACAAAATCTGTTGCCACAGGATAGCGCTTATGATCTCGGTCAACGAGTAATGCCGTACTTATTTTTTTAGCATCAGCTTCCAGGAAAGGTCGCAGACTATGGATAAGTGTCTTGCCTGAATTTAGTACATCATCAACAATAATGACCACTTTATTTTTAAGTAATGCAGTATTGTCAATCCCTTTAATTGTTGGATACAATGGGTTTGATTTATCAACAATCACCTCCAGCATAATTACTTTAAGCGGATAACGTTCCAAAATAATATCTCTTAACTTGGCCGCCATAACGTAGCCGCTTCTTGCAATTCCAGCTATATAAATACTTTTTTCATTGATATTATCTTCATAAATCTGACAAGCAATACGTCTTAGTTTTTGCTGTATTTGGTCATGATTTAAAATTACCTGACGGTTTTCCATTTTTTCAATTCACTTAAAGCGGCATAAAAATAGAATATTTCTATTATTGCCTTGATTTTTTAAGCTTTATTGTACTAATTCTTCGTTTATTTATACCTAATTTTACCATAATATTTAAAAAACACTTCAGAATGGCACTCCCACAAAAAAGGCATTTAATAAAAGGTGCATTTTTTCCTTTCATCATACTGATATTAACTTTGTCAACCACACATGCTCAAAAGCAGTTTCGTTTTCCTGCCGGCATAACTACTGACGATTATGAGAAGGGTGTTTTGATAGTAAGAATAAAATCTGATTACAGGAGCTTTTGTAACGAAAGCTATATAAACTCCGTTGATTTGCATCAAATTTTTAATAACCTTTCGGTGACAGAAGTTAAGAAGAAATTTCCAAATCACAAACAGCCTGTTGAAAGTAAAACATCTTTTGGCTTTCCATTGACTGATTTGTCATTGATTTATACTTTGAAATTTAATGCTGCTATTCCTGTAGAAAAAGCTGCTTCATTGCTTTTATCTTGCAAAGAAGTACAGTATGCCGAACCATCTTATATTGACAAACCGCTTTACACACCTAACGATACTTTAGCAACGCCACAATATCAATATCATCATTTAAACATACATACTTTTGATGGTTGGGATATTCAGAAAGGTGATACCAATATTGTAATCGGAATTACTGATACAGGCATTGACACTGTTCATGTTGAACTGATTAATCAGTTAAAATACAACTATGCTGACCCTATCAATGGTATTGACGATGATGGCGATGGCTACATTGACAATTATCGTGGGTGGAATGTGGCATTTAACTCTAATGATGTTCAGGGCTCGGTTCCGTTGCATGGCAATTTTGTTGCAGGAATATCAAATGCAGAAGTTGACAACGTAACAGGCATTGCCGGAGTAGGTTTTAAAACTAAATTTCTTCCTGTCAGTTGTTCTCCCGGTTCGAATGTTATTGTAAACGGATACGATGCTATAGTATATGCTGCCGACCATGGTTGTTCTGTTATCAATTGTTCGTGGGGTGGCTTTGGCAGCTCACAGTTTTCGCAAGATGTCATTAACTATGCTACATTTAATAAAAATGCTTTAGTAGTTGCAGCAGCAGGAAATGCCAATAACGATGCGCCATTTTTTCCTGCATCATATCAGTATGTATTGAGTGTTGGAGGAACAGATTCTGCAGATGTAAAATGGACATCTTCGCCAACCTCAGGAAGCAGCTTTGGCAGCTATGTTGATGTAGCAGCCCCTGGTGATAAAATATTTTCGATTTTCCCAACAAACAGCAATCCACCCTACTGGTATTCGGGAGGTACTTCGGAAGCTGCACCACAAGTTTCAGCAATTGCTGCCTTGGTAAAAGCACAATTTCCTGCTTTAAATGCTTTGCAGATTGGCGAAAGAATTCGTGCAACATGTGATGATATTTATTCCATTCCGGGCAATGCTACTTTTATCAATAAACTTGGAAAAGGAAGAGTGAATCTACTGAGTGCGCTAACCCAGCCTGCAACATCGGTCAGAGCATTTGACATACAGAACACTGATAATAATGACAATGCATTTTCTCCAAACGACACTATCAGAATTAGTGCAATATTTACAAACCTGCTTGACCCAGTAAATAATTTAACAGTTACCATCATGGCAGACAATCCAAATATTACTTTTTTGAATAATTCTTTTCTTGCAGGAAGTATTGCAACGATGCAGTCTGACAGCAATCGCAGCAATCCATTTTTGGCAGTTATTGATCCATCAATACCCAAGAACACGAAAGTTGTTTTTACTTTAACTTTTTCGTCTGGCGCTTATGTGGACATCCAACAATTTGAGGTAACGGTGAATGTTGATTACATCAATGTTTTGGTGAATGATATTGGTGTAACCGTTACAAGCAAAGGCAGAATAGGCTTTAATGATTCCGGAAACTCACAAGGAATTGGCTTTACACAAAACGAAGGACCTAACTTACTCTATTCAGGAAGTTTAATGATTGGTGTTAATGACAGTGTGGTGAGTGATGCTGTTGCAGGTACACCGGCAGGAACTATTAACGAGCATTTTACTCCGTTAGATTATATTCATCCCATTGTTCCTTCTGTGGTTTCGGAATTTGATTTAACAACAAAGTTTGATGATAATGCAAGTAGCAATCCTATTGGTGTAAATGTAGTTCACAACACCTATGTATGGAGTACACCTGCCGATCGCAAGTATGTAATTGCAGAGTATGTAATTGCCAACAACAGTAACAATACTTACAGCGATTTGTATGCAGGTATCTATGCCGACTGGGACATTACCGAAAATACTTATGCAACAAATAGAGCAATGTTTGATTCTACTTTAAAAATGGGATATGCATTTGAAGTTACTGCCAACAACAATTTTACAGGAATAAAATTACTCACTCCCGGAACAGCACATTATTATGCATATAACAATGATGGCAGTGATGGAAGTTTTAATATTTATGATGGTTTTAGTAAACAAGAGAAATACCAGAGCATGAGTGGCGCAGGTCGCGCACAAGCAGGTATGAATGGTAATGGCACAGACATTAGTATGTTGTTGAGCAGTGGACCATTTTCGATGTTGCCTTTTGACTCTGTAAAAATTGCCTTTGCATTACTTGGTGGCGACAGCCTTAATGAGATAGTAGCTACAGCAGCAGCTGCACAAGTAAGGTATAACACAGTTGGCATTGGCGAAGTAACAAATCTGGAAAATGAAATATTTGTATATCCAAATCCTGTTGCATCTGTTGTGAATGTTTGTGTTTCAAATCCTATTACCGGATTTGCAAGGATTGGTTTATATGATGTATATGGACATCTTGTGACTACCCAATCTTATATGCTAACAACAAAAAGTACTATAAAGATTGATGTAAGTACACTGTCAAGAGGAGTTTACTTTTTGCAATTGACGACTAATCAGTTAAACAAAACAATTAAAATAAACATTCAAAATGATTAACCCTGAAAAATTACAATTCCTGAAAAATAACTTTATTGAACTTCTGAAAAAGCTAAAAGGCAATGAAGTTCCTGTTTGGGGCAAAATGAATGCACAACAAATGATAGAACATTTTGGTGATGCCATTGAAGATGCCTGCGGAAAAAACAACCGCACATTAATAACGCCACCTGATAAACTTGAAGCTACACGTGCATTTATGCTTAGCGAGAAAGATTTTAAGCCCAACACAAAAAACTCTTTGATGAGTGAAACACCTGCTGCAACTAAATTGCCGGATTTGGCTTCGGCAATTGCCCGTGTAGAGAATGGTATTAGAGATTTTGAAGCTTTTTATTCAGGCAATACAGAGAAGAAAGTTATGAATCCTTTTTTTGGTGAGTTGAATTATGAAGAAAACATTCAACTGTTGCATAAACATGCTATGCATCACCTGAGACAATTTAATCTGATTTAACAATTGATATGAGTGAAAGCCGTAGGTTAAATTCGGTAATAATTGTTGGACCTGCCTACCCTTTTCGTGGTGGAATAGCCAATCTCAACGAGGCACTTTGTTCGCATTTGAATGCAAATGGAATTGTGACCGAGATTGTTTCTTTCACACTGCAATATCCTTCAGTGCTTTTCCCCGGAAAAACGCAATTGGAAACATCGGAACAACATTTCAATTTCAAGATAACACGATTGATTAATTCAACTAATCCGTTAACGTGGGCAAAGGCTGTTGGCTATATTAAGACTAGAAAACCGGACTTGGTAGTGTTTCGATACTGGCTGCCATTTATGGCTCCCTGTCTTGGTTTTATTGCAAGAAAACTACGGAAGCATGGCTTTCCCGTTGTAGCTATTGCTGACAATATTATTCCACATGAAAAAAGAATAGGTGATCAGTTATTGACAAAATATTTTATTCAGTCGTGTGATGCTTTTATTGTTATGTCAGATAAGGTTGCTGAAGATATAAAAATGTTTAATCCTAAGAAACCGGTAAGCATTACACCACATCCTATTTACTCTATCTTTGGTGATAAAGTTAACCGCACTGAAGCATGTGATAAATTGAATCTTGATAATGGATATAAATATTTACTTTTTTTCGGGTTTATCAGAAAATATAAAGGATTGGATATTCTGTTGCAGGCAATGCCCTTGATAAAAAACAAAAACCTTAAACTTATTGTTGCCGGAGAGTTTTATGAATCGAAAGAGGAATACCTTAATCTCATAAAAGCGCATCATCTGGAAAATGCAATCATCCTGAGAGATGAATATATTCCAAAAGATGATGTGCGTTATTATTTCAGTGTTGCTGACCTTGTTGTTCAGCCTTACAGGTCGGCTACACAAAGTGGTGTTACACAAATTGCATACAGTTTCGATAAACCAATGGTTGTAACCAATGTTGGCGGGCTGCCTGAAATGGTTACTGATGGTATTTCGGGGTTTGTGACTGACGTAAATCCCAATGCTATCGCTAATGCCGTAGATCGCTTTTTTGTAGAGCAACTGGCAACATCATTTACCGCTGGTGTACAATCAGAAAAGAATAAATTCGGATGGGATAAAATGATTGCTGCCGTTAAGGATATTTATCAAACTCTTTTAAAATAAAAATATTCGTTTAAATTTGTCATACTAAATTTTCTGTTCAATGTTTTTAAGAAGAACTTTTTTAATCTGTTTTTTACTCCTGTATCACTTCGTTAATGCGCAAACCGAACGTTGCGGCACACAAGTTTATCTGGAACAATGGCTTGCAGAAAACCCACAATTGAGAAAAACGTATGAGCATCAGCAGGCAGCGGCTGCATCAAGAATTGAAAACAGCACAGCAATGACTGCAACGATTACTATTCCCGTTGTTTTTCATGTGGTTTATAATATTGCAGAGCAAAATATTCCTGACGACAGAATTTTAGAACAACTTGATGTATTAAACAACGATTACAATCGCCTGAATCAGGATGGACAAAGTACACCATTCCCATTTCTGGGAGTTTCTGCCGCTACCAACATTCAGTTTTGTTTGGCTAAACGCGATCCAAACAACAAACCTACATCGGGCATCATAAGAAAACAAACAACCGTTCAGTCGTTCAGTACGGGTGATGAAGTAAAAAAAACTGCAACAGGTGGCTCTAAAGGATGGTCGAAAAGCAAATATCTCAATATCTGGATTTGTAATCTAACAGGAAACTTACTTGGCTATGCAACAATGCCGGGTACAGCAAACGATACGCTTGATGGTGTTGTGGTAAGTTATTCAACCATTGGTGGCCCTGACCATGTTGGTGTGCATCCTACCTATAATTTAGGTCGTACGCTGACACATGAAGTCGGGCATTGGCTGAATCTGATTCATATCTGGGGTGATGATGGCGGCACATGCACAGGAACAGATAATGTTGCAGACACACCCAATCAGGCATCGGAGCATTTTGGCACACCTAATTTTCCAATCATCAGTTGCAGCAACAATCCTGATGGCGATATGTTTATGAACTTTCTTGACTACACTGACGACTATGTCATGAATATTTTTACAGCAGGTCAGTCGTTGCGCATGCAGGATGCCGTAAATAACAGCAGGGCTTCATTGCTTACCTCAAGAGGATGTATAGACACAACTACTGCAATAGACGTTGCCTTGCAAAATGTTATTAATATTGAAACTATTTATTGTCAAGGCATCATAACGCCTTCTGCGGTGATTAAAAATAAAGGTACTGCTACAATAAACTCACTTACATTTTCTGTTAAGATCGATGATAATGTTGCAGTAAACAAAGCATGGACAGGCAGCTTGGTTGCCGGTGCAACAACAACAGTTGCATTAGATCCTTTAACAGTTCCGGCAGGAACACACTATCTGAATGTGAGTGTGACACAGAGTGGCGATGGCAATGTATCAAACAACATTAGTGTAAAAAGAATTACCGTGACCGGTGCAACAGCCCTGCCCTATAGTCAGGATTTTGAAACAAAAAGATTTCCTGCCGACAATTGGTTGGTGTTGAATGAGGACAATGATGCAACTTTTATGCGCAGTAGGCTGGCTTCAATTAATGGCAGCTCCTCGCTTTGGTTTTATGCACCATTACAAATACCGGCAGGTAGCAAAGATATTGTGCAATTAGAGCCTTTTGACCTTACAACGCTTGCAGAGCCTGTGCTTGCATTTGATGTAGCCTGCTTGCATGACAACAGTATTAGTACAACGGCAAGTTTAAAGATATTGGCATCAACAGATTGTGGCAGTACGTTTAGTCAGATTTTTGAGAAGACTGGAACAGCACTGACTACAGCTGAAGGCAGTGCATCAGATGTATTTGTTCCTGTTGCTGAACAGTGGCGGAAAGACTCCGTAAATCTGAAAGCATTGAATAGTTTTAATAACGTGATTTTACGCTTTGAATATACTTCGGGTAATGCCAATGCACTTTTTATAGACAACCTGCAAATTGACCGTTTGGGGGTAATTTATCCTGATGCATCAAATGTTAATGTGAGTGTCTATGGACAAAGCACATACGGTATGCTCGACTTTAGTGTGCTGCTTTTAAAAACTGTAGATTTTAATATAGATATTTTTGATGTTGCAGGAAGAAGAGTTTTTTCAAAATCATATAGCGGCAGTGCTGTTTCTGACCGATTGAGTTTGCATCAGCTTAATGCAGGGGTTTATTTTTTCAGAGTTAACTCAGGCAAGGATTCCAAGACGGTGAAAATGTTTTTCAGATAAAAAGTAAAATTCAGAATATAGAACTTTTGTGTGAAAAACGAATGCAGTTTTAAGTTGAAACCTATGGTATTTATCTAATTCATTATCACCAAATCATCTTTATCAGTCTTGACTGATACTCATTTTTTAAATAGCTAACGCCTGAGGCATAACTCAGAGAATACAACTTAGATTTAGGTTTTAGAAAAAATTTTATGCCGTTACCTTGCTTAGGACGCGCACCATGGTTTCGCCAATTTCAGCAGGTGATGCAACAACATGAATGCCGCATTCGGCCATGATTTTCATTTTGGCGGCAGCGGTATCGTCAGCACCACCAACAATAGCTCCTGCATGTCCCATTCTGCGGCCGGGAGGGGCTGTTTGTCCGGCAATGAAGCCAACTACAGGTTTTTTACTGTTGTTTTTTATCCAACGTGGNNGCAGGTTTTTTGCTGTTGTTTTTTATCCAGCGTGCAGCTTCTGCTTCCAGGTTACCTCCTATTTCACCAATCATGATGATGCCATCAGTTTCGGGGTCGTTCATAAATAGCTCAACAGCTTCTTTTGTAGTGGTACCGATTATGGGGTCGCCACCAATGCCAATGGCAGTAGAAATACCTGCACCTGCTTTCACTACCTGATCGGCAGCTTCGTAGGTTAGTGTTCCTGATTTAGAAACAATGCCAATGCGACCTTTCTTAAATACAAAACCGGGCATGATGCCAACCTTACATTCACCGGCAGTGATTACACCGGGACAGTTGGGGCCCACAAGTCGTGCCTCTTTGTCGCGCAGATAGTCACGCACCTGAATCATATCTTTAGTAGGGATGCCTTCTGTGATGGCAACAATGAGCTTGATGCCTGCCTGTGCAGCTTCCATAATAGCATCTGCAGCAAAAGCAGGAGGAACAAAAATGATGCTTACATCGGCAGAGGTATGCTTTACAGCATCGGCAACGGTATTAAAAACAGGTCTGTCCAAATGCGTTGTTCCGCCTTTGCCGGGGGTTACACCACCGACAACATTGGTGCCATACTCAATCATTTGTCCTGCATGAAAAGTGCCTTCTGTTCCGGTGAAACCCTGAACAATAATTTTAGAATTCTTATTGACTAAAACGCTCATTGCTTAATTTTGTAGTGGTGAGTTGTTTATTTTTTAAAATGTGGTGCGAAGGTAAGGAAATTGTATGTCATGAGTCAATTACCAAAAAGTCTTTTTTACATTAAATTTCCGCCATCTCTAAAATAATTCCTATCTTTATTGCTAAAATTATAATTGTTAAATTGGGTGCTTCGCGGCTACCTTAGGCTAAATGACTAAGTGCCGCGCAATTTTTTTATACC
>DKKR01000043.1 GCA_002455375.1 Bacteroidetes bacterium UBA6661
ACAACTATATTGTAACTTCCGGGTGATAAACTGCTGAATGTATTTGTGGTTTGATATGTTGCTCCGTTATCAATAGAATATTGCAATGCTCCTGTTCCGCCATTGGCATTGATGGTGATATTTCCATTGTTAGCTCCGTTGCAATTAGCATCTGTAACAGGTGTTCCACTTATCACAACTGCTGTTGGCTCTGTAATATTTGCTGCGGCTGTAGTTGTACAGCCATTCGCATCTTGCACAACTATATTGTAACTTCCTGGCGACAGACTATTAAATACATTTCCAGACTGATAAGTTGTTCCATTATCAATAGAAAATTGCAAAGGTGTAGTACCATTTGAAGCTGTAATAGTAACTGATCCGCTATTTGCACCATTGCAATTAATGTCAACAGAAGCCACATTGTCAATGTGTGGACCCGGTGCATCTGATATATTAATACTACCAGACGCTGTACAGCCATTCGCATCCTGAACAACTATTGAATAAACACCTGTTGCCAATCCACCAAAACTTGCACTTGCCTGAAAAGTAACACCTGCATCAATACTAAACTGATAAGCAGGTGTACCACCATTGGCAATTGCACTTACACTTCCATTAGTTTGGCTGCATGTTGTGTTGACTGAATTTAGATTCAGTATTAATGTTGTTGGTTCAACAACATTAATACTGCTTGTTGTTGTACATCCATTTGCATCACTAACTACAATACTATAGCTGCCGGCAGCAAGTCCGGAGAAAAAACTTCCTGCCTGAAACGTTAACCCATTATCAATTGAATAATTCAAAGGTGCTGTTCCTGAATTTGCAACAATATCTACTGTGCCATCAGACTGACCATTACAACCAACCGGTGTTGTTGTAATATTAACAATAACTGCTGAAGGGGCATCTGTAATATTTGTTGTTGTACTTGCAGTACAACCATTGGCATCCTGAACAGTGACAGTATAGTTGCCTGCTGCAAGGTTATTAAAGTTTGCTGAAGACTGATAGGAGCCACCATTAATTGCATATTGCAAAACGCCTGTCCCACCGTCACCACTTGCAGTTATTGAACCATTACTTTGTGTACACGTTGTACCAATATTGTTTGCCGATATGCTCAATACCGGAGGATCAGCTATAACAATAGCAGTTGAAACAAAACAACCTACTGCATCACTGACAACAACATTGTAAGTACCCGCAACTAATCCATTAAAAACATTACCTGATTGAAATGTTGTACCATTATTAATACTGAATTGAAGTGTACCGGTTCCACCACTTGCATTGATTGTAATTGAAGCATTATTATCACCGTTACACAATAGTGATGTTGCATTAGCTGCATTTATAACAGGTGCAGATGAATTATTTACTTGTGCATTGATTGTTTGTGTACAACCATTTGCATCAACAACTACAACATTATAGTTTGCTGCAGCAAGGTTATTAAAGGTGTTTGATGCCTGATAAGGTGCCCCACCAGTTATGCTATATTGTAATGTTCCTGTTCCTCCATTTGCAGTAACAACCAATGAGCCATTACTGTTGCCACAAGTTGCATCTGTTGTTAGAACATTGGATATATTTATCTGTGCAGGTTGTGTCACATTGAGTGTTACACTGGAGGTACAGCCATCAACATCGCTAACAACAACCGAATAAGTTCCTGCAGTCAATGTTGTAAAACTATTTGAAGCCTGATAAGTTGTACCGTTATCAATACTATATTGTAAAGGAGGATTCCCCCCTGCTGCATTAACAACTATATTTCCATTATTACCGCCAAAGCAACTTACTTGCGTTACCGGACTACTATTTATAACTGGAGTTGATGATGGAGCTACACTAACAACCTGCGATGATGTGCAGCCATTAGCATCTTTTACAACAACCGTATAACTGCCTGCGGCAAGATTATTAAATACAGATGCAGCACTAAATGTTGTACCATTATCTATACTGTACTGTAAAGGAGCGACACCTCCATTTGCAAAAATATTTATTGCTCCATCATTACTATTACACTTTGTTCCGATTGCATTGGCTGCTATAACTATTGCAGGTGGTGTTGTAATAGAAAAATAGGTAGTTGAAGAACATCCGTTATTATCAATAGTGGTGAGTGAATAATTTCCTGCTGCAAGATTGGGAATAGCATGAGCACTATTTATATTATTTACCTGCATCATTGTTCCTCCGGAACTGTTTTGCCAGATATAAGTCCATGGAGATACTCCTTGAGCTATGCCGTTTGCACTTCCAACATAGCCATCACAAAGCGGATTGTTTGGGTTTACAATCGGAGGTTGACAACAAGCTAGTGTTGCAAAAAAATCAGTCACAGGATCTCCGGTACAAGCTAATGATGTCCATGATCCGGATTCGCCATCACCGTATGTGTCAATGCTGACATTTAAACTTGCACCTTGAGTACACTGTGAGGCCGGCATTGTTCTGACACTAAAGCAAAATGTCCAGTTACAACTATTAGTAGCGTTATTATCACCGAAATTATTACCGGGATTACCATCCATAAAACCTAAAGGACTTCCTAATCCAGATTCATAATAGAACCCCGGCCCATGAATTACACCGGTTGCAGAACTTGTAATGTTAGTGTTATACCAACCCCAAGCACCGGCACCCGAACAGTTAGCAGGCATAACCGTGGTTAAGGTACTCATATCCCAACCGGCACCAAACGTTGGAACTACAGCATGAAGCCAGTTAACTGATGTTTGATTATAATCAGAAATGGTATAACAAAAATTAACCAACTGCCCCGCCTGATAGGTTCCATTAACCGGTGGAGGATTCACGACCAGATTATTTACAATAACACAACCCTGGCAATCAAAATTATTTTGCAATGCCAAATTAAAATCACATTGGTCATTTAAATTACCTCCACTTACCTGAAGATAATATGTACCTGCAGCCAATCCACCAAATGAAGTATTTAAAATACCCCCTGCCCCTATTGCACATCCTCGCCCAACCAAATTATTACAGGTAGTACCGGCATATAATGCCAGATTAGGCGTTTGGATTCCTCCGGATATTTGAACATTGAGAGTGGGGCCGGTCAGATTTAAACGATACCAAACATCCGCAGCTGGGCTTGCCATATTGCCGGAAGGATTACATCCTGTCAAAGTTGTATAAGGCATTTCAGCTGTTGCACATAAGTTGGTAGTACTGACATTTACCCACGAGCCTATTCCATTAGGACACGCTGCAGGTGCAGGAAGCATACCAAGGTTTTGTGCTCCACTGCAGGCATCATTTGCAGGTGCCGGACCACCATTACATGTTTGAAGACAACTACCACCGGCAGCACAAGTAACACAGCTAATTGATGCTGTCCATCCTGCATGATTTATTGAACCATCTGATGTAAAAACAAAAGTCAAACAGCCGGAAGTACCTGTAACCACACCAGGACTTGTCGTTCCGGTATATGATCCGATTAATGGCGATGCTGTATTTGGGCCGTTATAAATTCTTAAAAAATCAAAACTATTTTCCAGATTAAAAGCAGTAAAAGAAACCCTGATGCATTGTCCGGCAGTGTTGCTACACAACGTCATTGTAGTGTTTTGGTTGAGGCCATAATTTGCGCCTCCACCTCCACTATCATAAAAGTTCCCTGCACAGGTTGAAACATTGGTATTGCTCATTAAATAATTCTGAGCAATTGAAGAAAAAGAAATTACGAAAAAAATTCCGGTGGTGAGTAAATGTCTAATCATGGGCCAGACTGATTAATTGAAACTTAGATTGGTGGTTTATAAAGAGGGCACTTAACTTCTGCTCCGGCAATAAACCGGATTGAACAATATTGAAAATACTACTCAGCTTATTTTTTAAAACCATTCGAAGCAATTCAAAAAGTTATTCGCTATGGGCTGATATCTGTAGTCTTTGGTGCTTTAGTGGTGGCTTACTTAGTCGGGGTAAATTTAATGTAATTTTCATAAAAACAAATAATTTTAATCAGCCCAACAGAATTAATTTTCCACATTTATGAGTAAAGTAGCATCTCCTTTATTCATGCGATCTATTAACCAATAAATTATCTGCTGCAATTCAATGAATTAAGGATTAGAAAGGATAAATTTCAAGACCTCTGCAACTTTCAGGCTATTTAATGCTCTTACTGCATAGTTCCGAAGCCATGATGGAATTTTTGCCATGATAGCAGCTATGAAAAACACACACAAGGAGCGCCTGTCTGATTTAGAATTCGGTTTTGGTTAGTCATTTTCTTTTAGACAGGCTTCCTTCTTTTCAGAAAATAAATCCTTACTTAGTCCTGAAACCTCAGATAGAAAAAGATACTAATAGAAATTTTTATTAATGTAAATTACAGATACTTACTCTGTAATGGCTTTATAGTAGCTATAACTTAACTCACGTTTTTCCGTCTTCTCTTTTTCATACAAATATCTGATTATGATTAATGAAGATACATAAAATGGAAGCAATGGAATCCTATAGCGAACAAGACTTCCAAAATTACTTGTTGAGATACCAACTGCAAATGCAAAAAACAAACTAAATATTAATGAAAAAGTAAGCAAACTATTCTTATTGAAATATTTGAATATGCCAATAATTTTCACCTTATAAAGAACATACAATGTAAATAATAAAATAAAGAGATTTTCTAAACCCGATACCATCATCATAACATTCCTTGCTTCTGTAATATAGGGTCTGAATAATGCAGCATTAATTGCCAACGGCATGTGAATTAACATACTTTGAACTGTTGGCTCAATTTCACCAATGCTAAAAGAATTGCCTCCATAATAATCCGACTGTAAATCTGTATTCGAAACAACTGCTTCGTCCAGAAGTCTGTCAATTTTAAATTTCCCTAGCTCCTCACTCAAAGTATTAAGAAGTAAAAATCCAGAAAGCCCAACAATTATCATAATTAAAGGAAAAGTTACTTTTCGGATAAATCCTCCTCTGATCTTGGACGTTAATTTACTTACAATCCAAATGAGTGCACCGGGAAGTACTCCAATAAAAATATAGGCTTTAATCGAAATGATTATCCAGGCAGAAATAATTACTATTACAAGATTTTTAAAAACCTTCTTAGGTACAATAAAAACGTAGTAGAAAGAATAAAAAAAATAACCTAATGCACTCAAAGTAATTGAATCTTTTAAAATACCTGATCCCCAGAAAAAAACTGAGGGTAAAAAGAAAAATGTATAGGCAAGCGGACGTTCCAATTTAGGAAATTCCATAATAAAAATCTGATACATTCGCCAAACTCCTCCAAATGAAACCAACGCCAGTAGCATTACCGTTGGCACCATCTGTTGTAATCCAACAAGCGTAAATGGCCAAAGTATTCTTGCTATAAAAAACGATTCAGGGCTCCTATAATAAACAAATGTTCCGGTGGTACTATCCAAATAACTGAATTTGTAATTCTCCCAACCATTTATCACCACATCACCAAAATGGATGAAATTTTTAAACAACAGGTTTGTCATGGTCATTGAATCAAAGAAATAATAAATGGTATCGCCACCTGAATAGTAAAGCGTATATACCAATACCACCATGATACCTCCGACAATTTTCGCCATCAATCCGCCTAAAAAATAGCGATAGGAAGGGTTTTCTTCAATGTGTTTATCTCTTATAGATTTAGCAAAATAAAATATAAAAACGAGCAAAAAGAGGGAATAAAAAATATCCATTCCCGTAAACTGATACCTATCTCCTCGTGCATATAAATATTGGAGAAACATTTTTTAATGAGCCGGCTTTTCCGGGTTTTTTATACCCTCTATTTTCATATTAAGTTTCTTTGATAAAATATCTGCCAGGATTTCCACATCAATTTTTTTTGCAACAATTTCTTTATTGCTATCGAGCAAATAAATCTGTGGTGTACTTGTAATATCAAATTCATACCTGAAATTATTCTGATATTTTGGGTCAGCTACATTTATCCAATCTAAATGTTTTTCGCGAATAAACTTTCGCCATTTATCCATTTCTGTCTCTGTACATATCGCATAAACCTCTGCTCCTTTTCCTTTTACTATGTCGTAAAGTTTTTTAACCTCAGGAACTACTTTCTGGCAATGTCCGCAATCCGGGTCCCAAAACAATAAAATTGTATATGGCGTTTTAATATTATACAATGCTTTATAGGTACCAGTTGTATCCTCCATAATCAAATTCTTTACTTTCTGACCAATCAAAATAGGTTCTAAAACTTTTACCCGCTCTTGTATTTTATACAGTGTAGTCGAGTCAACCCAGGTTGCCTGATCTTTGGTATAGTAGGTTTTGGCCATGTGCACAAAAACTGCATCCATACCCATAATATTTGATGTTTCATAGGTATTGGTAAGATACCAAACAACATATTTAAATACTTCGGGGTTGGGTCGGGCTTTTGTTACCAACATATCTGCCTCTTTGTTTATGCTGTCGGGTACCTGCATTACTAATTTCTTGATATAAGTATCCAGCTTAGTGTGAAACAAAGGCGTTCTCAATATACGTGCATCTGTAAAATCAACATTGTCTAAATAATGGGCTTTGTAATAACGGTAAGCAAAAGTTGAATCTTTCATCCCATTAGGTAACAAAGGTGCTTCAGGCACTTCGGGCTCTTGAGAGGTTTTAAATACCTTACTTAACAAAAAGTCCGGGTAATCAGTAATATATTTCAATTTGAAATCTGTTACTACTTTACCAAGATCCTTTAATTTATCAAGGGCATCAGTACTGTCCTTTGGAGTTTTAGCATTATGCATGGAAGCCTGAAGTGTTTCTGCCTCCTTTTGCTTATCCATAACGAATCTCAGATAGTTGTAAAATTTCTGATTGTCATCAGAGCCTTTTACGACCATGTTTTTTACCATATCTGCAGTGTCAGTTTCCATGGTAAAATTTTGCTCTTTATCTATTATCAGTTCAAAATATTTTTTACCTGGAACCACAAATAAATAAATTCCACCCGGCAATTTTTCTTTGCCTTTAAATATGACTATCCCTGCTGCATCTGCCTTGGCAGAATCCTGAATATATTGTTTGTCACCAAAGTAATTAGCAAGGTAATAAAGTGAATCTTTAAAAACAGGTGTGATCTTTACTTTTACCTGATAGCCATCGGAAGATGCATTACTTTGAAATGCACTAAGAATGAATGCGGTTAACAAAACCGGAATGAATTTGATTTTACTCATATAAATTTAAAGGTTTGTAAAAGTATAGCTTTTACGCTAAAGACAAAATAGTGTTTGTAAAACTATCAGTCATTTTGTGAAATGAAAATGAACACACTTATCCAAAAGGCGCTTTTTCTACAGATAATTCTGAAAAACTTTTCATCATTAACACAATTTATCTATATCCTTAATGTTATCATTGCAATGCAAATCGAAAATTTAATTTGTATCCAATGAAATTCCGGCTCACTTTGCTAATACTTCTGATTTTTGCACAACTAAATGCACAAACAGGTCTTGACAAATCCGAAATGCGTGATATGATTGCCATCTGCAATAGTTTCACCTTTATTGATTTGTATAAAAGTGATAAAAACATCATTCCAAAAGACTATCATAAAGTTTACACTTCAGGAGTTTTTGGCATGGATAATAAATTTCAGATTTATAAGAAAAATCACACTGCTGTAATTCATTTCAGAGGTTCTACAGACAAACAGGTAAGCTGGCTCGAAAATATTTATGCAGCAATGATCCCCGCACAGGGAGTTATAAATTTAGAAGGAGAAGATTTTCCTTATCATTTTGCTGATGATACCAGCGCTGCCGTTCATAGTGGCTACTCTTTAGGATTGGCATTTATGCATGCTGAATTGATTGACAGGATTAAAATACTTAACGATGATGGTATTTACGACATAATTATAACAGGACATAGTCAGGGTGGTTCGCTGGCCAACCTTGCCACTGCATGGCTCAATAATATAAAAGGCAAGGAAATTTCAACAAAAAATAATTTCAGGACTTATGCATTTGCCGCACCAATGATAGGCAATCAGGCATTTGTCAATGAATACAACAGAAAGTTTTGTGACACAAAGAAAAGCTTCAATATTATTAACATTGCTGACCAAATATCTTCATTTCCTATTTCTTATAATGATAGTGCCTCTTTAAAAAACAGTCTATGGGGCATGCTGTTTGACAATCAATCTTTCAATGCCAAAAAAGCTGCAACTGAGCAAGGAATTATTATGCTTGAAGATAAATTAGGTCAGATATTAAGAAGTGTTTCTGAGTCTGCACACAAAAGAATTGTAAAAAATGTTGGCTATGCCGAATTGCCTGATTACAAAAAGGAGTTTAACTACAAACCTCTTGGAAACAGAGTAGAATTAGAAGCAGCACCTTATCCGCTTATGCTTCGTGACTCTTCAATACTGCAAAACGATTCGCTCATGAAAGTTTACAAGCGTGATGTAAATGGTAATTTTACTGACGAAAATCTTTACAAAAAAGCCGGATGGGGATGGCAACACAAACCATATAATTATTATGCAACCATTTTAAGGATGTATTTCCCTGCAGATTATTCACGAATGAAAAGAAAATATTTACCTGAAAACCTTTAATAAATTATCTCGAATACTTTGCAGAAATATTATTCATACTACTGCCTAAAGAAGCTGAGTAATTGAGCTTCACTTCACTGTTGCTGTAAATTCCTGAACCATTTATTAAATAACTGTCATCATACTGATTAGGAATTACAACACTTGTTCCGCTGACAACTGCTTTTACAAAAGTAGATCCGCCAAGATTGTAGAAGTTTGAAATCATTATCGTATCATCAATACCAACTTTTGAAATGTTGACTGAATAAAGAGGATCCGTTACACCGGTTGTTATATTAGAATCACGACAGGTCCAACTTCCGGTAAATTTATCTCTGTCATCACCTGTGCTATCATCATCGGGTGTGCAGGCTGTGAATGCTAACATCACCAACGTTATTAAAAATAATACTTGCTTATTTTTTCTCATCCCAATCTATCACGCAAGTTCAAACGATGCTTTCTTGCAGTATCTGCTGCAATATCATAACCTGCATCAAGATGACGCAGAACTCCCATAGCAGGGTCGTTGTGTAAAACACGTTTTAATCTTGTTGCTGCATCAGCAGTACCATCAGCAACAATTACCATTCCTGCATGAATACTATAACCTATACCTACTCCACCACCATGATGCAGACTAACCCAGCTTGCACCTCCTGCAGTATTTATCAATGCATTTAGTATCGGCCAATCGGCAATGGCATCACTACCATCTTTCATTGCTTCTGTTTCCCGGTTTGGAGAAGCAACACTTCCACAGTCCAAATGGTCGCGACCGATAACTATGGGCGCTTTTACTTTTCCAGATTTAACCAATTCGTTAAATGCAAGACCTGCTTTTTCGCGCTCACCTTGTCCAAGCCAACAGATACGTGCAGGCAATCCCTGAAAAGCAATACGCTTTTGTGCCATGGTTATCCAGCGGTGCAGACCCTTATTTTCAGGAAACAATTCCAGAATTTTTTTATCGGTTTCATAAATATCATTGGGGTCACCACTGAGTGCAGCCCAACGGAACGGACCCTTGCCTTCGCAAAATAACGGTCGTATGTATGCAGGGACAAATCCAGGAAAATCAAATGCATTTTTTAAACCCATCTCCAAAGCCTGCTGACGAATGTTGTTTCCATAATCAAACGTTACTGCACCTTTTTTCTGTAAGGCAATCATCAGTTCTACATGCTTTCGCATGCTTTGTTTAGACTGTTTAATATATTCTTCAGGATTAGATTCACGCAAAACTTTTGCATCAGCAACATTTAATCCTTCAGGGAAATATCCAACCAAAGCATCATGTGCCGATGTCTGATCTGTTAAGGTATCCGGGATGATATTCCTTTCCAACAATCGCGCAAGCATATCAATGGCATTACCTATGTAGGCAATAGAAATTGCTTCACCTTTTTGTTTTGCTTCAACAGCACGGTCAATAGCTTTATCCAAATCAGAATATTTTTCATCAAGATAGCGTGTTTGTATTCTTTTGTCAGCACGCCATTCTTCCATTTCTGCTGCAAGACATGTACCTTCATTCATTGTAATTGCCAATGGCTGTGCACCTCCCATTCCACCAAGTCCGGCAGTAACATTTAATGTATTTTTAAGTGAACCACCAAAATGCTGACGTGCCACTTCGCCAAACGTTTCATAAGTACCCTGAACAATTCCCTGAGAGCCGATGTAAATCCAACTACCTGCTGTCATCTGCCCGTACATAATTAGACCTTTTGCTTCCAACTCACGAAAATAATCCCAGTTAGCCCAATGACCAACAAGGTTAGAGTTGGCAATAATAACCCGTGGTGCATCTTTATGTGTTGGTAAAATTCCCACCGGTTTGCCTGATTGCACCAATAAAGTTTCGTCTTCATTCAAGTCTTGCAATGCTTTTACAATGAGATGAAATGACTCTACATTTCGTGCAGCCTTGCCGGTACCGCCATAAACAATTAAATCTTCAGGACGTTCAGCCACATCGGGATCAAGATTGTTGTGCAACATGCGCAATGCTGCTTCCTGAACCCAGCCTTTACAACTAATAGTGTTTCCTGTAGGCGTTTTAATTTTACTGATATCTAATTTATCTGAAATTATTGTCATGATTTTATATACTTAAAGATGCACAAAGATAACGGTTAAAAGGCATTTTTAAAACACTTTTATCTATGATTCTGTCATGAAGAAGTGCTTTAATTTTTTCTCTGTAGATGCATCAATGAGTTTAGAAACCAAAAAACAATTACACCGACTTGCCAAAACGATCCTTCATCAACTTTTGTAATTCAAACATTTCATCACGCAGACGTGCAGCTTCCATAAAATCCATCTCTTTTGCCGCAACTTCCATTTGTTTCTTTGTTTTGGTGATGACATTCGCCAACTGCTCTTCTGTCATAAACTGTACAACAGGGTCGGCTGCTATAGTTACATTTTCACTTTCAATATAAGCATTAACATTTTTTGTTGCGGAAACAACTGTCTGTTGCAAAATCATTTCGCGCGATTTATTCAATGGTGTAGGAACGATATTATTTTCAATATTGTACTTAGTCTGTTTTTCGCGCCTGCGGTTGGTTTCATCAATGGTCTTTCTCATGCTTTCTGTAATCTTATCGGCATACATAATCACACGTCCGTTAATATTACGGGCAGCACGTCCTGCTGTCTGTGTCAATGAACGGTTGCTTCGCAAAAAACCTTCTTTGTCAGCATCCATAATAGCCACTAAAGAAACCTCAGGTAGGTCGAGACCTTCGCGCAGTAGATTTATACCAATTAAAACATCATACAATCCCAAACGAAAATCGCGTAGCAACTCTACCCTGTCAAGCGTTTCAACTTCACTGTGAATGTAGCGGCATCGGATTGAAAGCTTGGTTAAATATTTAGCTAACTCTTCTGCCATCCGTTTGGTTAATGTTGTCACTAACACGCGCTCATTCTTCTTTACTGTTACATCTATTTCTTCTAATAAATCATCTACCTGATTGCCGCAAGGTTTTACTTCAATCAAAGGGTCAAGCAATCCTGTTGGTCGAATCAATTGTTCTACAATTACACCTTCGGATTTTGTCATCTCATAGTCTGCCGGTGTTGCACTAACATAAACAACCTGTTGTTGCAGTGTTTCAAACTCTTCAAACTTCAGTGGCCTGTTGTCCATTGCAGCAGGAAGTCTGAAACCGTATTCAACCAGATTAACTTTCCTTGAGCGGTCGCCACCATACATGGCTCTTATCTGAGGTATGGTTACGTGGCTTTCATCAATAACCATGATATAATCTTCAGGAAAATAATCAAGCAAACAGAAAGGGCGCATGCCCGGTTCTCGACCATCAAAATAGCGCGAATAATTTTCAATTCCAGAACAATAACCCAATTCACGAATCATTTCAAGGTCATGTGTTACTCTGTCATCGAGGCGTTTGGCTTCCAGATTACGGCCATTTTCTTTAAAATAGTCCACCTGTTTTACCATATCTTCCTGAATCTGCCAGATTGCTTTCAGTTGCTGCTTTGCATTGGTAACAAAAATGGTTGCCGGAAAAATTGCAACATGATCCAACAATTCAATCCGCTTTCCTGTTGCAGGCTCAATACTTTCTATTTCTTCTATTTCATCACCAAAAAAAGTAAACCGTAGTGCACGTTCAGCATAAGCTAAAAATAAATCAACCGTATCACCTTTTACCCGGAAAGTACCACGCTTAAATTCTGCCTCGGTGCGGGAATACAATGCAGTTACCAATGCATGTAAAAAAGTATTGCGACTGATGCGTTCACCCTTTGAAATTCGGATAATGCCCTTTAAAAAATCAGCAGGATTTCCTAATCCGTAAATACAACTCACACTGCTTACTACGACAATATCTTTTCGTCCGGAAAGTAAGGTTGACGTTGTACTTAAACGAAGCTTTTCAATTTCATCATTAATGGCAAGGTCCTTTTCAATGTATGTATTGGTAGTTGGAATAAATGCTTCGGGTTGATAATAATCGTAGTATGAAACAAAATATTCAACGGCATTGTCAGGAAAAAACTGTTTAAACTCGCCATATAGCTGTGCTGCTAGTGTCTTATTGTGACTTAAAATTAAAGTAGGGCGTTGCACCTTCTCAATTACGTTGGCAATAGTGAAAGTTTTTCCGCTTCCTGTTACACCCAACAGTGTTTGGTGTCTGTCGCCTCTGTTCAAGCCCTTCACCAACTCGTTTATAGCCTGAGGCTGATCACCGGTAGGGTTAAAAGGTGAGTTGATGCGAAAATCCATTCTACAAAGATGCAGAATTTAAGGCTAGTAAACCCAAAACGGAGCGTACATTTTTTAGAGAAGGAAAAATCTTTAACCTGCTTTCATAAACAACACAGTCCGCTTCATTCCCGGCAAGAAATTTCGACTAAAAGACTGCCCTTTTCAAATGTAAATAAATGTTAAAAAACTGTCGTTAGTATTAATGTTTTGTGAAACGACATAAAATCGTTCAAAATGCGTTAAAGGGGAAAACTTCAACATTCGGTTAAAATTCTAAATTTGCGCCTTCGTTTTGACGAATGAGTATAAAAAATCAGATCATCACAGACAGATTGCCCCGACATGTAGCCATCATTATGGATGGTAACGGACGTTGGGCAAAAAAGCAGGGCAAGCTCAGAATGTTTGGGCATCAGCATGGTGTGGCTGCCGTTCGCGACACTGTGGAAGGTGCTGCAGAACTGGGCATTGAATACCTTACTCTTTATGCTTTCAGCACCGAAAACTGGAATAGGCCTGCCATTGAAATCAATGCGCTGATGGAATTGTTGGTAAACACCATTTCAAAAGAAACCAAAACGCTGATGGATAATAACATCAGACTGAATGCCATTGGAGATATTGAAAGCCTGCCCGGGCGATGCAACAAAAATCTTAAAGCTGCTATTGACAAAACTGCAGGTAACAGCAGAATGACACTTACCTTGGCATTAAGCTACAGTTCCCGTTGGGAAATTACACGAGCCATAAAAAACATTGCTCAGGACGTTAAAGATGGCAAACTTAATGCAACAGAAATCAACGACTCATTAGTAGAAAAGTATTTAACCACGGCCGGAATTCCCGATCCGGAACTGCTCATCAGAACAAGTGGCGAATACAGAGTTTCAAATTTTTTATTGTGGCAGATTGCCTACAGCGAATTTTATTTCACCAACAAACTTTGGCCTGACTTCAGGCGCGAAGATCTTTTTGAATCCATCGTTAGTTATCAAAACCGCGACAGAAGGTTTGGTGGCGTAAACGAATCAACAAATGCCAAACATGCATAAACACATTTTAGGTTTTCTAACCTTTTTTATTCTGCTTTCAACTTTTTCCATTGCGCAAGTAACTGTTGGTGACGATCAGGCAACATTAGACTATAACAATCCTAAAGAGTATGAAATAGCTGCTATTACTGTCAGTGGAATAAAATATCTTGATCAGAATGCATTGAAAATTTTATCCGGTCTAAGCGTTGGAGAAAAAGTAAAAGTGCCGGGAGAAAAATTTACCAAGGCCATAGAAAACCTTTGGAAACAAGGCTTGCTAACGGATGTAAAAATTGTTGCTACAAGAATTGAAGGCAAAAAAATATTTATTGACCTTCAACTTCAGGAAAAGCCGCGACTGAGTAAATTTTCATTCACCGGTGTGCGTAAAGGTCATGCTGATAAGATTCGCGAAAAAATCCAGATATCAAAAGGAAGAGTACTATCAGATAATGCTCTTAACACTGTAAATACACAAGTGCTGAATTTTTATAAAGAAAAAGGATTTTTAAATGCTAAAGTCAATCTGACTACAATCAAAGACACCACAGAAACCAACAGCGAAATTTTAGTTATCAATGTTGACAAAGGCAAGCGTGTAAAAATTCACAGAATAAACATCATAGGCAATGAAGAAGTAAGCAGCGTTAAATTAAAACGAGCCATGAAAGGCACACGCGAGCAACGCTGGCGATACTTTTTCAACTCCAAAAAATTTGATGAGGATAAATATACTGATGACAAAAGCAACCTGATTTCAAAATACAATGAGAAAGGATATCGTGATGCACAGATTTTAAGCGACAGTGTTTATCCTGTCAGTCGCAGGAGAATCAACATTGACATTAAAGTTAGTGAAGGCAATCGTTATTACTTCAGAAATATCAGTTGGATTGGAAACACTAAATACACCTCTGCCGAACTGAATAAAGTTTTAGGCATAAAACCCGGTGATGTATATAACGCAAAACGACTTGAAAGTTCACTCTATATGAGTGAATCAAGCCGCGACATTACTTCGCTCTATATGGATGACGGATACCTGTTTTTCAATATTGATCCCGTTGAAATATCTGCAGAAAACGATTCAATAGATTTGGAAATGCGTATTTACGAAGGTAAGCAGGCAAGGATAAATCATGTTACCGTTAAAGGAAATACAAAGACCAACGACAGAGTAATTTTACGTGAGATTCGTACAAAACCCGGTCAGCTTTTCAGCAGAAGTGACATCATCAGAACGCAGCGCGAATTGTCGCAGTTAGGTTATTTTAATCCGGAAAAAATGGGAGTAAACCCAAAGCCCAATCCTGTTGATGGCACTGTTGATATTGAATATGAAGTAGAAGAAAGGCCTAACGATCAGGTAGAACTTTCCGGAGGATGGGGAGCCAATCAGGTGGTTGGAACATTAGGTGTAACGTTCAATAATTTTTCTGCCAGAAATATTTTAAATACCAAGGCATGGCGGCCACTTCCTGCCGGTGACGGACAAAGATTAAGTATTCGTGCTACAACAAACGGAATTTACTATCAGTCTTATAATGCTTCGTTTACAGAACCCTGGCTTGGTGGCAAAAAACCAAATGCACTCACAGTTTCAATATATCACTCCATTCAAACCAATGGCTTAAAAAAATCTAACGACAACAGACAGGCAATATTTATTTCAGGTGCAACTGTTGGCTTGCAAAAGCGACTTAAATGGCCTGATGATTATTTTACACTCTACTCAGGAATAAATTATGGACTTTATACGCTTAAAAATTATCGCTCCACGTTTTTATTTACCGATGGAACTTCGAACAACATTTCTATTGAAGAAAATCTTACTCGCAGCAGTGTAGATCAGCCTATCTATCCGCGCAAAGGTTCAGAAATTTCTTTTTCTGTACAATTTACACCACCCTACTCGGCATTTACAAATAAGGATTATTCAAAATTAGACACAAAAGAAAAATACAAGTGGATTGAATATCACAAGTGGAAATTCAGTGTAGCCTGGTACACCAAACTTCTTGGCAATCTGGTCATGTATAATAAAATGCAGTTTGGCTTCCTTGGTTTTTATAACAAAGGAATCGGGCAGTCGCCATTTGAACGTTTTTATCTTGGTGGTGATGGACTTTCAGGCTATGCTCTTGATGGTCGTGAAATTATTGCATTGCGTGGTTATGAAAACAGTGCACTGACACCAACAGACAACATAGGTAACGATGTAGGTGGTACTATCTACGATAAATTCGTAACTGAATTACGCTATCCCGTATCGCTTAACCCAAGTGCAACAATATACGTATTGGGATTCTTTGAAGGCGGCAATGCATGGTCAACATTCAGAGAGTTTGCCCCTTTTAGTTTACAACGTTCATCAGGTGTAGGCCTTCGTGTATTTCTTCCAATGTTTGGATTACTCGGCCTTGACTACGGATGGCGTCTTGACCCTCAACGTGACGACCCACGTACAGGTGTGGGTAAGTTCTCATTTGTTATCGGACAGCAGTTTTAATCCCATTCATCCGTTGTTCACATCAATTGGTGTTAGTGGTACGATATTTAGTATATGGTTAAGCTAAAATCATATCTTTGCACACATTAATTAAACGTAAAATGAAAAAGATCATCACCGCATTAGCACTGACAGTTGCCTCTTCCATTTCAGTAATGGCTCAGAAGTATGCATACGTTAACTCTCAGTATATTTTAGACAATATTCCTGAGTACAAATCAGCCATGCAACAATTGGATCAGATATCTGTAAACTGGCAAAAAGACATTGAAGCAAAATATGCTGTCATTGACAAACTGTATAAAGACTATCAGGCAGAGCAGATATTGCTTACAGAAGACATGAAGCGCAAGCGCGAAGCAGAAATCACTGCTAAAGAAAAAGAAGTAAAAGAACTTCAGAAATCGAAGTTCGGATATGAAGGCGATTTATTTAAGAAAAAACAAGAGTTAGTAAAGCCCATACAGGATAAAATTTATAATGCGGTAAAGAAAATGGCCGTAGATCAAAGTTATGCCGTAATCTTCGACAAATCGAGTGACCTTACCATGCTTTACACCAATCCAAAGTACGATAAAAGCGATGAAATTTTAAATGCAATGGGCTATAAAGCCAAAGTAACTGAAGGTGGTGGAAAATCAGGAGGATCATCCAGCTCATCAGGCAGTGGCAGCAGCACAGGCACCAAAGACAGTGGCAAAAGCATGGACTCTCCATCACGTTCTGACGAGGCTCAACCCATAAAAAAATAACAAATAATATCATCCAATAAATTAATCATGACAAAACCAATTAAATTTTTTATTGCCGGAGCATTTGTATGCAGCAGTTTATTCGCATCAGCTCAAATTAAATTAGGACACATCAACTCCACACAATTGCTGGCAATGATGCCCGAAACAAAAACTGCAGATTCTACTTTGCAAAAGTTTGGTGAGACATTACAGGCTCAGATGAAAACAATGACTGCCGAATACGATTCAAAAGTTGCCGAATATCAGGAGAAAGCCAACGCAATGGCAGAGCCTATTAAGGCAGCCAAAGAAAAAGAAATACGCGATTTAGGCGACCGTATTCAGGACTTCCAGGAGTCGGCACAAACGTCTGTTCAAAAGAAAAAAGAAGAAGTCTATTCTCCAATCATCAAAAAAGCTGACGAAGCTATCAAAGCCGTAGCTAAAGAAAAAAGCTACACCTATATATTCGACTCAAGTGTTGGTGCATTACTTTACACAACCGACTCTGACGATATTATGAGCATGGTAAAAGAGAAATTGAAGTTGAAATAACAGATTGATTTAAAACCAAAAAAAGCTGTCTCTATGGACGGCTTTTTTTATTTAGAAGTCTTTGAGTGTTCTCTTCTTGATCATACCGCCTTTAGTATCGCGCACTGTATTCATTATAATAAACGCATTGGGGTCAATATGTTCAATTTCGGTTTTAAGTTTTGAAATTTCCAAGCGTGTTACAACAGTGTAAATAATTTCAATTTCTGCCAGATTGTGACCGTTCTTTCCGTAGCCGCGCTTACCGTTATATATCGTTACACCCATGTTTAACTTTTCAGTTATCAACTTTCTTATTTCATCACTGTGTGATGAAATGATTGTCACACCGGTATATTCCTCTACGCCTTCAAGAATAAAATCAATGGTCTTTGATGCTGCCAGATAAATCAAAATCGAATACATGGCAACTTCAATAGAAATCAGCACTGCGGCAAAACTGAAAATTACAATATTAAATGCAAAAATAATTTCACCAATAGACAGTCCTGATCTTCGGCTGATATAAATGGCAAGCACTTCTGTACCATCAAGCACTGCACCACCACGAATGGCAAAGCCAATACCCATGCCAAGAAAAAAACCGCCAAAAATAGATACCAGCAATCTATCATTCGTTACAGTCGGATAAGGGATATAATATACAGCTAATGCCAGAAAAACAATAGCAATAATACTCTTAACAGAAAATCTGCGGTCAATTTGTTTATAAGCAAGAATCAGAAATGGAATATTAATGACTACAATCAATATTGAAACACTAATTGCTGTCTTTAAACTCACTAAGAGCGAAATGCCTGTCACTCCCCCATCAATAAACTGATTAGGCAATAAAAACCCCTTCAATCCAAATCCCGCTGAAATAATACCTAAAGAAACAAAGATTAAAGAAACAAGTGCCTGCCGTACACTAATTCTGAATCGGTAATACTCATGTGCAATAACATAGCGCGAACGAGCCAATTTGTAATATTCTTCGTTCTCTTTATGCTGTTTAAAACGCTCTGTTAAGAATGAAAGCATAGATGTTTATAGTTGCAAATTTAAAATTTTTCTGCTTCCTTTTACAAAATCCTTCTTCAAAGAATTTCTAATATCACAATATCCTGTGAGATAAATCATTCGTTAATAATTTTTAATTTCTAATTTTGTAGAAAAATTAGTCATGCACAGTATTGGGTCACCTGAGGTTTTTGCTGTATTTCTTTGCAGAGTTTTGCTTGGCATCTTGTTTTTGTTCCAGGGTTATGAAAAGCTTTTTACTATTGGCATAACTAAAGTAACTGAAATTTACCGTTCGGAATTAGTAAAAAAAGGCATTCCTCTATCTGTTGTAAAACCGCTATTGACATTATCATCATTTATAGAATTTGCAGGAGGTTTATTATTAATTATCGGACTCTTTAAATATTATTCTTTATACCTTCTTGGTTTGAATATGATTGGTGCATCTCTTGCATTCAGCCTCATGCGTCCCATGTGGGATTTACAACATGTTTTCCCCCGATTGGCTTTATTAGTTACCTTACTGTTATTACCTGATGCATGGGATTTAATCTCTATAGATCACTTCTTTATAAAATAACATAACTTAAATAATATTAATATGAAATTTATTCTTTGTCCGACTGACTTTTCTTCGAATGCAACTCATGCTGTTGCCTATGCCAGCGAAATGGCTCTGAAAACAAATGCTAGTTTAATACTTCTGCATACTTTCGAAACACCGATTTTATACAGTGATGTAGCTTTTGTGACAGTACAATATGATTACAAAGTACTGCATGATGCTGCAGCAAAAAAACTAAAGAAATTCAAAGAGAAATTTTTTGTAAATAAATATGCTAAACTCAAAGTAGAGTTGATACTGCAACAAGGTTTAGCTTCTGCACGGGTAATGGAGACTGCCTCTGAAAAGAAAGTTGACATGATTGTCATGGGTACAACAGGCACCGGTGCAGGCGAACGATTTTTAATTGGCAGCAATGCAGGTCGTGTTGTGAAAAATGCACCTTGTCCTGTACTTCTTATTCCACCACGTGTAAAGTTCAACGGACTAAAAAAACTTGTTTATGCAACTGACCTTTCAGATGACAACCTGAGCAAAGCATCAGAACTGATTCCATTTGCGAAAGAATTTAACAGCGAACTTTTATTTCTTTATATTGACACAACAACATTATCGAAAGATGAGATAGATGTTAAAAAAATAACAGATCTTGTTCGTAAAAAAGTAAAATATCCAAAACAGTCAGGATACGTCTGTACCGATGTTTCTATTCAGAATGGCGTGAGTCATTTCCTTAAAAAGTTCAAAGCTGACGCTTTGGTGATGTACACCCGTCATCGTAACTTGTTCAAAGGGTTGTATAAGCCAAGTATAGCAAAAAGTGTGTCTTACAACACAAAGGTTCCATTATTGGTAGTACATGAGAACGACACCCTTTTTTAACTTTAAAACGCGCAAAGATTACTCATTTATTAACTGACTGCAAACTGTGGTTAAACTTGTTTTTGTTCCATGTATATTAGCGAAATAATTGCTATGTGAGGTATAACTCATACATCATTTCCAAATCAAACAAAAACAAATTAAATTACACATGCAAAACTTTATTAAGAGCAAATTAGCCATGCTAATCATTGCAGTATTTCTCTATGGGCAATCCCATGCAGGAAATAACTGCTGGAAACCTGTTGAAGAGGTTTCTTTATCAGGACTGGGAAAAATGAACCGAAACACCATTCCGTCAACTGCGCGTTTTTATGAATTGAACATGCAGCAATTGCAAAGTTTATTACAGCAGGCACCTAATCGTGGACAGCAATCAAATCTGATAATTGATTTTCCTGATGCTTACGGCAAAATGAATGCTTTCAGAGTTTATGCATCACCTATAATGCCGGCAGTGCTTTCATCTAAGTATCCGATGATTAAAACATATTGCGCACAAGGCATTGATGACCCAACTGCAACAATGCGTTTCAGCGTTACACAGTTTGGTCTGCATTGCATGACTTTGACAGGAACAAATCCTACAAATTATATTGATACTTATACCAAGGATTTGAATTACTATATTGTTTATGACAAATCTTCTTTAGCCAACAACGTCCGCAATTTTGAATGTCTCACGGATGAAGATGCTGAGTTACCAAGCATGAGAAATAGTGTTGCAGGTATCAACAACAATACTGATGATCAATTATTGAGGACATACAGACTTGCACTTACCTGCACTGCTGAATATGGAAATATTTTTGCAACAACTCCCGGTAATGAAAAGGCCGACATCATGGCACAAATGACAATAACCATGAATCGTGTAAATGGTGTTTACGAACGCGACCTTGCAATTACTATGGAATTTGTTCCCAACAATGACACGTTAATTTTTTATGGAAACACCTCTCAGGATCCTTGGTCAAATGAGTGGAATACAAAGACAGCACAAGTTTGTGATCAATATATTGGTGTGAACAATTACGATATAGGACATAACTTTAATACTACAGGTGGAGGAAATGCAGGATGTATTGCCTGTGTTTGTTTAAGCTCCTCGCAAAGCGGCACACATAAAGGCCGTGGTATGACAGGAAGTGCCAACCCCACCGGTGATCCTTTTGACATTGACTATGTTGCGCATGAAATGGGACATCAGTATGGTGGCTATCACATTATGAATACTTGTAGCCGTAGTGGTAGTGGAAACACAGAGGTAGAACCTTGCAGTGGCAGTTCCATTATGGGCTATGCAGGTATTTGTTCTGTAAACATACAGGCACACAGCGATGATGATTTTAACTATGTTAACGTAAGAGATATTTCTGCAAACATTCAAAACGGTAGCAGCACTTGCGCAGTTACAACAGCATTAACAAACAATCCTCCCACTGCTGATGCAGGCGCTGATTTTACCATACCAAAAGGAACAGCATTTGTATTAGAAGGTACTGCAACCGATGCTGATGGCATGGCATCGTTAACGTATAACTGGTGTCAGAATGATGCAGCACAAGCCCCTTCAAGCAGCAGTCCGCAGCCAACATGGGCTGTTGGACCCTTGTCACGAGCAATAAAACCCGGAACATCTCCTAACCGTTATATGCCCAACCTGAGAAGTGTTGTACTAAAAAACTTATATCCTACATGGGAAAAAACGCCTGATGTAGCCAGAACTTTAAACTACTCTTTTATTGTTAGAGATAACGATGTGAATGGTGGTCAAACAGCATCAGACCTTATGCAAGTAACCGTAGCTTCTTCAGGTCCATTTGTTGTTACTTCACAAAACACACCTACAAACTGGAATGCAGGTGCTACTGAAACCGTAACATGGAATGTAGCAGGCACAGATGTTGCTCCGGTTAATTCACCATTCGTAAATATTTTTCTTTCTCTCGACAGCGGATTCACTTACCCATATACACTTGCAACCAACGTACCTAATAACGGCAGTGCCAATGTTGTAGTACCACCGGGTGCTGCTTCACCATGGGGACGTGTGATGGTTCGAGGTGCAGGCAATATTTTTTATGCGCTAAACGGAAGTTATATCAACATTCAGGCATCGGAATTTGTAATGAATATGAGTAATTCAACACAAAGTGTTTGTCCTCCAAATGACATTACTTATAATTTTATGTACAACACTTTTCTGGCATTCAATGAAACAACTGTATTTTCTGTATCCGGACTTCCTGCCGGTGCAACAGGAACATTTACTCCTGCCACAGCAGTAAATGACAGCACTCCTGTGCAATTGCTGATTACAGGACTAACACCTTCTATGACCGGAACATATAATCTTACTATCACCGGAACTTCTCCATCTGTAACAAAGTCAACTTCTGTTACACTTGATATTTTAGACGTAAACTTACCTGCCGCAACATTAACACTACCTGCTGATGGCAGCAGTGGCATCGCTTCCGTTGCAACTTTAACCTGGCAAGCTGCTTTAAGCCCGGGAACACTATTTGATATTGAAGTTGCAACAGATTCATTATTTACGAATGTAATTGCTTCTGCAACCGGCATCAGCACAAACACTTTTACTACTAACCCGTTGCTATCAAGTACAACCTACTATTGGCATGTGAAGTCGTATAATTCATGCTTTGCAAATAGCTTCAGCGCTTCATGGTCATTTACAACCAACAATTGCTCGAATTTAGCAAGTGCAAATGTTCCTGTTGTTATTCCGTCAAGTGGTGCTCCTACAGTTACTTCAACATTAAACATTGCTTCAGCAGGAACTATTACGGATGTCAATGTAGTTGGTCTTACCGGTACGCACACATGGATTAGTGACCTTACAATAAGTATTAAAAGTCCACAAAACACAACGGTAACATTGTTTGATCAGATTTGTGGTAATGAAAATGACTTTGATTGTAATTTTGATGATGCCGCAGCACCCGGTGCGCTTCCTTGTCCTCCCGTAGGTGGTGGCACTTATAAAGCCGTTACACCGCTGAGTGTATTCAATGGGCAACAAGCAGCAGGCAACTGGACATTAACAATAACTGACCATTTTAATTCTGATGGTGGCTCATTGAATGGCTGGGGGCTTGAAATCTGCACCACTACACCAACAGGTATTGAAACCCTTCTTGTTTCTACTTCTATGATTTTATATCCTAATCCTGTAAAAGAATTATTAAACATGAATGTTGCAGGTCAAAAAGGAGAGCATATTTTGGTAGAGATTAAAAATATTGCAGGACAGGTGATAAAAGCTATCAATGTTCTTGCAAATACAAAAGTTTCTGTTGATGTTCAAGACCTTTCAGCAGGCATGTATTTTGTTACAGCCACAGGAAGTCATGTAGAAACACAGCGCTTCATTAAAGCAAAGTAATTTTCCCATATAAGCTAAAAGCCTTAATATCCCCGATGTTAAGGCTTTTCTATTGCCTGAAAAACAACAGGATTATTCCTTTCCAAACTATTACATTTGCCCAATAAAGAAATCGTATGCAGATAAACTTCAAGAAGTTAATCCCTCACGGCATAGCCATTGTAATTTTTTTACTCTTAACAGCCGTATATTTTTTACCTCTATTTGAAGGTAAGGGACTGAGTCAACATGATATCGCTCAATGGACAGGCATGAGTAAAGAACTTACTGACTTCCGTGCAAAATATCATGTTGAACCATTATGGACAAATGCTATGTTCAGTGGAATGCCTGCCTATCAGATTTCAACCTTGTATCCTGCTAATCTGATACAATATGTCAATGACATTTTGTTTTTCTTTTTACCTTCTCCGGCATCCTATGTGTTTCTCGCTTTATTAAGTTTTTACATTCTTATGCTGGTACTTAAATTTGATTATAGAATGGGTATTGCCGGAGCCATAGCTTTTGCTTTTTCTAGTTATAATTTTGTAATCATTGCAGCAGGACACAATTCAAAAGCACATGCCATTGCTCTTATGCCATTGGTATTTGCAGGTATTATACTCACTTTTCGGGGAAGGCTTTGGTTTGGTGGTGCTTTAACAGCTATGGCACTTGCCTTACAACTCTATGCCAACCACCTTCAGATAACTTACTATCTGATGATTGCAATTTTAGTAATGACCATTGCTTACTTCATTGATGCCATCATGAAAAAAGAGTTAGGCGGCTTTATAAAAAGTGCCTCCGTACTGGCCATTGCCGTAGTTATAGGAATACTACCCAATTACACCAGTCTGGCAGCCACGTATGAGTATGGAAAATATTCCACCCGCGGACCAAGCGAACTTACCTCTAAAAAAGAATCTTCAGGTCTTGACAAAGATTATGCATTCAGCTACAGTTATGGCATCAGCGAAACATTTACACTCATCATTCCACGCTTTCATGGTGGCGCTTCTGTTAGTCCGTTGGATGAAAGTTCAGAAACTTATAAGGCATTAACAAGTAATGGAGTGCCTGTACAACAAGCAAAAAGCTTTATACAGTCTGTTCCACTTTATTTTGGCAATATGCTCTCCACCTCAGGTCCTCCCTATGCCGGAGCAATAGTTTGTTTTCTATTTGTTGCCGGCCTGTTTTTAATTAAAGGCAAAGAGAAATGGTGGCTGCTGGTAGCAACAATTCTTTCATTTATGCTTTCATGGGGTGAAAATTTTCTCTCATTCAATGAGCTCTTCTTTTATCATTTTCCGGGATATAATAAATTCAGGGCTGTGAGTATGATACTCACCATTGCGCAATTCACGATGCCACTACTCGCTCTTCTTGCAATGAAAGAAATATTTGAAGGTAAAACCAACAAGAATGATATATTGAAATCACTTAAGATGGCATTTTATATTACAGGTGGATTTTGTTTATTGTTTACATTACTACCAGGAATGTTTAATGATTTTAGCTCGCAAGCCGATGAACAACTTAAACAGTATGACTGGCTGATTACTGCCATAAAACAAGACCGCGAAAGTGCAGTGAGAATGGATGCATTACGCTCGTTATTTTTTATTGCTGCAACTTTCGGATTACTATGGTTTATGTTAAAAGACAAAATAAAGGCAAGTGTTGCCGTAATAACTATTGCAGTTCTTTTTATTGTTGACTTATGGCCTGTTGGAAAACGTTACCTCAATGACAACAATTTTGTGGCAAAAAGTAAAACACAAAAACCTTTTGAACCCACTGCTGCAGATACACAAATTTTGCAGGATACTACACCCGGATTCCGTGTACTCAACACCACATTAAATGCTTTCAGCGATGCTTCAACCTCCTATTTTCACCGAAGTATTGGCGGATATCATGGTGCCAAATTAAAGCGCTATCAGGAACTGATTGAAAACTGTATTTCTAAAAATAACATGAGTGTGCTTGACATGCTCAACACAAAATATCTTATTGTAAGTGATAAAGGACAGCAGCCTGTGGCACAACTTAATCCGGGTGCAATTGGTGCTGCCTGGTTTGTTGATACGGTAAAAACTGTTGAAAATGCCGATGCAGAAATAAAAGCCCTAGNNACCGATGCAGAAATAAAAGCCTTAGAAAATTTCAATCCGCGAACTATAGCCTTCGTTGACAAGCGATTTGAAAATACTTTAAAATCTTTTGCACCTCAACATGATTCTACGGCTACCATTAAACTAAACTCTATTGTATGCAATCACTTGGTTTATGAAACGCAGACGGCATTGCCGCAGTTCTGTGTGTTTTCAGAAATTTATTACGATAAAGGATGGAATGCTTACATTGACGGGCAAAAAGCTGACTATGTGCGGGCAAACTATGTGTTGCGCGCCATGGCAGTACCGGCAGGAAAGCATAAAATAGAATTTAAGTTTGAACCTGAAGTTTACTTTACAGGAGAAAAAATTTCACTTGCAGGGTCAATTGTTCTTCTGTTGCTCTTTGCAGCAGGTGCATGGATTGAAGTAAAATCAGGAACCGATAAGAAATAACAGTTCATTGCCTTGAAAAAAGTATTAATCATCACTTATTACTGGCCACCTAGTGGTGGTGCAGGTGTGCAGCGATGGTTAAAATTCTCAAAATACCTTAGTGAATTTGGTTGGGAGCCTGTAGTGTTTACCGTTGCTAATGGCGAATTTCCGGAACAAGACAATTCCTTGTTAAAAGACATTCCAAAAAATCTGGAAGTTATTAAAGTACCCATCAAAGAGCCTTATGTAATTTATAAACTGCTGACAGGTCGTAAAAAAAACGAGAAGATTCATGCAGGATTTCTGACAGAAAAGAAAAAGAAAAGCTTTCTTCAGGATTTTGCCGTGTGGGTGCGAGGCAACTTTTTTATTCCAGATGCAAGGATGTTATGGATCAAACCTTCGGTGAAGGCATTGCAGCAGTGGTTAAATACCAATACCGTTGATGCCATTGCCAGCACAGGCCCTCCCCACACCTGCCATCTGATAGCCATGCAGCTAATAGACAAAACGGGATTGCCTTGGTTAGCAGATTTCCGTGACCCATGGACCAATATTGATTTTTACAAAGATTTAAAACTAACACGCTGGGCAGACAAAAAACATCACCGCCTGGAAAAAGCTGTAGTAACTACAGCCGATGCCGTTGTCACCGTAGGAAAGACCATGCAAGAGGAGTTTGCAACTCAGTTTAGCAGAAAGATTGAATGTATTACCAACGGCTACGATGATGATGATGTTGTAGCTGCTGCACTGTCAACAGATAAACAATTCAGCATTGCCCATGTAGGCACTATGGTAAAAACACGAAACCCTGAAAGCTTATGGAAAGCCTTACAACAGCTTTTAATAGAAGAGCCTTCTTTAAAGGATCACCTTCAGATAAAGTTAGTCGGTAAAGTAGATACTTTAGTAAATAGCGCAATAGAAAATGCCGGCTTACTGCAATTTGTTTATCGCATAGACTACATTCCTCATGATGAGGTAGTGCGCATACAACAACAATCACAAGTACTACTACTTGTGGTCAACAACACTCCCAATGCCAAAGGTGTGGTGACCGGAAAACTTTTTGAATATATAGCTGCTAAACGACCTATATTGTGCATTGGCCCCACAGATGGCGATGCAGCAAAAATTATTGTTGAAACACAAAGTGGACATTGTGCAGCTTATGATGATGTCGCCAGTATAAAAACTATACTCAAAGATTATTTCAATAAATTTTTGAAAAGCGAACTTAAATCCGATGCAAAAAACATTGAAGCTTTTTGCCGTAGAAATTTAACAGAGAAACTGTCTGTGGTGTTAAACAACATTACTCAAAACAAATAATATTTCAATGCTGCACCATAAATTTCAGTGTTTCTGTTTTTCCGTGGTGTATTACCTTTGCCATATACATGCCATCAGGCTCATGACTGAAATCCGGTGTATGTAATGTGCTGTTAAAGTTTACCTGTTCATACACTGTGCGGCCATAAACATCTACTATTACCAATCTTTCTGCTTTTAGCGGCATAAAACGGTTATGGAGCTTAACAACATTTGCAGTAGG